>NZ_CP017946.1:5272290-5635935 GCF_003952665.1 Bosea sp. Tri-49
CCATCTGGCGCCGTGATCCCCACTGTTCAAAATGCGCCGGCGCCGAAGGCTCTATGCGAATTCGCCGAAATCGGTACCATAGGGAACAATATGTCCGCCATGCCTCCCATTTGGGTGTGGTGGGACGGATAAGATTGATGTTGCCTCGGCGCGCTCCGGAAGGAGCCGATGCGAGGGCGACGCATGGGGGGACGGTTCATGGACGGCGAGGCTGTAGCCGAGAGCGATCGCTCGATCGTCGGCAACCCGATGCTGTTGCCGTTTTTCGATCTCTCCTTCGATGAGATCGAACTGCTGTGCCGGGTGACGGCGCAATGGCGCGACGACTCGACGGAGGTCGTCGACGGCGCATGGTTCACGAATTTCATGGGCGCACGGAAGGAGCCGGCTCGATAGGCGAGGCGCTTCTTGTCACGCTCGGCATGGTCGCCATCGTGGCGGCAGCATGGTGGGCGACGAACCGATGGCGGCTCTGAACCGGCCGCCAATATGCAATCACGCCGCCGGCTCGAGCCGGGCGCGGCCGACGATCATCACGCACCTCGCGGATCAGCTAGGCGGCTGCTCGCCATCTGCGCAACCGGAGCCTGGACGGATCTCCCGGGCGGCGCGCGCGCCGCTCTCATCCTTGAGCGCAACACCGGTAAGGCTCCGCGCGAAGGCTTCGCGGATCAGCCAAGCGGCGCGCGCCGCAGCCTCGGCAGCCGATAATCCGGCGTCATGCACGTTCGAGATGCAATTGCGTTCGCCGTCCTGCCGGCCGGGGCGTGGCGCGTAGGTCAGATAGAGGCCGAGGCTGTTGGGCGTCGACAGCCCGGGACGTTCGCCCAGGAGGATCAGCGCGAGCCGCGCCCGCTGCAATTCGCCGATCTCGTCGGCGAGCGCGACCCTGCCCTGTGTGGCCAGGGCGATCGGGCCAAGGCGCCAGCCGGCGCTCCGCACATGATCGACAAGCGAGCGCAGGACAGGAAGCGCATGGGCCTGGACCGCGCTCGCCGAGAGACCGTCGGCGATGGTGATCGAGAGATCGACCGGATCCGTCGCTACTGCCGCTACCGCCTCCCGGTCGGCCGGCAACAACCTGCGGCCGAGATCTGGGCGCAGGAGATAGGAGTCCCGGGTCGGCGCGCGGCTCTGCACGCGGATGAGCTGCAGGCCGAGCTTGCCGATCTCGCGCGCCAGCATGTCGGTATCGAGGGCGGCATGGACCGCGTCCCTGGCGCGGGCATGCGCGAGCGCGGAGCGCAGGGTTTCGCTGGTCGGCAGCCCGGAGCCGGCGCGCCCGAGCGCGATGCGGGCCGGTGTGAGCGCGGCAAGCCGCTTCCAGCTCTCGATCTCGCTCATCGCGTTTCCAGTGCGGCGAAGGAGGAGAGCAGACGGGCCGCGGCCGCTTGCGGCAGCAGCCGGCCGTCACCGCCGCTGATGCCCTGGTCTTGCAACCAGGCCTCGAATTCCGGCGCCCGCTTCAGCCCCAGCAAGTCGCGGATATAGAGCTGGTCGTGAAAGGAGGTCGACTGGTAGTTCAACATCACGTCGTCGGCGCCGGGCACGCCCATGACATAGGTTACGCCGGCGGCGGCGAGCAGCGTCAGCAGCGCGTCCATGTCGTCCTGATCGGCCTCGGCATGGTTGGTGTAACAGACGTCGCAGCCAAGCGGGACACCCATCAGCTTGCCGCAGAAATGATCCTCCAGCCCGGCGCGGATGATCTGCTTGCCGTTGTACAGATACTCCGGGCCGATGAAGCCGACCACGGTGTTGACCAGCAACGGATCGAAGGCTCGACAAACCGCATAGGCACGCGCCTCGAGCGTCTGCTGATCGACGGCGTGATGTGCCTCGGCCGACAATGCCGAGCCCTGGCCCGTTTCGAAATACATGACATTGCTGCCGAGCGTGCCGCGCTTCAGCGACAGGCCGGCCTGGTGGGCTTCGCGCAAAATGGCGAGATCGACGCCGAAGGAGCGGTTGGCGGATTCCGTCCCGGCGACGGACTGAAAGACCAGGTCAACCGGAGCGCCACGTCCGATCAACTCGATGGTCGAGGTGACGTGGGTCAGGACGCAGCCCTGCGTCGGGATGGCGAAGCGCTGGATGACCTCGTCGAGGAGATGGAGCAGATCGCTAAGCACCGACAGGTTGTCGGAGACCGGGTTAATGCCGATCGTCGCATCGCCGCAGCCGTAGCTGAGCCCGTCGAGGATGGAGGCGGCGATGCCACGCGGATCGTCGGCCGGGTGGTTAGGCTGCAGCCGCACGGCCATCGTGCCCGGCAGGCCGATCGTGTTGCGAAAGCGCGTGGTGACCCGGCATTTGCGGGCGACGGAGATGAGGTCCTGAAGGCGCATGATCTTCGAGACCGCGGCCGCCATCTCTGGCGTGATTCCTGGCGCCAGCCGCGCCAGCACATCGCTCGTCGCCGCATCGGAAAGCAGCCAGTCGCGGAACGCGCCGACGGTCAGGCTCACGACCGGAGCGAAGGCGGCGCGGTCATGCCCATCGATGATGAGCCGCGTGATCTCGTCGTCCTCATAGGGGACGAGCGCTTCGGTGAGGAAGGTCGCGAGCGGCAGGTCGGCGAGGGCGAAGCGCGCCGCGACCGCCTCCTCGGCGGTGGCGGCGACAAGCCCGGCGAGTTCGTCGCCAGAGCGCGGCGGCGTCGCCTTGGCCATCAGCTCGCGCAGATCGCCGAACCGGTAGGTCGTCTGGCCGATGACATGCCGATAGGCCATCAAACGCTCTCCACGCCGCAGTGACGCACGGCATGCAAGCATGCTGCCGCGGTGCGGTCACGCGGAGCTTTCGGCTGGCGAGAGTCGTCTGCCTAGGCTGGCCGTGAAATCTGTCTGAATTCGCAGGGATGGTAGCGGGAGAGGGACTTGAACAACATTTCTAAATAGCTGATAAACATAATAACTTAATTCAAATCTGCAGATGGAGGCCATCATAAAGGCCAACGTTCGTTGAGGTTGCCGATGAACATCAGCGAATAGAATTGCGGCGAAGTGGGCAGAGTGCCGCACCTAGCCAAATTCGTAAACCCGCTCATCGTCGCCCGCGGTTGATTGGACCTGATCGGTTTGGCCGAGCGGCAGCTCGGGAGCCAGAACACAATAATGGCTTGCAGCGCCTGCGACGGACGCTCGTCTATTCTGCGCCATTTGCGGACATTCGGCCTGCGGCTGGGAGGTCATCGACATGTGGCGAACCGGTTGGCCCGGACCTCGCCTTCTCCACCGATCGTCCAGAGCATCTGCTGTCCATCAGATTGTGGGCTGCCACGGCATGATCCGCAAAGCCTTGCCGCCGGTGGAACAGCCCTCCAGAGGAGAGTCTCCGTTCTTATAGACGAACGGGCGGCCGGCGAGAAAAGGCAACGCGCGAGTGAATCCTACAAAATTTGTATGTTTGCAGCGGATTTCTTCCCCGTCGTAGACGCGTTCCCGACCGTGGGGAAGTATCTTCCCCTTTTCTCACGCTGTTGAGATGGCTGTTCTGTCTGTAGCGTTCCTTTGAAAGAACGTTTCATTGACCGCCCCATCAGCTGGAGAGCACTCTGACGGTGATAGCGAACGCCGCCTGCCGGCGGCCCGAGGCACCTTCCGGAGCAACACATGATCAGCCGTCGCGTGCTTACGCGCTCTGTGGCCGCCGCCATCATCCTGGCTTCCACGACCGGCGCTCCCTTCGCCGTTGAGCCGACCGGTGAGCCAATCCTGCTTGGCGTGAGCGGGCCGCTGACCGGGCCGAACGCGCAATACGGGGCGCAATGGAAGCAGGGCTTCGATCTGGCGCTCGACCAGATCAATGGAGCAGGGGGCATCAAGGGGCGGCCGCTGCGCTATGTCTTCGAGGATACGCAGAGCGACCCGAAGCAGACCGTCGCGGTCGCGCAGAAATTCGTCGCCGACAAGCGCATCGTCGCCGAGCTCGGCGATTTCGCCAGCCCGGCCTCGATGGCGGCCTCGCCGATCTACCAGCGCGCCGGGCTTGTCCAGTTCGGTTTCACCAATTCGCATCCGAACTTCACCAAGACGGGCGACTTCATCTGGAGCAATTCGGTCAGCCAGGCCGACGAGCAGCCGCTGAATGCGACCTACGTCGTCAACAAGGTCGGCTTGAAGCGAATTGCGATCCTGTTCCTGAACACCGACTGGGGCCGCACCAGCAAGGACCATTTCGCCGCCACGGCCAAGGAGCTGGGCGCCGAGGTCGTTGCCGCCGAAGGCTACCAGCCCGACGAGAAGGACTTCCGCTCGACACTGGTGCGCGTGCGCGACGCAAAGCCAGACGGGCTTTTCCTGGTTTCCTATTATGCCGATGGAGCCCTCATCGTCCGCCAGGCCCGCCAGACCGGCGTCACCGTTCCGATCGCGGCGTCGAGCTCGATCTATTCGCCGAAGTTCATCGAACTCGGCGCCGAGGCCTCGGAAGGCGTCTTCACCAATGCGCGCTTCTTCCCGGAGGATCCGCGCCCCGAGGTTCAGACCTTCGTCACCGCGTTCCAGGCCAAGTACGGCAAGGAGCCGGACGCCTTCAACGCTTACGCCTATGACACGGTGGTTCTCTTCGGTCAGGTGCTGCGCGAGGCGCCGAACCTGGACCGCACCACGATCCGGGACACGCTGGCCAAGGTGAAGGACGTGCCGAGCGTGGTCTATGGCAAGGCCACCTTCAACACCGAGACGCGCCGCATCCTGGGCGCCCAGAGCGCTCAGCTCGTGGTGCGTAACGGGCGCTTCACGCTGTGGGATGGGGTGAAGACGAACTGACGCGTCAGACCAACCGATGACCTCCTGGTTCGATCACACCGTCAACGGTCTGATCATCGGCAACATCTACGCGTTGCTGGCGGTCGGGCTCGCGCTGATTTTCGGCGTCAGCCGCCTGATAAATTTTGCGCACGGTTCGGTCTATGTCGTCGGCGCCTATGTCGGCTGGGTCGCGGTTTCGGTTCTGCAGACGCCGTTCCCGGTGACGCTGGCGCTGGTGGTTGTACTGACGGGCCTGCTCGGCATCGTCATCGAGCGCTTCGGCATTCGCCCGCTGGCGGACGCGCCGCGGATCGCCCCGCTCCTGGCGACCATCGGCCTCAGCTTCGTGCTCGACCAGACCGTGCAGATCTTGTTCAGCCCTGATCCGCGCTCGGTGCCGATGCAGCTGCCGAACTGGCGCGTCGCGATCGGCGGCGGCTCGATCGGCGTGCTCGATTTGCTGATCGGCGGCATCGGCATCGTCGCGGCGACCGCGCTCTTCGCCTTCCTCAAGCTGACGAAATGGGGCTGGGCGGTGCGCGCTACGGCGCTCGACCGCGACGCGGCCCGGGCCATGGGCGTCGATGTCGACAGGGTCAACCTGATCGTCTTCGCCATCGCCTCTGCCTTGGGCGGCGTCGGCGGCGTGCTCGTCGGGATGTACTACAACGTCATCACCCCGACGATGGGCTTCGAGGCGACGCTGAAGGGCATCGTCGCCGAGGTGGTCGGCGGCGTCGGCAATGTGCCCGGCGCGATCGTCGGCTCGCTCTTGCTCGGCGTCATCGAGAGCTATGGCGTCGCGCTGCTCGGCACGAGCTACCGCAACCTCTTCGCCTTCATTCTCTTGATCGCGATCCTGGTGCTCAGGCCGAACGGGCTGTTCGCCAGCCGCCGCCAGCTGCCGCCCGAGCCGATGACCGGCACTTTCGTCGCGCCGAGCAAGCCGGTGGCGACGCCGCTCCCGCTCATCGCCGCCGCCGGCGCCTTCTTCGTCGCGCTGCCGCTGCTGATCGACAATGGCTACCTGATCCAGACCCTGACCAATGCCTGGCTCTACGCGCTGCTGGGCTTGAGCTTGACGCTCGTCGCCGGGACGAGCGGGCAGGTCTCGCTCGGTCACGCCGCATTGCTCGCCATCGGCGGCTACACCTCGGCGCTGCTGGCCTCAGATTTCGGCTGGCCGGTCTGGCTGACCTTGCTCTGCGGCGGCCTTGCGGCGGCGAGCCTCGGCACGCTCCTGGTCTCGCCGGCCTTCCGCCTGCGCGGCCATTATGTCTCGATCGCGACGCTCGGCATCGGCGAGATCGTCGCGCTCGTGATCCTGAACTGGGAGAGCGTGACACGCGGGCCGATCGGCGTCGCCGCCATCCCGCCGCTCGAGCTCTTCGGCCATGCGCTCTACGACACCAATGCGATCTATTGGTTCGCCTTCGCATTGATGGCGGCTCTCGCGCTGCTGCAGCTGCGTCTGCTTGGCTCGCATCTCGGCCGCACGCTCAGGGCGGTGCGTGACGACGATGTCGCGGCGCGCTCCTTCGGCATCGGGCTCAACCGCTACAAGGGCCTCGCTTTCGCCTTCGGCGGCTTCTTCGCCGGGATCAGCGGTGCTTTCACCGCGCATATGTACTCGTTCATCAACCACGAGACCTTCAACACCCAGATCTCGGTGCTGGCGCTGACCATCGCGATCCTCGGCGGCATGGGCAATGTCGGCGGCGCGATCCTCGGCTCGCTGGCGCTGATCGGCCTGCCAGAAGTGTTCCGCGTCGCGGCCGAGTACCGCATCCTACTCTACGGCATCGCGCTCCTTCTGCTCGTCCGCTTCCGGCCGCAAGGCCTGCTCGGCACCGTCTGAGGAGAAGCGCCATGACTGCCCCCTTTCCTCTGCCCTCGGTCGAGCCGCCCCGCCCGCTGCTCGAGGCGCGCGGTCTGGTGCGCCGCTTCGGCGGCCTCACTGCCGTCGCCGGGATCGACCTTGCGATCGCCGAGGGCGAACTCGTCAGCGTCATCGGTCCCAACGGTGCCGGCAAGACCACCGCCTTCAACCTGATCAGCGGGCTCGACAAGCCCGATGAAGGCTCGATCCGCTTCGACGGCACGGACATCACCGGCAAGCCACCGGAGGCAGTCGCCGCCGCCGGCCTCGCCCGAACCTTCCAGCACGGCCGTGTCTTCGCGAACCTGAGCGTCGCCGACAATGTGCTGGTCGGGGCGCATCGCCGATTGCGCGCGGTCCGCCCGAACTGGCCGGTGATCGGACCGCTGGCCGAGCTGGCTCTGGCGCTGGTCCGCCCGCCTTCGGTCAGGGCCGAGGAGGCCGCCTTGCGCGCGGAGGTGCGCGAGATCCTGGCGATCTTCGGCGAGCGGCTGCTGCCGCGCATCGACCAGCCGGCCTACAGCCTCTCCTATGCCAATCGTCGCCGCGTCGAGATCGCCCGGGCGCTCGCCGCAAAGCCGAAGCTGCTGCTGCTCGACGAGCCGACCGCCGGCATGAACCAGACCGAGACGGCCGAAATGCTGGAGATCATCGCCGGCCTCAAGGCGCGCGGGCAGACGATCCTGCTGATCGAGCACAAGCTCGACATGGTGATGCGGCTCTCCGACCGCGTCGTCGTGCTCGACGACGGCCGCAAGATCGCGGAGGGCCTGCCGCTCGCCGTGCGTAACGATCCGGCAGTGATCGAGGCCTATCTCGGCCATGGCGGTGTCGGGGGCGAGAACCGGGCCACCGACCCGGCTGATGCCGCCCAGCCCGCGGCGGCGAGCGCGTGAGGGGCGAGCGATGACGGACACCGCATCCCCGATCCTCGATCTCGAGAGCGTCGATACCTTCTACGGCCCGGTGCAAGCGCATTTCGGCCTGTCGCTACGAGTCGGCAAGGGTGAGATCGTCTGCCTGCTCGGCGGCAATGCCAGCGGCAAGTCGACGACGATGAAGCTCATCCTCGGATTGGTGAAACCCGCGGCCGGAGATGTCCGCGTAGACGGCGTCTCGACCCTCAGGCTGAAGACGCCGCAGATCGTCCGGCTCGGCGTCGGTACCGTGCCGGAGGCGCGGCGTCTCTTCGGGGCGATGAGCGTGCGCGAGAACCTCTTGATGGGCGCCTTCACCCGCGACGACAAGGCGGCGATCTCGGCCGATCTCGAGCGCGTGCTGGCGCTGTTCCCGCGCGTCGCGCAGCGGCTCTCGCAGCAGGCCGGCACGCTGTCCGGCGGCGAGCAGCAAATGGTGGCGATGGCACGCGCTTTGATGGGGCGCCCGCGCATCGTCATCATGGACGAACCGACCATGGGCCTGTCGCCGCTCTGGGTCGAGCGCGTCCTGGCGCTGATCCGCGAGATCAACGGTCAAGGCGTCAGCATCTTCATGGTCGAGCAGAACGCCAGCCTCGCCCTCCAGATCGCCCATCGCGGCTATGTCCTGCAGACAGGGCGGATCGTGCTCGAAGGCAGGGCCGCCGACCTGCTCGTCGATGCCAGGATCAGGGACGCCTATCTCGGCGGCGCGGAGGCAGCATGACAGCGAAACGATTGGGCTTCTTCACTCGTTTGCTAGATGACGCGCCCGCCGGCGAACGCTACCGGCTGGCAGTCGAGCAGATCGGTCATGCCGAACGACACGGCTTCGACAGCGCCTGGGTCGCGCAACACCATTTCCATCGCGATGAGGGCGGCTTGCCGTCGCCCTTGCCTTTTCTTGCCTATGTCGCGGCGCGGACGAGCCGGATCAGGCTTGGCACCGGCATCATCATCCTGCCGATGGAGGATCCGGTCCGGACCGCCGAGGATACGGTGGTGGTCGACCTTTTGTCGGGCGGCCGGCTCGAAGTCGGCCTCGGCACCGGCGCGACACCCGAAACCTTCCTCGCCTTCGGTCTCGACAAGGACGAGCGCACCGGGATCTTCGCGCGCAATCTCGACAGGCTGCTCGCAGCCTGGAAGGGTGATGCGCTCGGCCATGACAAGAACCGGCTCTACCCCGAGGCCGGCACCCTGGCGGACCGGGTCTGGCACGCGACCTTCTCGGTCGCCGGGGCCGAGCGGATCGGCCGGGCCGGCGCCGGGCTGATGCTGTCGCGCACCCAACCGCGCAGCCGCGACAATCCGGATGCGACCCTGCCCGAGATCCAGCACCCGATCGTCGATGCCTATCTCGCCAACCTGCCGGCCGGCATTCCGCCGCGCATCATGGCCTCGCGCTCGCTCTTCGTCGCCGACAGCCGCGCCGAGGCGCTGAAGCTGGCCGAGATCGGGCTCAACCGCGTGCTCGACCGCTTCCTCGCCAGCGGCCATGTGATTCCCGATCGCAGCCTGCCGGGGCTGATCAGGACGCTCGACACTCATGTCGGCGCGCCGGGCGACGTGATCGCCTCGCTCGAAGCCGACAGCGTGCTGCCGCGCGTCACCGACATCGTATTCCAGGTCCACTCGGTCGACCCGCCGCACCCGGCGATCCTGCGTTCGGTCGAACTCGCCGCAACCGAGGTCGCGCCGGCACTCGGCTGGCGCTCGTCGCCCCGTGAAGCGGAGCCGCAATTGTCCCGGCAGCGCGCAGACGCTGCCGCCCTTCAACAGTGAGGCCTGCCATGACCGACCACGCAACGCCGGATATCCTCGACCGCCTCGCCGGGGTCAGCGTCGGCTCGACCCTCGACGTCGTCCGGCACGAGCGGCCGGAGACGCGCCGCAACGTCCAGGCGAGCTATGACGCTCTCTTCGAGACGGGTGACGAGGCGGAGGTCACGGCAACCGAACGTCATGCGGTCGCGGCCTTCGTCGCGCTGCTGCACGATGCCGACGGCCCGGCCGCCAACCACTATCTCCAGCTGCTCGAACAACGACCCGATGCTGACGGCCTCGTCGGAGTGTTGCGCAGCCAGGCGAAAAGAGCTGCGACCGCTGGTCCATACGGCGCTTATCCGAGTGGGCCGCTCTCGCGCGAGAACCTGGCCGGACCGATCTTCAGCACCGAGCCGTCGGATCGTGCAGTCCTGGGCGAGCGCCTTTCGGCTGCGCTCGACCATGTCCACCTGCTGGTCTTCCACCTGCGGGACGCTCAGGCGCCTCATCTCGCGCTCCTGCAGCAGGCCGGCTGGAACACCGCCGCGATCGTCACCCTGTCGCAGATCGTCGCCTTCCTCTCCTTCCAGATCCGCGCCGCGCAGGGCCTGCGCGTTCTCGGTTCCTGATGCCATTCGACCACGGAGCGACTTGATGACCGCTACCACGCTCGACCATCCGAAGGCCGCGATCCCGACCGTCTTCACCCAGGACGAACTCGGCTGGAATGCTTGGCTCGACCCCGTCCCCGAAGAGGCCCTGACCGAGCGCCAGAAGGAGGGGCTGGTCGACATCGCCCGCGCCAAGAGCCCTTATTTCCGGCTGCTTGCACATGATCCCGACATCCTTCGCGCCCGGACCCTGGCCGACAAGGACATCTTCTACAACACCCGCGCAGGCCTGCCGCGGGCCGAGCGCGAGCTCGCCGCGGCAGCGGTCTCGCGCAGCAATGGCTGCATCTACTGCGCTTCGGTCCATGCCCGCTTCGCAACCACGCATTCGAAGCGCCGCGACGATGTCCAGCGCCTGCTCGATGAAGGCGTCGGCGTCGATATCGACCCGCTCTGGAACGCCGTGATCGAGGCTTCCGTGGCGCTGACGGCGACACCGATCGCGTTCGACAAGAGCCATGTCGCCAAGCTTCGCCGCCTCGGCCTCGATGATCTCGCCATCGCCGACCTGATCCATGCCGCCTCGTTTTTCAACTGGGCCAACCGGCTGATGCTCTCCCTCGGCGAGCCGGAAATCCGCTGACATCCTATTGCGAAACGACGACATGAGCCTTGAATCCGAATATCTCTGGTACATCCCGAATGTCGTCGAGCCCGGCCATCGCGGCGACTGCGCGGTCGAGGGCCACAACAGCTTGGAGACGCTGACCAGCCAGGCGAGAGCGCTGGAAGAGCATGGCTGGAAGGGCGCGTTGATCGGGACCGGCTGGGGCCGCCCCGACACCTTCACCGTTGCCGCCGCGCTCGCCGCTCGCACCACGACCTTCGAGCCGCTGATCGCGATCCGCCCGGGCTATTGGCGGCCGGCGAATTTCGCCTCAGCCGCGGCGACGCTCGACCACCTGACAGGCGGCCGGGTGCGCATCAATATCGTCTCCGGCAAGGACAACCTCGCCGCTTATGGCGACAGCGAGGGCGACCAGGCGCATCGCTATGGCCGCACCAGGGAGTTCATGCGGCTCATCCGCAAGCTCTGGACCGAAGAGAATGTCGCGTTCGCCGGTGAGCACTTCCGTGTCGATGGATCGACCGTCGTGCCGCGTATCGAGGTCCGGGGTGAGCGCCGGCATCCCAAGCTCTATTTCGGCGGTGCCTCGGAGGCAGCGGAGCGGGTGGCGGCGACCGAGGCCGATGTCCAGCTCTTCTGGGGCGAGCCGCTCGACGGCGTGCGCGAGCGGATCGAGCGGCTAAAGGCGCTGAGCCGCGATCTTGACCGCGACCTGCCGCCGCTCGAATTCGGGCTTCGGGTCACGACCTTCATCCGCGACACTACCGAGCAGGCCTGGGCGGAGGCTGAGGCCAAGGTCGCCGAGATGGCCAAGGGCAAGGGCGCCGGCTGGAACGACCATCAGCGCGCGACTGCCGTGGGACAGCAGCGCCTGCTCGACCTGCACGCGCAGGGCGAGGTGCTCGACGACAACCTCTACACCACGCCCGGCAAGTTCGGCGGCGGCGGGGCGGGGACCACCTGGCTGGTGGGCTCGGCCGAGGACGTCGCGCGCTCGCTGCGCAAATACCGCGATCTCGGCATCAGCCAGTTCGTCCTGTCCGACACGCCCTATCTGCCCGAGATCAGGCGGCAGGGCGACCAGTTGCTGCCCTTGCTGCGCAACTGAAGCGATGTTGGCGGCGCCTTTCCGGCGCCGCTCGATGGCCTGTCAGGAGCCGGTGGCGCGGGCCTGTGCCGGCTTGATGTCGTTGGCGATCGTCTCGCCGAAGGGGCCGTTGTTGACGACGCCGGAAAAGCGTGGCTTGCCATGGTTGAGGTCGAGCAAAGGGAAGACCAGCTCGGCGAAGCGGTAGGCCTCCTCCAGATGCGGGTAGCCGGAGAGGATGAAGCTGTCGATGCCGAGAGCCTGATACTCGCGGATGCGGGCCGCGACCTGCTCGGGATTGCCGACGAGGGCGGTGCCAGCACCGCCGCGCACCAGGCCGACCCCGGCCCAGAGATTGGGCGAGATCTCCAGCCTGTCGCGCCGGCCGCCATGCAGCGCCGACATCCGGCGCTGACCTTCGGAATCCATGCGGGCGAAGGTCGCCTGCGATTTCGCGATCGTCTCGTCGTCGAGATGGCTGATCAGCCGGTTGGCGGCGGCCCAGGCCTCGTCCTCGCTCTCGCGGACGACGACATGCAGCCTGATGCCGAAGGAGACCTTGCGGCCCGCTGCCCTGGCCGCCTTGTCGACGATGCCGATCTTTTGCGCGACGGCTGCGGGCGGCTCCCCCCAGGTCAGGTACTTGTCGATCGTTTCAGCGGCAACCGCGATGCCGGCCGGCGAGGAGCCGCCGAAATAGAGTGGCGGGCCGTTTTCCTGCGCCGGCGGATAGAGGAGCTGGGCACCCTCGACCTTGAGATGCTTACCGTGATGATCGACCGCCTCGCCGCGCAGCAGCGCCGAATAGATCGAGAGGAACTCGCGCGTCACCGCATAGCGCTCGTCGTGATCGGCGAAGATGCCGTCACCGGCATTCTCGACGGGATCGCCGCCGGTGACGACATTGACCAGCAGCCGGCCATTGCTGACACGGTCGAGCGTTGCGGTCATGCGCGCAGCCACCGTCGGTGATTGTAGGCCGGGCCTGACAGCGACGAGATAGCGCAGTTCCTGCGTGGTCGGCGCGACCGCCGAGGCGACGATCCAGGAATCCTCGCAGCTGCGCCCGGTCGGCAGCAGCACGCCGTAATAACCGAGCTGATCCGCCGCTTGAGCGACTTGACGGAGATAGCCGAGATCAGTCTGCCGGCCGCCCTGGGCGGTGCCGAGGTAGCGTCCGTCGCCATGCGTCGGCAGAAACCAAAGGACATTGGCTGTCGGGGAAGGGGCAATGCTCATCGGCTGGGCTTCCTGGAAACTGAAGAGGATTGGCGCGGCCGTGGCAGGTCGCGCCGGGATCGTGCTGGTCTCTAGAAGAAGCCAGTCTTTGGCAGCGCGGTGCCCCTGACGGCATGGGCGCCGATCGCCTGCGCCTTGTAGGAACCGGGATTGTGAGCCGCGAGCGTGCGGGCATTGCGCCAGTGCCGGTCGAGATTGCTCTCGCGCTTGGCCGCCGAGGCCCCGCCGACGTCGAAGAGCTGCGAGCCAGCGCGGATCGCGAGTTCGTCGACGACGATCTTGGCCTTGGCCGCGGCGAGTGCGGCCTCATGCGCGAGAGCCTCGTCGATGGCGCCGTCGCTGGCTGAGGCCGTCGCCCGGTCGAGGGCCTCGGCTGCGGCGAGCACCGTCGCTTCGGCGGCAAAAGCGGCAGCCTCGACCTGCCCCACGACCTGCTGCAGCAGGGGATCGTCGGCCGGTGTCGCTGCGGGGGCGTGGGCGAAGGAGCGGCCGCGGCGATGGAGCAGGGCGATGGCGTCCTGCGCGACGGCCTTGATGATCCCGGCCACGACCGCGGTCACGAAGATATGCGGCAAGGTCGTGTGGTAGGGCCGGGCATAGCTGCCGCCGGCCTCGTCCCAGACGACCTCGTCGGGCTCGACCCGGACGTTCTCGAACCGCGTCGTGCCGGTGCCGGTGAGGCGCTGGCCGATCCCGTCCCAATCGTCGAGGCGGGTGATGCCGGCGCGATCGACCGGCAGGACGATCGAGGCCAGCTGTCCTTTGTCCTGCGCACGCACCACGACATAGTCGGCGTAGAGCGTGCCGGTGCTGTAGTATTTCTCGCCGCTCAGCCGATAGCCCTCGCCGTCGGCCGTCAGCAGCGTTTCGAGCGGGCTGCCGCCAACCGGCAAGGCGGTCAGCTCGCCTGCTGCCAGGCCAAAGATCTTGCCGGCGACGACCTCGGCGAGCCAGCGGCCGTTCTGCGGATCGAGTGCCGGCTGGGCGAAGCGTTCGACGAAGCTGAAATGGTTGCGCAGCGCGTGCGCGACATTCGGATCGGCGGCGCCGAGCGCGATGATCGCTTCGATCAGATCCCTCAATGAGCCGCCGGCTCCGCCATGTTCGAGCGGCACTCGCAGGGCACCGAAGCGGGCGGCTCGGATCAGGTCGATCTCGGTGTAAGGATGCGTGCGGGTGCGGTCGCGCTCGGAGGCGCCGTCGCCGATCCGCGCGATCAGCTCGGCCAGTTCAGGCGAGCGCGGTCCGACGGGCGCGGCTGCTGCCGCGAAACTGTCCTTGGGCGCAGCGATGTTCATGGCGGCGTGCTCCTTGTTGGGGATCAATGGCGGTGGGTGCCGATGCCGCCGGCTTCGAACGGCTCGGCAACGATGTGGGCGAGTTCGTCCCGCCAGTTGGCGGATGAAGCGGCCTTGGGATGCACCGGCAGGATGCGGCTGCGCAGCCAGCCATTGGCGTCGACGAGCAGGCGCACCCCGGCGAGCCGGGCTTCGTCCAGCCCGGTCATCAGCGCGAGCGCCGCGAGCGCGTCCGGCGAGCTCGACAGGCAGTCGAAGCCGTCGGGCAGGTGCTCGCCGTCGCGGGACAGCAGCAGGACGCGGGTGAGCTTGATACCGTCCGGAATGGGCTCCGGGCGGGGACTGATCTCATCTGCGATCGTGATCTCGATCGGGCCGGAGCGACCGAGGATGTCGCGCAGCGTGCTGCTGCCGTCGCGGCATAGGGCCGGGAAGTCCGGAGTCAGGACCGGATGGCGCCAGCCGCCGCTGCGTCTGGCAGATGTGCCGGCGATACGGGCGCGGAAGTAGTCGATCAATTGCCAGCGTTCGCGCGGTCCGAGACCGGCGATCGTGCCGTGCGGAAAGGGGCTGTGCCCGATCCGGTCGAAGGTTTCGGTCAGCCAGCCATAGAGATCGCCGTCGGGGCGCTGCCAGAGCCCGTAGGGCGTCGGGTCGGACGGGTCGTCGCGCGGGCGAAAGCAGTCGGGCGTGCAGTAGCGCTTCAGCAGCGCCTCGCCTTGCAGGATCGAGGCGGTGGTGAAGCCGGTCTCGGAGCGCTGGAAACTCGTCGGCCAGGCCGGCTTGGCCAACAAGGGCAGGTTGGGAAAGGGGAGCAGCGCGATGGCGATGGCGGCCGCGAGCGGTCCGATCAGCCGGGTCCTGCGCCAGAACAGGGTCGATAGGCCCGCACCGACGACGCCCGTCAGCGCAGCGGCGCGCCAGAGCTCCTTGGCGAAATAGGCCTCGTCGATCCGCGACAGGTCGGGCTGGAGCGGGAAGGGCCAGGCCGGCGGCTCATGCGCTCCCGGCGGCTGGTTGGCGAGCCAGGCTGCCATCGCGATCGCGCCGATACCGAGCGCGAGCTCGATCGCGATGCTGATCAGCAGCGGGCGACGCGCGCCGGCCGCTAACCTGGGCGTCAGCACGAAGCGGTTCAGGGCGGCGAGCGCCAGCAGCGTCGCGAATACCGCCGCCTTGCCGAGCAGGAGCAGGCCATAGGGCGTGCCGAACAGGCCGCCGAGATCGCCGACCAGCGGCAGGGATTGCAGGAGTCCGGTCGCTGCGATGGTACCAACGGCAGCAAGGCCGAGCCAGGAGAAGCGCCGCACCGTGGTTGTCGCCTCAGCGATCGGAAGCTGCGCGGCGGCAAGGAGCAGCGCTGGCAGGGCTCCGATCCAGAGGCCGGCCGCTGCGGTATGCAGCGCGATCTGTAGCGGCAGAGCCGGCGTCGACGCTGCGGCAGCATGGCCGAGCCAGGGTTGCAAGGTCACCGCTGCTGCGGCCAGCAAGGTGGCGAAGCCCACGCGCCAAAGCGAGCGCAGGTCGCCCGCGGCTTCGAGGATGAGTGCCAGCAGTCCGAAGCGGATCAGCAGCGCATGGCCGAAAACTGTCTCCACAACGATGAGGCGGCTTGCGGCGAACAAGCCGATCTCGTCGCCGGTCGCGCGCAGCGCTTGCAGCGGCAACCAGACGAGGGAGGCGATCAGCGCGACGATGATCGCGTGACGCAACAGGCGCTGCAGGGCCGGGCGGACTAACTCGAACAGGTGCTCACTCCCGGAGGAGCGCGGAACGAGAAGCGCGATCGCGAGCGTCCCGAACGCCGTGAGCGCCGCCATCAGCTCGATGCTGCGCGCCAGGCGCAGCTGGAGGTCGAGGGCGGCGCCGGCCAAGTCAGGGCCTCACGGTGAAGGCGAAGCTGCCATTGGTGCGGTGGGTGTCGACCGAGGCCGCGACCCAGTCGACGGTGTAGCGCCCGGGTGCCAACTCGCTCAGCGCGACGAGGAGCTTCTTGCCGCTGGTGTCGGCGAACCGGGCCGCGGCGCTGTCGACGCGGCGGCCGGCGGCGTCCTTCACGGTGATGCTGGAGAGTTTCTCCTCCAGCTTCTCGGTGAAGCTGATCGAGACCTCGCGCGGAGCGGTGCGGACGGTGCTGTCGACCGCCGGGCTGGCGCTGACGAGATGGGCATGGGCGAGCGCAGGCGTCGAGCCGACGATCGCCAGCAGCGCCAGCGTGATCGCGGCCTCGCGCCGCGTGGGGGACGCGGTGGCTTCTCCGCTTGGGAATTCGATCACCATTGCACGACGCCTTTCTGCCAGACGAGAAGCCGGTCACGGATGCGGAAGAGGAGGGTGGTGAGGCCGGAGAACAGCACGGCCATGACCAGCAGCCCGGCATAGAGATGGCCATAGGCGGTCCAGCCGCGAGCCCAGTCGATGTAGTAGCCGAGGCCAGCCTTGACCCCGATCATCTCGGCGACGACCAGCACGGCGATGCCGTGGCCGAGCCCCATGAACAGGCCGACGAAGAGATGCGGCAGCGAGGCCGGGATCGCGACGCGCAGCAGCAGGAAGCGCTGGCTGGCGCCGAGTGTGCGGGCGACGTCGTAATAGGCCTTGTCGACGGCGGCGACGCCCGACCAGGTCAGGATCGTCACCGGGAACCAGGTCGCGAGCGCGACGAGGAAGACGCCAGCGCTGAAGCTCGACGGGAACAGGAACAGCACCAGCGGGATCAGGGCGGTCGTCGGGATCGGGCCGATGAAGCGCAGGATCGGGCTCGTCCAGTAGCCGACGCGCCGTGTCCAGCCGGTGGCGAGGCCGGTGAGGAAGCCGGCGACCGCGCCAAAGGCGATCCCCAGCGAGAGCAGCACCAGCGAGGCCCGGATGCCTTCGAGCAGGCGCGGATAATCGCTGGCATAGGCCTCGAGCAGACCCTGCGCCGGCGGGAAATAGGGCAGGGGCCAATAGCCGGTCTTGGCCGAGGCGATCTGCCAGATCGAGAGCAGCACCGGCAGGGCGATCAACCAGGGGCCGTTCTTCCGGAGCCAGCGCTCGACGCCGCGCAGGCGGGCGCCGAGGCCGTAGGCGAGCAGCAGGGTCGCGCCGATCAGCCATTGCCCGGCGGCCAGATGCGTGGTCAGGGCAAAGTCGCGGATGTTCGGCCAGAGCAAGGTGATCGCGCCGGCGGCGCTCCAGGCCAGCGTGGCGAAGACGAGATTGAGGTCGCGCTGGCTGATATCGGCCGGCACGACCGCGACGGCTCTGTCCGTGATCGCGTGATCAGTCACGGTGTCGGAATCCTGATGACGGGGAGGGCTGGCGGATGCCGGCCGGCATCCGCCCAAGGAGGTGTGAGCCAAGGACGTCAGCCGAGGACGTCGACGGTGATGCGTTCGGCCAACGCCTTGGGATCGGTGCGCGGGCGGATGACGCCGACCGAGCGCAGGTCGTCGGCATAGAGCGCGACTTCGTCCCGCAGCCGCTTGCCCGAGCCGAAATGATGTTCGTGCGTGTGGCTGCGGATGATCTCGCCGAGGATCGGCTTGGCGATCGGGCTATAGGCGGTGAAGATCTGCGCGGCTTCGTCGGGGTTGTTCTTGACCCAGTCGGCTGCCTCCAGCAGGGCGCGGGTCAGGGCAGCGCTCGCCGGCTTGTTGTTCTCGGCAAAATCCTTGCGGACCGCGATGCCGCAGCAGGACAGGTCCTTGTACGGGTCGGTGGTGAGCAGGCCGCCGATCTCATGCAGTCTGCCCTCATTGTTCTTGAGCACGAGGAAAATGCCTGGGTCGGCATCGACGGCTGCCTGGATCTCGCCCTTCTTGATCGCTTCGCCGAGCAGGTCGACCGGGTAGACGCGCCAGTCGACCTCGTTGGCCGGGTTGATGCCGGCTTTGAAGAGCTGGACGGCGAGGAAGTTCTTGCCGGCGCTCGCCATGTCGACGACGCCGATCGACTTGCCCTTCAGCGATTTGTAGTCGACCTCCTGCGAGCCCACCGCCGAGATCACCCGGATGCAGCCGCCATGCAGCGCGCCGGTGAAGCGGATGTTGATGCCCTGCTCCAGTGGCTTCAGGAAGCGCAGGATGAAGTTGACGGTGGCGTCGATCTTGCCGGAAGCGACGGCCTCGAGGCTGCCATCGAAGTTGGAGCCGAACTTGACGATCTCGACGTCGAGCCCGTGCTTGGTGAAGAAGCCCTTCTCGGCCGCCGCCGGCACCGAGATCAGGCAGATGCCGGTGCCGCTCCAGCCGAGCTTAAGCTTATGCGGCGCGCCTTGCGCCAGCGACGGCGCCGAGCCGAAGCCGGCGGCGATTGGCGCGCCAAGCGCAACAGCAGAGCCGCCGGCGAGGACCGTGCGGCGGGAGAGAAGCGGACTGTTGTCGGACATGGCGAAATCTCCTCGGGCGAAGGGGAAACAGTCGGAGAGAGGCGGCTACCAGCTGGCGTCGAGCCCGAGCAGGCCGAGGCTTTCGCGGCGCAGTTCGGCAAGGCGCGGATCGCCGCGATGGCGCGGATAGGGCAGGTCGACGGCGAAATCGGCCTTCACGCTGGCAGGGCGGTCGCTGAAGATGACGACGCGGGTCGCGAGGAACAGCGCCTCCTCGACATCATGGGTGACGAGGATCGCGGTGAAGCCCTTGCGCTGCCAGAGCGAGACGAGCTCAGCCTGCATGGTCAGCCGCGTGAGGGAGTCGAGCTTGCCGAGCGGCTCGTCGAGGATGAGGATCGAGGGGTCGTTGACCAGCGCCCGTGCCAGAGCGACGCGCTGGGCCATGCCGCCCGAGAGCTGGTGCGGATAGGCGTTGGCGAACTTGCTCAAACCGACCAGCGCCAGCGTCTCGTCGACGCGCGGCCACCGGCTGTTCAGCGTGCCCTGGGCGCGCGGGCCGAGCGCGACATTGTCGCGGACCGTGAGCCAGGGGAACAGCGTCGGATCCTGGAAGACGACGACGCGCGAGGGGTGCGGGCCGGTGATCGGCTTGCCATCCTCGCGCAGGGCTCCACTGCGCGGCGGCTCAAGTCCGGCGACAAGGCGCAGCAGGGTCGACTTGCCGCAGCCGGAGGGGCCGAGCAAAGCGATGAACTCGCCCGGCTTCACGTCGAGGCTGACATGGTCGAGCACCGGCAGGACCGAGCCGTCGAGGTCGAAGGCGTGGCTGACCTTGTCGACGGCGAGCGAGGCGCCGGCGATCGGCCGTGCCGCGGGCTGCAAGGCGAGCGCTACCATTGGACGAGACCCTTCTGCCAGGAGAGGACGCGGTCGCGCAGGCGGAACAGCAGGGTAATCGAGCCCGAGCAGAGCAGGGCCAGCACGACGAGCGCGGCATAGACATTGGCGTAGGAGGCCCAGCCCTGGGCCCATTGCATGTAGAAGCCGATGCCGGCCTTCACCCCGACCAGCTCGGCCACCATCAGCACCGAGAAGGCCGAGCCCAGCGCCATGAACAGGCCGACGAAGACATGCGGCAGCGCGGCGGGAATGGCGATGCGCAGGATCAGGAAGCCGGGCCTGGCGCCGAGCGTGCGGGCGACGTCGTAATAGCGGCTGTTGACGCTGGCGATGCCCGACCAGGTCAGCACCGTCACCGGAAAGCCGGTCGCCAGCGCGATCAGGAAGATGCTGGCGCTCCAGCTCGACGGGAAGGCGAAGAAGGCGATCGGCAGCCAGGCGGTGGCGGGCAGCGGTCCGATGAAGCGCAGCACCGGATGCACCCAGTAGCCGGCCTGCCGCGACCAGCCGATCGCGACACCGGTCAGGAAGCCGAGCACCGCGCCGACGACAAAGCCGGTGACCAGCAGCTTCATCGAGGCGAAGACGCTGGCTCCCAGCGTCGCATAGTCCTCGGTGTAGACCTCAAGCAGCGCCTGCGGCGGCGGGAAGAAGGGCAGGGGGAGCCAGCCGAACTTGGCCGAGGCGAGCTGCCAGAGCGTCAGTGCGATGCCCGACGCGGTTGCCCAGGGGCCGGCCTCGCGAATCCAGTCGCCGGCGCGCGGCAGCCAGCGGCCGGCGATGGTGAGGCTGATGAAGCCGGCTGCGAAGATCGCTGCGCCGAGCGCGAAGCGGCGTGTCTCGAGCCAGTCGCTGACATCGGGCCAGGCGACGGCGCTGATGGCGACCGCCGCCCAAGCGAGCCCAGCGCTCAGGCCGGACCAGGCGAGTGGACGCGGCTGCTGCCGCTCGCGCAGGAGATGGAGGGAAGTGTCGGCTAGGGTCGTCATGAGCCTCTGTCGCGCTGCTGGCGGAACCTCAGGCCTGCCGATCCGCAGGCCGAATATCGTTAGGCTAGCAGTGAGATGATATTAGTCTATAAAATAGATAATCTAATTTTGCACCAGGCTTGGGAGAGGATTTCGTCGATGCTGCCTCGCGCCATTGATAATTTCCGTTTGATCGAACGGCAGGTGCGAGAAGGGCGGTATCCCCGCGCCAAGATCGGCATTGCTCAATTTAATCCCTAAATTAGTAGACTATTGACATGGCGACGTGCGCCATGCGCTCTGGGGTGGGGACGGCCGCGGTCGTCCATTTACCAGATGGAGCTGCCGATATGACGCGAGCGGGAAGCGCTGCCCTGAAGCGCGACGAGAAGCCGGCCGGGCCGGGGCGGGAGGAGTTGCTGTCACGCTTGCCGGAGCTGGCGCGACGCCTTGCCGTCGGGGCCTCCGAACGCGAGCAGCGGCGCGAGCTGCCCCATGAGAGCTTCCGCCTGTTCCGTGAATCCGGCCTCGGCGCCTTGCGCGTGCCGACCCGTCTCGGCGGCCCCGGCGGCAGCCTGCGCGACCTGTTCGAGGTCATCGTCACGCTCGCCGCGGCCGATCCGAACGTGGCGCATGCGCTGCGCTCGCATTTCAACTTCACCGAGACGCATGTCCTGGGAGAGGACACGCCGCGCTCGCGCGAGCTGCTCGGCCTCGTGCTGGATGGAGCGCTGTTTGCCGGCGCCTCGACCGAGCTCGGCACCGCCAAGCCGGGGCAGGTGACGACGCGGCTTCTTCGTGACGGCGACGACTTCCGGCTGGTCGGGCGCAAGTTCTACGCGACCGGTACCGCCTTTGCCGATTATGCGGTCTTCAGCGCCCAGGACGAGGAGGAGAGGCCGGTCGGCGTGCTGGTGCCGACGAGCCGGGCCGGCATCTCCGTCCATGACGATTGGGACGGGATGGGGCAGAGGCTCACCGCCAGCGGCAGCGTCACGCTCGATGACGTCGTGGTGCACCCCGGCGAGGTCACCTACCGCCAGCTCGGCCTGGCGATCGGGCGGCACACCTCGTCGCTGCGCCAGCTGCATCTGGTCTCCTGCGCCGCCGGCATCGTCCGCAACGTCGTCAGCGATGCTGTCGCCTATGCGCAGCGCGATGCGCGCGCGGCCCTGCACAGCGCGGCCGAGACCGGGCGCCAGGATCCGTTCGTGCAGCAGGTGGTGGGTGAGCTCTCCGCCGCCTCCTTCGCGGTCGACGCTGCCATCGCGGCTGCGGCTGCAGCGCTAGACCGCTCGGCCGAGGGCTTCGCCCGCAATGTGCCCGAGCTCGACGATCTCCTGCTGGCGGGGTCGCTCGCGGTGTCGCGCACGCAGATCGCGGTCTATCCGCAGGCTTTGAAGGCGGCCGAGACGCTGTTCGAGACGGGTGGCGGCTCGACCACGGCGAGTCGTTATAATTTCGACCGGCACTGGCGCAACATCCGCACGCTTTCGACGCACAACCCGCTACGACAGAAGGCGCGCGCCATCGGCGACTATTTCATCAACGACGAGACGACCTTCCTCAAGGCCGGGCGGGTGTTCTGATTGGAGGCGCCGGGCTTTGCGAAGAAAGCCCGGCTCTGCCCCAGGTCTTATTCGGCAGCTTGCCGCGCGCCGCTCCAGACGGCCGAACGCCAGGTCTCCTCGCCGAACTCCGGTGCGATATCGGAGACAAAGCGTGTCTGATGATGCTCGATATCGCTGAAGAACAAGTCGCGGCTGATCGCCGAGACGACAGCCGGCACGTCACGGCGGATCGAAGGCACGTCGCCGATCGGCAGGCCGAAGCTGACGAAGCCGCCTGGGTTGTAGACGTGGATGTTCCGGAGCTGCGGCGCCGCGCCCAGCGTCTTCTCCAGCAGCTCATGCCCGAAGCCGAGATAGGGATGAGCGCCGAGATCCTGGTCCCGTTCGGCCTCCGGTGGGGCATAGCGATCGCGCCAGAGCAGGACCTCACCTGCGATGCCGGCGAGCTCGGGCCGGCGGGCCAGATCGACCCGGAAGCCGGTGCCGGCGATGGCGAAGTCGAAATAGAACTTGCCGGCCTCCAGTTCGACCGCGATGCGGTCATCCTCTTCACGGGCTTGCTGCCAGCCCGCCGATAGATGGATGTGGAAGTTTGCGAAACGCACGGCGCGCTCGATGGCGTCCACCGTCGGCGTCGAGCCGGCATCGCGGAAGCGAAACGCTTGCCGCCAGCGGGTCGCGTCCGGCAAATGCCGGTAATTGTCATAGGCGCCGGGATAGCCGCGGACGCGCGACACCGGGGTGGCGGCGATGTGGTCGCGCCGGGCGAACAGATGGACCTCGCGCGCGCCGGCTTCCAGCGCAGCGCCTGCGGCGTCGAAGGCTGACGCTGCCGCGCCGAGCACCGCGACGGACTTGCCGCGCAGCGAGGCGATGTCGATGACATCCGAGGTGTGGGCCCGCAGATGCGGCGGCAGGGCCTCCAGCACTGCTGGCAGATAGGGGTAGCCGCTGCCGGCGACGCCGTTGCCGAGGATAACCTTGCGCGCGGTCTCGACTTGATGAGTGCCGTCGATATCGAGATGCAGGCGCAGATGGTCGGCGGCGGGCTCGATCCGCAGCAATCGCGTGCGGTAGCGGATCTGCAAGCCCAGCGTCGCCCGGAACCAGGAGAGATATTTGGCCCAGTCGAGGCGCGGAATGCGGACGAGGTCGGCATAGGCCTGCTTGCCGTGGCGGGCCTCGTACCAGGCCTGGAAGCTCAGGCCCTGCACGCCGAGCTCGGGCCCCGCCAGGTTCTTTGGCGTGCGCAGCAGGTTCATCCGCGCCCGTGTCAGCCAGACGCCGGAGGCTGCCTCGTCGTGGGCGGCATCGATGACACTGATCCGGCGGATGCCGGCGCGTTGCAGCGCGAAGGCGAAGGTCGCGCCGGTATGGCCGCCGCCGACGATGACGACGTCATGGTCGATGCCGCCTCGCGCTGGGACCCAGTTGTCGGGGAAGGGGCCGAGCAGGCGCAGCGCTTCGCTGGCGGAGGAAGAAGGCAGGTCGGTCATTGCTCGATCCAGACATCGGCGAGGTTGCCATTGAGCCCGTCGGCGCCGACCGTGTGATCCTTCACCTTGCGGTTGTAGATCGTCAGGTTGGCGAGGGTCTGCAGCGTGATCGACGGCACGTCCTCGGCGACGATCTGCTGGAAACGGGCGAATTGCTGCTTGCGCTTGGCCGGGTCGAGCTCGACGGTCGCGGCCTCGAGCAGCGCGTCGATCTCCGGGTTGCTGATGCCGGAGCCGTTCGAGAACGGCACGCCCTTCTTGAAGTTCTTCGACCAGTAGAGCCGCTGCACGCCGACCGTCGGGTCGAAGGTGTTGCCCATCGAGTTGTTGGTGAAGTCGAAGTCGCGCTCGGTGTAGACCCGGCGGATATAGGTGGCGAAGTCCTGCGAGCGGATGGTGATCTCGATCCCGACCTTCGAGAGCGCCTGGCGCAGATAGTCGGCGGTGCGGCGATAGCCGTCGCCATAGGGCAGGAAGTCGTGATTGAGCCGGAAGCGCACGCCATCGGCGCCGCGCTTGAACCCGGCCTCGTCGAGCAATTGCTCGGCCTTCTTCGGATCGAAGGCGTAGGGCTTTACGGACGGGTCATGGAAGCGGGTAAGCCGAGCGCTGATCGGCGTCGCGGTCGGCTCGCCATAACCGTACCAGACGGTGTTCAGGATGACGCGCTTGTCGATCGCATGGGCGATGGCGCGACGTACGCGTACGTCCTTCAGGTACTTGTTCTCGAAGTTGAACTCGATGCGCTGCACCGAGGGACTGTAGGAATAGCCCTTCTCCTCGACGCCGATGCGCGGATCGTTCTTCAGCCTGTCGAGCTCGGAGAGTGGAACCGGCGTCTCGCCGCCAAGGTCGACCGACCCGGATTCGAAGGCAACGGCGCGTGCGGCGGCGTCCGGGATGAACTTCACCACCAGCCGGTCGATATAGGGCTTGGGCTTGTCCCAGTAGTTCGGGTTGCGCTCGTAGACGACATGGCTGCCGCGCACCCACTCCTTGAAGATGTAGGGGCCGGTGCCGACCGGCGCGTTCGTCTTCGGATTGGTCGACGGGTCCGTGCCTTCGTAGAGGTGCTTGGGCACAATCGGCGACTCGGAGGCCGCAAAAGCGCTGATCAGATAGGGCGCCGGCTTGGACAGCACGATCACCGCCGTCAGCGGATCCGGCGTCTCGACGGTGACGACATTGGCGAAGGTGCCGCGCCCGCGCGGATGATACTGCTTCAGGATGGCGATCGAGGCGGCGACGTCGGCCGAAGTGAAGGGCTTGCCGTCATGCCAGAGCACGCCCTCGCGCAGCTTGAAGGAGTAGCGCAGGCCGTCCTCGCTGATCGCCCAGTCCGCGGCGAGCTGCGCCTTCGGCGTCAGGTCATGGTCATAGGTCAGCAGCCCCTCCAGCACCTTGCCGCTGACCTTGGTCGACGGGCCTGCCGTATGGGCGATGGTGGAGAGCGCCGGCGGTTCGGGCTCGACCAGCATGTTCAGCGTGCCGCCGCGCTTGGGCTGCGCCAGGGCGCCGGAGAGGGGCAGGGTCGCAGCCAGCAGGGTGGCGACGGCGGTGGCTAAGAGGCGCGCGGACATGACCATGCTCTGCGATGCGAGGAGAATGGCCGAGCCTAGGATGGCTCTCATTTCAGGCGCAATATAGTATACTAGAAAAATAGACTAATTTGATACGAGCATATGGAAAGAAGCGCTTTTCTTCGCGTGATAGCTTCGCGGCGGGGCATTGGTCGCCGGTTCTCCTGCCGAGGCTCGGCGAGCGACCTGCCTGCCTAATCCCTCGCGCCGATCGGAGATTGCTGATGACCGCGCTCGCCGAAGATCGGGCCGGCCCGCCACTGCGCCGGCAGACCGACTATCCCGACAGCCCGCTGTCGCGTGCGCTGAAGCAGCCATTGCTGCTCGGGCTGTTCCTCAACCTGCAGGGCATCCGCTTCTCCGACCTGCCGACGAGCTCGACCTGGACCTTCGACTACAATGCCGAGCTGGTGAAGCGCGCCGATGCGCTCGGCTTCGAGATCGCCTTCAGCCGCACGCAATGGCTGCCCAAGGGCGGCTATGACGGTGACGCCTCGCTCGACGCCTTCGTCGCACTCGGGGCCATGGCGGCGATCACGAAGAACATCCTGCTGATCTCGACGATCCATGTGCTCTACGGGCCCTGGCACCCGCTGCATCTCGGCAAGCTCGGCGCGACGCTCGATCACATCAGCAAGGGTCGCTGGGGCATCAACATCGTCACCGGGCACCGCGCCGTCGAGCACGAGATGTTTGGCCGCCAACGCATCGAGCACGACAAGCGCTATCTGATGGCGGACGAGCTCTTCGATGTGCTCGACCGGCTGTGGAGCGAGGACGAGAACTACTCCTACGAGGGACGCCTCAACCCCTGGCGCCTGCACGATGCCTGGATCACGCCGAAGCCGCTCTACGGTCGCCCGATCCTGGTCAATGCGACGGGCTCGCCGGCCGGCATCGACTTTGCCGCCAAGCATTCCGACCTGGTCTTCATCACCTCGCCGGGCGGCTCGCATATCGACAGCGCGCTCGCGACGCTGCCGCCTCATATCGCCGCGATCAAGGACCGGGCGCGCGCCTTCGGCCGCAAAGCGAAGACGCTGATCAATCCGATTATCGTCTCGCGCGATACGGAGGCCGAGGCGCAGGCCTACGCGCAGGCGATCCACGACAACAAGCCGGTGCTGGCAGGGCCGGCCTTCGCCGCACACGGCAAGGGCACCAACCAGGGCTATGACAGCGACGCCCATGCCTGGCGCGGCCGGGCCGACGCTGCGCACAAGCAGGGGCTGGGGCTCGGCGGTAATATCGAGATCATCGGCTCGCCCGAGCAGGTGGTCGACAAGATCGCCGCGTTGCATGCGATTGGGATCGACGGGCTGCAGATCAATTTCTACGACTTCAAGGCCGATTTCGACCATTTCGAGGAGCGCATCCTGCCGCTGCTGAAGCAGCGGGGCCTGCGGCTCTGAGGCAAGCCGGAGCGCGTAAAAAGCCCCGCAGACTTGGTCTGCGGGGCTTTTTTTGTTTTCAGGCCGCCTTCTGCGCTGCCGCTGTGACTGCCTCTGCGAACGGATACGGTACGCGACCTTCCGGCGGGTGGCTCGGATCGTTCCAGCCATGGGTCGAGGTGTGGCCGGGCGGCACGAGGCTGTCGACGAAAGCCTCGTCCTCCGCGGTGAGGCGATAGTTCAGCGCCGGCAGGTAGCTGTCCCATTGCGCCTCGGTCCGCGGTCCGGCGATGGCGGAGGTGACGAGCCGGTTGTGCAGCACCCAGGCGAGCGCGAAGTCGAGCGCAGAGACGCCGCGCGCAGCCGCATGGCGCTGGATGCGCTGGGCGATGTCGAGCGATTCCGGGCGGTATTCGGTGTTGAGGATGCGCGGATCCTTGCGGCCGGCGCGGCTGTCGGGGGCGGGCTCGGCGCCCGGCTGGTACTTTCCGGTGAGCACGCCGCGTGCGAGCGGGCTGTAGGAGATCACGCCCAACCCGTTGAAGGCCGCGGCCGGCAGTTGCTCGGCTTCGGCGGTGCGGGTGACGATGTTGTAGAGTGGCTGGCTCACCACAGGGCGGTCGATGCCGTACTGGTCGGCGAGATGGGCGACCTCCGAGATGCGGAAGCCGCGGAAGTTCGAGACGCCGAAATAGCGCAGCTTGCCCTGGCGGACGAGGTCGGCGATGGCGCGCACCGCCTCGCCGAGCGGCTCGTCGAACGGGGCGCGGTGGAAATAGAGGATGTCGATATAGTCGGTGCCGAGCCGCTTCAGGCTGGCCTCGACATTCTCGACGATCCATTTGCGCGAGGTGCCGCGCTGGTTCGGGCCGTCGCCGAGTGCGTTGGCGAACTTGGTCGCCAGCACCCAGTGATCGCGGTGCTTGGCGATGCCGCGCCCGGTGATCCGCTCGGACTCGCCCTTGCTGTAGGCGTCGGCGGTGTCGATCGAATTGATGCCCTGCTCGCGCGCCTTGTCGATGATGCGATGCGAGGTGGCTTCGTCCGTTTCACGGCCGAACATCATGGTGCCCAGCGTCAGCGGCGAGACGCGCAGGGCCGAACGCCCGAGATGGCGATAGTCGATGGCAGTCACGTCTGGTGTCCTTGTCTGTGGTGAGGGTGAGCTGTCTCAGCGCTCGGCGGAGAGGTGCGGGTTCAGCGCGTCGTTCAGCGCATCGCCGACGAGGTTGAGCGCCAGCACGGTCAGGACGATGGCGAAGCCGGGAATGGCGGTAAGGTACCAGGCGGTGCGCAGCAATTCGCGCCCGGCGCCGATCATGCTGCCCCAGCTCACCAGGTTGGGATCACCGAGCCCGAGGAACGATAGCGCTGACTCCATCAGGATCGCCGAGGCGACCAGCACGGAGGCGGTGACGATGATCGGCGAGAGCGCATTGGGCAGGATCTCGCGCAGGATGATGCGCACCGGCCCGGAGCCGATCGCGCGCGCCGCCAAGACGAAATCCTTCTCGCGCAGCGAGCGGAACTCGGCGCGCACCAGCCGAGTGACCATCGGCCACGTCACCATCGCGATCGCGCCGGTGACGGTGGCGATCGAGGGCTGGGCGATGGCGACGAGTACGACGAGCAGTACGAAGCTCGGCACGGTCTGGACCACCTCGGTCAGCCGCACCAGCACATCGTCGACCCAGCCGCCGCAATAGCCTGCGGTCGCACCCACCGCGATCCCAGCGCTGACGCCGAGCGCCATTGCCGCAAAGCCGACCAGCAGCGAGATGCGAGCGCCCCAGACCAAGCCGGCGGCGACGTCGCGGCCGAGTGAATCCGTGCCGAGCGGGAATTCGGGATTCTGCCCGGGCCAGAGGAAAGGCCGGCCGACCATCGAGAGAGGGTCGTCAGGATAGAGCAGGGGGGCTGCGAGCGCGATAGCCGCGACGAGCAGAAGGAAGGCCAGCGCGATCAGGCCTGACGGGTTTCGCAGGAACGCCTTGAGTGCACGCTGGCTGCCGGAGAGCGAGGGAGAGGTTGTAACGGGTGGCGCTTGCGCCTCCGGCGCCTTGGTTGCGTCGTTCTTCCCGTTCGTGAGCAAGCCAAAGCCAGGGCCCGGCAGCACCAGAGGCTCGGAAGTCGGCCCGGCCCAGACGATCGCCTCGGAATGGCTCAGGGATCGTTCGATAACGCCCATCAGCGAACCTCGATGCGCGGGTCGAGCCATGCCTGCAGCAGGTCGACGACCATATTGACGATGATGACGAGCAGCGAGCAGAGCAGCAGCACGCCGAGAAGGACGTTGAAGTCGCGCCGCATCACCGCTTCGAAGGCGAGGCGCCCAAGGCCGGGCCAGCTGTAGATCGTCTCGACCACGACGGCGCCGCCGAGGATGCCGCCGAAATGCATGCCGGCGAGCGTGGTCACCGGCAGGAGCGCGTTGCGCAGGATATGCCGGGTCGCGACGTGGAGCGGTGTGAGGCCCTTGGCCGTCGCGGTGCGAATGAAATCCTGCGAGGCGACCTCGAGCATCGTCGCCCGGGTCAGCCTGGCGTAGATCGCGACATAGAAAAGTGCCAGCGATGCAGCCGGGAGGATCATGTGGCGGGCCTTGTCGAGCAGGCTCTCCAATCCCGAAAGACCCGCCCCGATCGTCTCCGCGCCGCCGCTCGGCAGCCAGCCGAGCTTGACCGAGAACAGCACGATCAGCATCAGGCCGATCCAGAATCCCGGCACCGAATAGAAGATCAGCGAGCCGACGGAGAGCAGCCGGTCGGGCCAGCGCCCGGCATTGAGGGCCATCACAGCGCCCAGCGCGATGCCGAGCAGAAGCGCCAGCGACAGGGAAAGCCCCATCAGCATGAGCGTGCCCGGCAGGCGCTGCGCGATCAGCTCGGCGACAGGCATGTTGTAGCGCGGCGAGAAGCCGAGACTGCCCTGTGCGAGATTGCCGAGATAGGCGAGCAGCTGGTCGAGCAGCGGCAGGTCGAGGCCGAACTGCTTGCGCAGCATCGCCATCGTCTCCTCGGTCGCGGCGCCCGCCTCGCCGGCCATGACATCGGCTGCGTCACCCGGCGCGAGCTGCAGCAGGAGGAAATTCAGGATGACGATCCCGATGACCGTCGGGACGGCCTGAATCAGGGTCTTGCGCAGGACACCGGACAAACGGGAAAGCGACATTCAGTCCATCTACTAATTTGATAGATTATTTTGACGCACCGAGAGACATGCGTTCGGCCGCTAATGCAGACTGGGGCGCGTCGGAGAATGTTCGCTGGGCTTGCCGGGAGGCGCGCCGAAAGTGGCCAGCTTTTCGAGCAGGTCGAGGCCAGCGGGCCAGTCGCCAAGGCCGCTATCGGCATCGAGATGTCCGGCGTTGCCCGCATCGATGAACGCGGCGTCCCACATGTTGGCGAAGACGCGCGCCCTGTGGATATCCATGTGAGGATCCGTGCGGCTGGCAACGACGAAGGCCGGGAAGGGAAACGGGTCGTATGGCAACGGACCGAACGAGGCGAGATCGGCCGCCGAAGTGGTCTCGGCCTCGGGATCGACCGGGGCGACCAGCATCGCGCCGCGGATCGGCAGATCGGGATACCGCGCGGCCAGATGTGCGATCACGGTCGCGCCGAGCCCATGGCCGACGAGCACGACGTTGGGATGCTGCCCGATATGCTCGCGCAAGGTTTCGAGCCAGGCATCGAGACGCGAGCGGCCGGTTTCAGGTTGTTCCACGCGCTCGACGACGTCGATCTGGCTTTCCCAACGGGCCTGCCAATCGGTAGACTTTACCTTTGATCCGGGGACGATGAGGATGGCCATGCGGCACCTCCTTTCATCGTGTCATCATCGGCGCCAATCGCTTGTTCGGTCAATAAAACGACTTGGCAAATTTGGACCTGATTATAGAACGATACTCTGCCATTCATCGGCGGAGGTAGGATAGTCGCCCAGCGGGCTCAGATGCCGGCGCCGTGTTGCAGCGTCTCGTCGAGCTTGCCGTAGACCCCGCGCCAATACAGCAGCGCGCCCTCGTCCTTCGCCTGCCGGATCGCCTTGATGCGGCCGATCAGGATCGTATGCGAATGACGCTCGATCGCCTCGTCGGTCTCGCAGTCCAGCACGGCGAGGGCTCCGGCGAGCGTTGGCGCGCCGGTCACGAGCGGCGCCCAGTCGCCACCCGCAAAACGGGCCTCGCCCTTGAAGCCACCGCGACCGGCGAAACGGTCGGCAACACTCTGGTGGCGGGCGGCCAGAACATTGATCGCGAAATGGCCGGCCGCCTCGATCTTTGGCCAGGCTGATGCGCCTTTGTTGATGCAAACGATGACAGTGGGCGGCTCAGCCGAGAGGGCGGTCAACGACGTCGCGGTCAGGCCGGCACGCTCGCCGCCGTGCGAGGCGGTGATGATGCTGACCGCGCCCGCGACATTGCGCATCACCGCCTTGAACGCGTCGGAGTGGATATCGGCGGCGCCAGGCGGGGCGAACTGCTGATTCATGATCTCACCGGAATGCGGTTTCCGCTCCGGTCGAAAATAGGTTCTCGTGATAATTTGTCTACTAAAGAAATAGATTTTAGATCGCGAAGTCGATCTCCGGCTTGTGAGCTGCGGCGCGGCCGACGAGATCGGCGATGGTCGTATTGTCGACGACTGCCGCCATCGCGTCACGTACCTCCCGCATCACCGAGCGGACGACGCAAGCCTCGATGTCACCGCAATCCTGGCACGGCCTGAAGGCCGACTGGCTGGCGCAGTCGATCGGCGCGATCGGTCCTTCGAGGGCGCGGATGACCGCGCCGACCTTGATGGTGCGGGCCGGCTTCGCCAATGCGTAACCGCCGCCCGGGCCCTTCTTGCTGCGCAGCATGCCGGCATTGCGCAGATCCAGCAGGATCGCGTCGAGAAATTTCTTCGAGATGTTGTTGCGCTGGGCGATCTCGGCGATCTGGGCGGTCTCGCCGGCATCGAGCCTGGCGAGGTGCACCATCGCCTTGATGCCGTATTTGCCCTTGTTGGTCAGCACTGCCAGCCCCCCCGCCTAGAAGTACACTATATCGATCTATTTTGCGGGGCTGCAAGTGAAGTCGGCGGTGGGAGGGCGCCATGGCGACTGCGCTCAGGGCGCCGGGCTGCCATGAAGCTGATGGGCCGCGTCGATCCGCGCCTCGATCTCCGGCGTAATCTTTACCTCCAGCGCGGCGAGATCGGTGTCGAGTTGCCCCAGGGTGGTAGCGCCGATGATCGCCGAGGTCACGAAGGGCCGGCTTGCGACATAGGCGATGGCGAGCTGGGCCGGATCGAGGCCAAAATCGCGGGCAATGCCGAGATAGCTGTCGATCGCGGCTTCCGTTCCGGGCTTCTGGTAGCGCTGGCCGCGCTCGAACAGGGTTGTACGGCTGCCCGGCGGCCGGGCTCCGCGCTGGTACTTGCCGGTGAGGAAGCCCTGTCCGAGCGGCGAATAGGCGAGCAGGCCGACCTGCTCGCGCGCGTGGAACTCGGCGAGCCCGACCTCGTAGGTGCGGTTCAGCAGGTTGTAAGCATTCTGGACGCTGGCGACGCGTGGCCAGCTACGTGTCTCCGACATGTGCAGGAAGCGGGACAGACCCCAGGAGGTCTCGTTCGACAGGCCGATATGGCGGACCTTGCCGGATTTCACCAAGCCATCGAGCGCATCCAGCGTCTCCTCGATCGGCACTTCCGAGCCGTTGCCGCCGCGATTGGGCGCGTGCGAGCCGCCGCCGAAGAGTGGGACGTTCCGATGCGGCCAATGGAGCTGGTAGAGATCGAGATAGTCGGTCTGCAGGCGCTTCAGCGAGGCATCGATAGCTTCCTCGATGTTCGCCTTGTCGAGGCGGGGCTGGCTGCCATCCTTGCGCAGATAGTTGCGGTCACCGGGGCCGGCGACCTTGGAGGCGAGGACGATCTTGTCGCGCTTGCCGCTCGCCTTCAGCCAGGTGCCGATGATGCGCTCCGTGGAGCCCTGGGTCTCCGCCCGCGGCGGGATCGAATAGCTCTCGGCTGTGTCGATGAAATTGATGCCGGCATCGAGCGCACGGTCGAGCTGGGCGTGCCCGTCCGCCTCCGTGTTCTGCTGGCCCAGGTCATGGTGCCGAGCGTGATGGCGGAGACGCGCAGATCCGTGCGTCCAAGCGGACGGTAGTCGGTCATGAAGAAGGTCCTGTCAGGTGGAGGCCGAGGCCGGCACGGCCGCCGTCCGTTAATCGGTCGATCTCAGAAGAAGCCGAGTGCCGGCAGCGGGGTGCCCTTGAGCTCGTAGGCTCCGAGTGCCAGCGCCTTGTAGCCGGCGGGGTTGTGCGAGGAGAGAGTGCGGGCATTGCGCCAGTGCCGATCGAGATTCTGGCGCAAGGTCGCGGCCGAGGCGCCGCCGACATCGAACAGCGCTGTCGATGAGCGCAGTACGAATTCGTCGACCACGACCTTGGTCTTCGCAGCGGTCAGCGATGCCTCATGGACGAGCGCGGGCAGACGGGCATCGTCAGGATCGGTTGCCCTGAGCGTAGCGACCACGTCGAGCGCGTCGCCCACGGCGAGGATACCGAGCTCGGCGATGAAGGCCTCGCTGGCGATCCGGCCAATGGTCTGTTGCAGCAGCGGATCCTCCGCTGGCACCTCGGACAGCGCGTAATAGAAATTCCGCTTGCGGTTCAGCAGCAGGGACTTGGCATCGCGCAGGACCGCGCGGAGCACGCCGGCGTTGACGGCAGTCACGATCGTCTGCGCGATCGTACTGGCGAAAGGCTGGACGTAAGGCGACGTATCCGCCAGCAGTTCGTCGGCTTCGACACGCACGCTGTGGAAATTGGTGGTTCCCGTGCCGGTGACGCGCTGGCCGATGCCGTCCCAATCGTCGAGGCGCTCGACGCCTTCGCGATCGGTCGGGATGATCAGCGAGACATCCTCGCCCTCCGGGGAGATGGCCCGGACCAGCGTCAGATCGGCATAGAGCGTGCCGGTGCTGTAGAACTTGGTGCCGTCGAGGCGATAGCCGTCGCCGTCGCGCGTCAGCCTGGTCTTGAGGTCGCCGCGCCCGCCGGTCTGCTTGCGGTCGAGTTCGGTGGTGGCGAGGCCGATCAACGCGCCATCAGCCACCGCCTTGCGCCAGGCGAGATTGTAGCCGGGCTCGCGGCCGGTGACGAAGCGCTCGGTCACGAAGAAATGGTTGCGGAAGATGTGGGCGACGCTGGAATCGGCCTCGCCCAGGCGCACGAGTGCACCGAGGACCTCGCGCCAGGACGCGCCCGCGCCACCATCGCTCTCGGGAAGACGCAATGCGCCGAAGCGCAAAGCCCTCAGCTTGGCCAGGAGATCGAAAGGATGTTCGCGCCTGGCATCGCGCTCCGACGATGTCAGTGCGATCTCGGCGAAGACAGCAGCAAGCTCGTCCGGCCTTGCCGCCACGGGGAGGGTGAGTGCTGGCGACAGGAGACTCGCAGCGGCCGGAGTTTGAAAGGCACCCATCGATCTCAGCTTTCGATATAGACGTCGGCGAAGTTCGCGCGCAGTCCGTTGGCGGAAACGGTGTGGTTCTTCACGCGCTTGTTGAAGACGGTCAGGTTCTTCTGCGCGATCAGGTCGTAATGCGGCAGGTCGTGGACCAGGAGATGCTGGACCTTGCGCAGCAACTCCCGGCGCTTCTCGACATTGGGCTCGACCGCGGCAGCCTCGAACAGCGCATCGACCTCGGGGTTGCTGTAGTTCGCTCCGTTCGAGAACGGTGTGCCCTTCTTGATGTTCTGCGTCCAGAACAGGCGCTGCACCCCGACTGTCGGGTCAAAATAATTGCTGAGCCAGGCATTGGCGAAATCGAAATCGCGATTGGTGTAGACGCGGCGGATGTAGCTGGCGAAGTCCTGGCCGCGGATCGTCACCTCGATGCCGATGCGCGCCAGCGCCTGCTTGATGAATTCCGAGCCGCGTTTGAAGTTTTCGCCATAGGGCAGGTAGTCGTTGGTGAGCTTGAAGCGGATGCCGCCGGTGCCGCGCTTGAGGCCGGCCTCATCGAGCAGCGCCTCGGCGCGTTTGGGATCGAAGGCGTAGACGGGCAGGTCGGTGGCGGCCCATTGCTTCAGCGCCGGAACAACCGGGCCGTTGGTGATTTCGCCGAAGCCGTACCAGACGATGTCGAGATAGGCCTTCTTGTCGATCGCATGGGCGATCGCCTGCCGGACCTTGAGCTCCTTGAGGTAGGGGTTGTCGAGGTTGAAGACGAGCTGGTTGATGTCGCCGGAATAGGCGGAGCCTTTCTCTTCGACCGCCAGGTTGGGCAGCTTGGTGAAGCGTGAGACTTCGGCGAGCGGCACAGGGTTGTCGCCGGAGATGTCGGCCGTGCCGGATTCGAGCGCGGCGGCACGTGCGGCGGGGTCGGTGACGACCCTGACGATCAGCCGGTCGACATAGGGCTTCGGCTGGTCCCAGTAGTTCGGGTTGCGCTCGTAGAGGATATGGCTGCCGCGCACCCATTCCTTGAAGACGAAGGGGCCGGTGCCGACCGGATTGTTGTGGGCGGGGTTGGTGATCGGGTCCTTGCCCTCGAAGAGGTGTTTGGGAATGATCGGCGCCTGCGAGGCGATCAGCGCCGTCAAGAAATAGGGCGCGGGCTTCGAGAAGACGACGATCGCAGTATGCGGATCAGGCGTCCTGACCTTGGCGAGATTGGCGAAGGTGCTGCGGTTGTGGGCGTGATGCGCCTTGAGGAACAGCAGCGAGAAGGCGACGTCCTCGGCGGTGAAGTCCCGCCCGTCATGCCATTTCACGCCCTGCCTGAGCTTGAAGCTGTAGGAGAGCCCGTCCTCGTTGGTCTCCCAATGGGTCGCGAGCTGCGGCTTCGGCGTCAGGTCGAAATCATAGTCGAGCAGGCCCTCGTGCACCTTCGGACTGACGAAGGAGGTCGGACCCGAGACATTCACCGCCGAGAGCAGGGCTGTCGGCTCCGGATCGATCAGCGCCGTCAGCACGCCGCCACGCTTCGGGCTCGCGGCGAGCTGTGCCTGGGCGAAGGCCTCTGGAACGAGGCCGGCCGGTGTGACGACGAGGAGGCCGCCGGCTGCGAGGAGGTGGCGCCGCGAAGGGCGGAATTCGGACATGGGTTTGCGTTCCGTGAAAAAGGCCGGGCTGCTGCGCCCGGCGGCCTGGAAGGAGAGTTCAGGCGCTGCGTCGTTCGACTTCGGCGTAGCGGCTCGTTGGACGCGGCAGGCCAAAGCGCTCGCGCAGCGTCGTCTCGCGATATTCGGTGCGGAACAGGCCGCGCTTCTGCAGGATCGGCACGACCTCGTCGACGAAGATCTCGAGCCCGTCGGGCAGCACGTCCGGCATCAGGTTGAAGCCGTCGGCGGCGCCGCTGCGGAACCAGGCTTCGAGATCGTCGGCGACCGCCTCCGGCGTACCGACGACGACGCGGTGGCCGATGCCGCCGCCGAGCTTGTAGATCAGCTGGCGGAGGGTGAGGTTGCCCTTACGGGCGAAGTTGAGCGTTGCCCTCGCGAAGGTGATGCCGCCATTGGGCGGGATAGGCAGATCGGGGAAGGGCGCATCGAGATCGAGATGCGACAGGTCCTGCCCGAAGGTCCCGCCGATACGGCGCACCGCATAGTCCAGGTTGATCAGCGAGCCGAGCTCTTCCTCGCGCCGGCGCACTTCGGCCTCCGTCGAGGCGATCAGCGTGCCAAGCCCGGGCAAAGCCACGATCGAACGCGGATCGCGACCATTCGCGACGGCACGGCGGCGCAGATCGCCGATATAGGCGAGCGCCAGCTCCTCGTCCTCGCCGACGCTGAAGACGGCGTCGGCATAGCGCGCGGCGAAGTCGCGCCCGTCATCCGAGCCGCCGGCCTGCACGATGATCGGGTGGCCCTGCGGTGAGCGCGGCAGGCTCAAGGGGCCGGCGACCTTGAAGAACTCACCCTCGTGCTCGATCCGGTGAATCCGGCGCTTGTCGAGCAGGGTGTTGCTGGCCTTGTCGCCGACGAAGGCGCCGTCCTCCCAGCTGTCCCAGAGCTTGAGCAGCACCTCGGCGAATTCCTGGCCGCGGGCATAGCGCCGGCCATGCTCCATCACGCTCTGGCCGAAATTGGCGGAGGCGGCGCCGTTGGCGGTCGTCACCAGATTGACGCCTGTCCGACCGCCGCTGAGCAGGTCCAGCGACTGGAAGCGGCGCGCGATGTTGTAGGGCTCGTTGTAGCTCGTCGAGATCGTCGCGATCAGCCCGAGATGGCTCGTCGCCCCGGCGATCGCCGCCAGCGTGATCGTCGGCTCCAGCCCGTTGAAGCTCTTCTCCTCCGCCCGGTCCTCCAGCGCCGGCTGGTCGGCGAGGAACATCGCGTCGAGCTTGCCGCGCTCGGCGATCTTCGCGGTGCGGACATAGTGGTCGACATCGATGCTGGCGCGCGGATCGGCCTGCGGCGCACGCCAGGCCGAGGCGTAGAAGCCGCCATGCAGGATATTGACGTTGAGATGGAGCTGTCGGGTACGGGTCATGGTCGCCTCCAAGCCTAAAAGGCTAGGGCAGGGAGGCAATTAGTCAATTAAATTAATAGACTATATATTCCAGCCATAGGGAAAGCCTGTTCTCCGGGCCTGAGCGATCCTGCGCCTGCTCCGAGTCGGACCGCTCGTTGCTGCGGATACCCGTCTCGCGGGTGCTGATGCGAAAAACGTCTTCTCCGCGAGCCCGCTTAGCGAGAATTTCTTCTCGCCGATGTCGTTTCTTAAAAAGAACGTTCCCGTTGACATAAGGAACGATCCTTTGAATAGTCCATTGATATTGTGAGTTATTTTTCTGGCTCGACGTCCGTTCGCGAGCGCTCACATCGAGAGGACCATCATGCTCGTGACATCCAACAGGCTCGGACGTGGGCTGGGCTATTCCGTCATCCTCGCCGGGCTGCTGGCGGGCACCTCCGCCTGGGCCGGGCCGACGCTCGACGCTATCAAGCAGCGCGGTTCGATCAAGGTCGGCGTCGGCACCTCGCCGGGCTTCTTCTCTCCGGACAGCAACGGCAAATGGCAGGGCTTCTTCGTCGATTTCGGCCGGGCGCTGGCGGTGACCGTGTTCGGCGACGCCGAGAAGGTGAGCTTCACCTCGTCCTCGCCGCAGCAGCGGCTGCCGGCGCTGCAGGCCGGCGAGTTCGACATCCTGCTCTCGGGTGTCACCCAGACGGCGACGCGCTCCTTCAAGCTCGGCTTCCACTTCGGCCCGATCGTCTTCTATGACGGCCAGGGCCTGCTGGTGAAGAAGGCGCTCGGCGTCAGCAAGGCGGCCGAGCTTGACGGCGCCACCATCGGCATCCAGAGCGGCACGACGGGCGAGCTCAACATCGCCGACTTCTTCCGCAAGACGAAGAAGAGCTTCAAGCCGGTGGTGATCGAGGAGACCAAGGAGTTCGTCAACGCGCTCGAATCCGGCCGCGTCGACGCGCTCACGCAGGACGCCTCCGATCTCGCTCTGCGCCGGATCCAGCTCGGCAAGCCGGACGATTATGTGCTCCTGCCGGAGCGTTTGTCGAAGGAGCCTTTGGCTCCGGCGGTCCGCTCGGGCGACGATCGCTGGCTTGAGATCGTCAACTGGACCGTCTACGCCACGATCCAGGCCGAGGAATACGGCATCACACAGGCCAATATCGGCGAGTTCCTGAAGAGCGAGGATCCCGGCATCAAGCGATTCCTCGGCGTCGACAAGTCTCTCGGCGAGGCGCTCGAGCTCGATCCGAAGTTCGCCTACAACATCGTCAAGGCGGTCGGGAACTACGGCGAGATCTTCGAGCGCAATATCGGCAAGAAGAGCAAGGTCGGCTTCGAGCGCGGCTACAACCAGCCGTGGTTGCAGGGCGGCCTGCTGTACTCGCCGCCATTCCGTTGAGCGTCGCCACTCAAGGATGAACTCTCCCGCATCCTTGCAGGCGGCCGTGCCGGGTCCGAAAGGGCCCGGCCTTTTGCGTGCGCTCGTCGAATGGTGGGGTGAAAGGCCACTGACACAGCTGGCGATCTTCGCGATCGTCGGCCTCGGCTTCGCGCTGCTCGGCAGCAACCTCGTGCACAATATGGCGCGGGTCGGGCTGACGCCCGGCTTCGGCTTTCTCGGTCATGCCGCCAATTTCGAGATCGGCGAGGGGCTCATCGCCTATTCGGCCGGCGACAGCTATCTGCGCGCCATCGCGGTCGGGCTGCTCAACACCGTGCGCGTCTCGCTGGCCGGCTGCATCCTCGCCACCATCCTCGGCGTCGCGCTCGGCATTGCCAGGCTCTCGTCCAACCCGCTGCTGTCGCGTCTCGTGCAGGCCTATGTCGAGATCGTCCGCAACACGCCGCTGCTGCTGCAGATCTTCTTCTGGAACACGCTGTTCCATGCCTTGCCGGGGCCGCGACAGGCGCTCTCGCCGCTGCCGGGCGTCCTGCTCAGCAATCGCGGCTTCTTCTTTCCCTTCATCGCCGACGATGGCGCGACTCCGGCGATCCCGGCGAGCAGCCTGCTGCTCGCCGTGCTGCTCGGCGTCGCGCTGAAATGGCGCGCACGACGGACCGGCCGATCGAACCTGAAACGCAGTGTTGTGCTTGTGCTCGTTGCGGCCCTGTTGCCGGTGGCGGTCGCTGCGTTCTTCGGCGCAGCTCCGGCGCTCGATCTGCCCAGGCTATCCGGCTTCAACATCCGCGGCGGCATCTCGCTCTCGCCGGAGTTCATGGCCCTGCTGATCGCGCTCGTCGTCAACACGTCGGCCAGCATCGCCGAGACCGTGCGCGCCGGCATCCTTTCCGTCTCGGCAGGACAATGGGAGGCGGGCCGCGCGCTCGGCCTGTCCTATGGCCGGATCATGCGGCTGATCGTGCTGCCGCAGGCTCTGCGCCTGATCATCCCGGTGATGACGTCGAGCTATCTCAGCCTGACCAAGAATTCGAGCCTGGCCGTCGCGATCGGCTTCCCCGATCTGGTCAACATCCTCAACACCACCGCCAACACCACCGGCCAGGCGCTCGAAGCCATTCTCGTGATGATGCTGGCGTACCTTGCGCTGAGCCTTGCCGTCTCCACCGCGATGAATGCTTACAACCGGCGCTGGGCGTTGCGGGAGCGGTCCGCGGCATGAGCGCCATGGCTGAGGACGGTGCGCTCGCCCAGCGGAGCGAGCGCTGGCGCAAACTGCGGGCCGGGCTGGTGGGCTCGCGCACCAATATCGCGATCACGCTCGGGGTCGCCCTCCTCGTCCTATGGCTCGCGCCGCCTTTCCTGCACTGGGCCGTCGTCGACGCGGTCTGGCAGGGCGATGCCGCTGCCTGCGCCGTGGCGGGGGGAGGCGCGTGCTGGGCCTTCATCGGTGAGAAGCTGCGCTTCATCGCATTCGGTTTCTACCCGCCGCACCTGCACTGGCGAGCTGGTCTGGCGCTCCTGCTGATGCTGGCCTTGCTCGCGGTCACGGCCTGGCCGGGACACTGGAGCCGGCGCCTGCTTCTGGTCTGGGGCGCTGCGCTGATTGGCGTGCCGCTGCTCCTGCTCGGTTGGCCCGCCGGTGAGTTCGTGCCGACGGAGCGCTGGGGCGGGCTGCCTGTGACCTTCCTGCTGGCGATCGGGGCGTTCGCGGGGGCGTTTCCGCTGGCGATCCTGCTGGCGTTGGGGCGTCGCTCGAAAATGGGGGGCGTGCGGCTTCTCTGCGTGGTCTTCATCGAGGTGCTGCGGGGCGTACCCTTCATCGCGGTGCTCTATGCCGCGACGCTGCTCTTCCCGCTGATGCTTCCGGCGGGCTCGGCGATCGACAAGTTCCTGCGGGCCGAGCTCGCGTTGACGCTCTTCGTCGCCGCCTATCTCGCCGAGGTCGTCCGCGGCGGCTTGCAGGCCGTTCCCGTGGGCCAATACGAGGCGGCAAAGGCGCTGGGGCTGTCCTATTGGCGGATCATGCGGCTCGTCGTGCTGCCGCAGGCGCTGCGCGCCGTGATCCCGCCCCTGGTCAATCTCGCGATCGGCATCTTCCAGGACACGACGCTGGTGATCATCATCGGCATGTTCGACTTCCTGAACACGGCGCGTGTCTCGGCGACCGACCCGAACTGGCTTGGCTTCTACAGAGAAGCCTATGTCTTCGCCGCCATGGTCTATTTCATCGTCTGCTTCTGCGCCTCCCGCTATAGTCTGTGGCTGGAAGTCAGGCTTGCAGCCGGACGGCGAGCGCGGGTTGGCGGCTAGCCGACCCGAAATGAGTATCCGCTTGCAATCGCCGGCCAATTTCGGCGATTCCGACTGTTCGTTCCCTCGCGATCTGGAATGCGCCAGAACCGAGTGTCGGCACACCGGCGGGAGGCGGACATTCGGGGGCGGACCGCTTGACGCCGTTCTCGACCTATTGCGGATTGCGAGAATGTCCGCATACGACCGATAGGCACGTCCTGCGCTCGGCCATCTATTCAGATAATTTTACGATTGGAGACCTGTCGAATCCCATGCAAGCCGATACAGCTCAGGCGCCAGCGAGCGATCGAAGCCGGGCTATCGGCGCGGATCTGATAGCCGTCGTCGTTGCCGTGAATCATGGCGAGCCGTGTGTCCTGACGATCGAACAGGCCGGGTCCTTGCCGTCCGGTCCATTCGAGCTGGGACATCGCTCCCTGCAGTCGGGCCTGAGGGCGTGGGTGGAGCGGCAGACCGGCTTCTCCCTCGGCTATATCGAGCAGCTCTACACCTTTGCCGACCGCGATCGGATCGGCCCCGACCGCGTCCAGATCTCGATCAGCTATCTCGGCTTGACCCTGGAAGAGCCGGCCAAGGGCTCCCCAACACATGGCTGGCGGGGCTGGTACGATTATTTTCCGTGGGAGGACCATCGTGCAGGCCTGCCCTCGATGCTCACCGACGTCCTCGCACCGCGGCTTCGGGTGTGGGCTGACAGCGCCGAAGGTGCGAACACGCGTGAGGAACGCCGGCGGCGCGTGGCACTCAACTTCGGTCTGGACAACCATGACTGGAACGAAGAGCTCGTTCTGCAGCGATATGAACTGCTCCATGAGGCTGGCTTGGTAGCCGAGGCAGTGCGCGAACAAGCCACTGGTAACGCGCAATCCATTCCTGGCCGGCCGATGATTGCTGATCACCGCCGCATTCTCGCGACGGGCATCGCCAGGCTTCGCACCAAGATCAAATACCGACCCGTCGTGTTCGAGCTGATGCCGCGGACTTTCACGCTGCTGCAATTGCAGCGCGCCGTTGAAGCGCTCGCCGGCCGGCTCGTGCACAAGCAGAATTTCCGGCGGCTCATCGAACAGCAGGATCTGGTCGAGGAGACCGGCGAGACGACGTCCGATACCGGCGGACGCCCGGCGAAGCGCTTCCGTTTCCGCCAGTCGGTGCTGGAGGAGCGCACTGTCGTTGGCACAAGGCTGCCTCTCTCGCGCGCTTGACATCGCTTATGCTCAGAGTAAGCATATCCTTATTATACTCTCTTTGAGCATAATAAGGAGCTGTCCATGCTCGACATGTCCACACAGACGGCCTCGCTCTATCAGCGCGTGAAAGGCGTTGTTCCGCCGGCGGAATGGCTGAGCTTCGCTGGCGACATCGAGGCCATTCTCGCGTTGAAGCGGCAGCGGAATGCGGTCATCCTGGCGCATAACTATCAGACGCCGGAGATCTACCACGGCGTCGCCGACATCGTCGGCGACAGTCTCGCGCTCGCTCGCAAGGCGATGTCGACCGAAGCCGATGTGATCGTATTGGCCGGCGTGCATTTCATGGCCGAGACCGCAAAGCTGCTCAATCCGCAGAAGACGGTCCTGATCCCTGATCTTGAAGCGGGCTGCTCACTGGCGGATTCCATCAAGGCGGCGGACATCCGCTTGCTGCGGCAGCGCTATCCCGGCGTTCCCGTCGTCACCTATGTCAACACATCTGCCGAGGTGAAGGCTGAATCCGATATCTGCTGCACCTCTGGCAATGCCAAGGCGGTCGTCGAGTCCCTCGGCGTCCCGCGGGTGATCATGCTCCCGGACGAGTACCTGGCCCAGAACATCGCCGCTCAGACCGATGTGCAGATCATCGCCTGGAAAGGGCACTGCGAGGTCCATGAGCGCTTCACGCCGGCCGACATCCGTGCGCTGCGGGAAAATCACCCCGGGGTGACGGTGCTCGCCCATCCCGAATGTCCGCCTGAGGTGGTGGCCGAAGCCGATTTCTCCGGCTCAACCGCTGCTATGTCCGACTATGTCGAACGGCAAAAGCCGCCCCGCGTCGTGCTGATGACCGAGTGCTCGATGAGCGACAATGTCGCGCTCCAGCATCCCGATATCGAGTTCATCCGACCCTGCAATCTGTGCCCGCACATGAAGCGGATCACGCTGGCGAACATCCGCGCCGCGCTGGAACAGAACCGTCATGCTGTGACCGTCGCCCCCGAGATCGCCGAGCGCGCACGGCTCGCCGTCGAGCGGATGCTTGCCGTATGAGTATCGGCGCCCAGGGGTGCGCCGGCCGACCGGTCATCATTGGCGGCGGTATCGCTGGATTGCTGATCGCGCTTCATCTCGCACCGCGGCCAGTATTCCTCTTGTCGAGATCGCTGCTGGGAACCGAAGCTTCGAGCGCCTGGGCGCAGGGCGGTCTCGCCGCCAGCCTTGGAGACAATGACGATCCGGCTCTGCATCTGGCTGACACGCTCGCGGCTGGTGACGGCCTCTGCGACAGGGACATGGCGAGGCGTATCCTTGAGGCGGCGCCCGCGGAGATCGAGGCGCTGGCCGGCTTCGGTGTCCGCTTCGACCGCAACTCACATGGACAATTGCGGCTCGGGCTGGAGGCTGCACACAGCCGGCGACGCATCGTTCATGCCGATGGTGACGGCAGCGGGCGCGAGGTCATGCGAGCCTTGGTTGCGGCTGTGCGCTCCACGCCCTCGATCGAGGTTGTGGAAGGCGTCGAAGCGCGCCGGCTGGCGGTGGCAGAGAACGCGGTCCACGGCGTCTGGGCAAATGGCCCGAGAGGCTCCCTGTTCTACGGCTCACGGCAGGTCGTCCTTGCCAGCGGTGGCATCGGCGGGCTGTTTCTCGACAGCACCAATCCCATGGGCAGCTGGGGGCAGGGCCTGGCACTGGCAGCCCGGGCGGGGGCAGTCCTGGCCGATCTGGAGTTCATTCAGTTCCACCCGACGGCGCTCGATGGATCGGGCCGCCCGATGGCGCTGATCAGCGAGGCCGTTCGTGGCGAAGGGGCGCTCCTTGTCGATGAAACCGGCCGGCGCTTTCTTGAGGATGTACAAGGTGCCGAGCTGGCTCCGCGCGACGTTCTTGCGCGCGCCGTTCGGACCCATCTCGCAAACGGTCACCGCGTCTTTCTAGACGCCCGGGACAAGCCCGGTCGCGCATTCGCGCGCCAGTTCCCCGCCATCGCACTGGCCTGCGGCAAGGTCGGCATCGACCCGGCGCAGGACCTCATTCCCGTCCGCCCTGCCCAGCATTACCACATGGGCGGCATCGCCGTGGACGGCTCTGGCCGGACCTCGGTTACGGGTCTCTGGGCTTGCGGCGAAGTCGCATCGACCGGGCTGCACGGCGCCAACCGGCTCGCCAGCAATTCGCTGACCGAGGCGGTTGTCTGTTCGCGCTGGGTCGCCGAGGGCCTGGCGGGAGCCGCTGTGCGCCCGGCGCCGCATGTAGTGACAGGCCACGCCGCGGCGCCCGATCCGGCGCCCCTACGCGCCCTTCTGTCGTGTGCACTCGGCGTGGTGCGCGACGGTGAAGGCCTGGGTGCGGCTGCGCAAGCCTTGTTGCCGCACGTCGAGTGCAACGACAGGATCTCGGACCCGGCGGCCATCGGGCTGATGATCGCGATTGCCGCCCTGCGGCGCCGGGAAAGCCGCGGCGCTCATTGCCGGGCGGATTTTCCTCATCATGCGGCCGTGGCCGCGCGCTCCGAAATCACTCTTACCGCCGCTCTGACGGCAGCGCGGGAACTCACCCGCGCACCAGCTCTGCACAGTCTCACCGCTTGCTGTTTCGATTGAAGAGCCGGCCCGCGCCATAAGCGACTCTGAGTCTTTGCCGGACAGCGGACTTTGGGGAGCTTCACCGATCCGGCCGCTATCGACCCGGGCGAGCCATGGTTTATCCTGTGTAGTGCAGTCGATACGTGACCTCCGGTGAGGGCCACATCCGATGTTGCGTGGAGGTGCCGCCACCCCCTTGTAAGGCGTTGAAATCAAACGAAGCGTGCTGCGAACCGACGCAACACCAAATCACGCTCTGTTCTCAGGCGTGCTCGCATCCAACTCTTTGATTTCTTGGGAGAATTGGATGGTAGCGGGAGAGGGACTCGAACCCCCGACACGCGGATTATGATTCCGCTGCTCTAACCAGCTGAGCTACCCCGCCCCGATGGCGACGCGCCGTGTACGGCGGTCAATCGCGACGGCGCGGATATAGGGGGCGGCAGGCGTCGGCGTCAAGCCTTGATGGCGCCGATCAGCTCAGCTTCCGCAGCCTGACCACCTTGAAATAGCCCTGGCCGACATGGACGGTTTCATAGCGGCCGGTCGCGGCCGCCCAGTCGGTCAGGCGCGAGACCTTGAAGTCGCTGCTCCAGCCGATAGCCCTGGCTAGCGGCGCGACTGCCTTCCAGAATGGCGCGGCGAAGCCACCATCGTCGACGAGGCGGCTGGAGATCACGATTTCGCCGCCTGGGCGCAGCACCCGGTCCATTTCGGCGAGCGCCTGCTCGGGATCGGGCACCAAAGTGATGACGAACTGCGCGGTGACCGCATCGAAGGAGCGGTCGGCGAAGCCGAGCCGGCAGGCGTCCATGACCAAGAGGCCACGGACGTGGGCGAGGCCCTGGCCCAGCACCTTGGCGCGCGCGACGCGCAGCATGTCGAGTGAGAGGTCGGCGCCGACGACCTGCCGGTCGTGCTCGAAATAGGGCAGGGTCAGCCCAGTGCCGACGCCGATCTCGAGGATGTCACGGCCACTGGCGCAGGCCGCCGCCACCGCCTCGCGCTGGGCGCGGGCGAGCAGGCCCTGATAGATCCGGTCGTAGAATTTCGCCCAGACCGCGTAGACGCGCCTTTGCGCATCGAGACCATTCGTCGTCGTCATGTGGTGGCGTAGGCGGGCTCGGGCTGCGGCGCCGGACGGGGCGCCCGGTTGGCCATGATGACGCCGCCGCCGAGCACGCGGGCTCCGCTGTCGGCATGGTCGTAGATCACGCAGGCCTGGCCGGGCGAGACGCCCTCCTCGCCCTGCGCCAGCAGGACATGGACGCCCTTGTCGTCGGCGAGTAGGCGCGCGGGACGTGGGGCGCGGGTGGAGCGGACACGGACCGCGACCGCGATGCCCTCGGGCGGCAGGTCGGTCAGCGCGAGGTCGCCGATCCAGTTGAGGTCGCGCAGGTCGACGCGGCTGACGCTCAGCGCCTCACGCGGGCCGACGATGACGCGGGCGTTCTCGGCATCGAGCGCGACGACATAGAGCGGCTCGGCGCCGCTGATGCCGAGGCCCTTGCGCTGGCCGACCGTGTAGCGCAGCACGCCCTCATGCTCGCCGAGCACGCGGCCGTCGAGATGGACGATGGCGCCAGGGCGGGCGGCGCCCGGCTTCAATCGTTCGATTACCTCGGCATAGCGGCCGTTCGGCACGAAGCAGATGTCCTGGCTGTCTGGCTTGTCGGCGATGGCGAGGCCAAACTCGGCCGCGAGCGCCCGAGTCTGGGCCTTGTCGAGGCCGCCGAGCGGGAAGCGCAGCAGATCGAGCTGCTCCTGCGTCGTCGCATAAAGGAAATAGCTCTGGTCGCGGCTCTCGTCGGCAGCGCGGAACAAGCCGCGATGGCCGGTGCCGAGATCGCGGCTGGCGACATAGTGGCCGGTGGCGAGCGCGTCGGCCCCGAGCTCGCGGGCGAGGCCGAGAAGGTCGCGGAACTTCACGGTGCGATTGCACTCGACGCAGGGGATCGGCGTCTCGCCGGCGAGATAGCTCTCGGCAAAGCGTTCGATCACCGCGTCGCGGAAGCGGCTCTCATAGTCGAGCACGTAATGCGGGATGCCGATCGCTTCGGCGACGCGGCGGGCATCGTGGATGTCCTGGCCGGCGCAGCAGGCACCGGCGCGGTGCACGGCGGCGCCATGGTCGTAGAGCTGGAGGGTGACGCCGACGACGTCGTAGCCCTGGCGCTTCAGCAGTGCCGCCACCACCGAGGAATCGACACCACCCGACATGGCCGCGACGACGCGCGTCGCCGCGGGCGGCTTGGCGATGTCGAGGGAGTTGAGCGAAGCGATCATCGAGGTTCCGGGCGGGTTCGGGCGCGAAGCGTCCGAGGATTTGGGCGCTCTATAGCGGTTTTGACAGATGCGGGCCAGCACAAGGCCGGCAATTCCTGCCGGGCGGGTCTAGCCGAGGAAGCCAATCCTGCCGGGTCCGGAGCGCTCGAAGTTTATTTATGCCCCTGAATCTCAACGGTTTCTCGGTTGGCTTGGCTCTTGCTCGGGACATGATGGCCACATCGTCACGGTTCTGTTCCGGAGAGTATCCCATGTCCGCCGCGCCGGTCTCGCGTTCGTCCGCGCTGCCCGAGATTCTACCGCCGAGCCGCCGCAGTCCGGAGCGGAGCGAGCCCGAGCAGGCTTTCGCCCTGCCATCGGAGCCGGTGGAGCGCCCGCGTCCGCGCGTCGAGGACGACCGCAGCTCGCGCGACAGCGCGGAGACACGCGAGTCCTCGAAATCCGATGACGGCGCCCGCCGGACGGCTGCGGCCGACACCAAATCATCCAGCCGTGCCGATGAAGTCGGCAAGGATCGGAAGGCCGCGGGCGCGACCGAGCCGTCCGACAAGGCGAAGACTGAGCCAGGATCAAGCGAGACATCGGCGAAGGACGCCACGGTTGCCGATGGTAAGAATGCCGAGACGGCCGCTGGCGAAAAGCCAGCGAAGGGCAAGACTGCCGAGGAGAGCAAAGCTGCGTTGGCCGCCATGCTCGACGGCGCGCCCTTGACCAAAGATGCGCCGGTTGACCAGGCCGTTCCGGTCGCTGCTCCGCAGCCTGTGCCGGTTCCCGGCGTTGCGGCCGAGTTCCTGGTCCTGGCGGCGCTGACGCTCCAGGGCGGCGAGCAGGCAAAGCCGGACGGTGCTGCCGCCCAGGAAGGCAAGCCGGACGGGCAGACGATCGCGGCGACCAGCGAGGCGGGTGCAGCCGGACAGCCGGCTGCGAGCGGCGTCGTCTTGCCGGTGCTGGCGGCGTTGTTGAAGGTCGACGGCCAAGCAAATGCGGCTGGCGAAGCTGCGATCACCGGCATCAAAGCCGGCACGACGGCGCAACTTCCAGCAGCCGGTGTCGCGATCAAGGCGGAAACGAAGGTCGGCGAAGCGCAGCAGGGCGAGGCCAAGCCGGCCGATGGCCAGGCGATGCCGAAGGAGGCGGCCGAGGTCGGCAAGGCGACGACAGCCACTGTAGGTGGCGAGATCAAATCGGCCGAGGCGACCACTGCGGGGCAACCCGCGCAGCCAGCTACCTCCGACAATCCCGCTTCGGCGACTGGTACGCAGCAAACCGCTGCGCCCGTGAGCCCGCAAGCCCTTCTCGCCGCCGGGCCGCAGACCTTGTCGACGCCCCAGGCACCCTTGACCGAGCTCGACGCTGCCGCCCAGGCGACGGCCCAAGCCCAGGCCGAGGCCACCAACAGGATGATCTCGGGCGAGACCGGCCGGGCGACGCCGCTGCACGTCGTGCCGGTCGAGATCGGCGCCAGGGCGCTCGCCGGCAACAAGCGTTTCGACATCAGGCTCGATCCGGCCGAGCTCGGCCGGATCGATGTCAGCCTCGAAATCTCCGACAAGGGCGAGGTCAGCGCCAAGCTCACGGTCGATCGCGTCGAGACGCTGCATATGCTGCAACGCGATGCGCGCACGCTCGAGCGCGCCTTCGAGCAAGCCGGCCTGAAGCCGTCGGAGGGCGGCATCGACATGAGCCTGCGCGATTCCAGCGACCAGCAGGCCGGCGCGCGCCAGCAGCGGCAGGATGACGAGACGCCGCGCGGCCGCCGCGCCTGGGTCCAGGCCACAGACGACAGCGCACTCATCACCGAAGCGGCGACATTGCCGCGAAACGGCGGCCGCCTCGGCGGCGTCGATCTCAGCATCTGAAGGAGGAAAGACGATGGCCGTCTCCAATACCGGCAAGCTCTCCAATTCCCAGATCGCCGCCGCCCAAAACAACACCGCGACCGGCAGCGGCACCTCGATCGCCAATAATTTCGACCAGTTCCTCACCCTGCTGACGACGCAGCTTAAGAACCAGAACCCGCTCGACCCGCTCGACACCAACCAGTTCACCCAGCAGCTGGTGCAGTTCGCCGGCGTCGAGCAGCAGCTCAAGCAGAACGAGACGCTGACGGCGCTGCTCGGCGTCAGCAAGGCGACGACCGGTGCGAGCGCGATCGGCTTCGTCGGCCAAACCGTCACGGCCGATGGTGCGGCTACGCAGCTCAAGGAGGGCAAGGCCGAGTGGAAGCTCAACGCTTCCAAGGGCGGCACCGGCACGGTCACGATCAAGGATGCCAGCGGCAAGGTCGTCTTCAGCGGGACGAAAACGCTGACGGCCGGCGACCAGACCTATAGCTGGGATGGCAAGACCTCGACCGGTTCGACGGCGCCCGAGGGCGAGTACACGATCACGATCGACGGCAGGGATGTTTCCGGCGCGGCGATCACGGTCAAGACCGAGATCACCGGCAAGGTCGACGGCATCGACTTCTCGACCACCGTGCCGACGCTGCTGATCGGCGCGATCAAGGTTCCGCTGGACAGGGTCAAATCGGTGAAGGCCACCAGCTGACGGACTTGGTCATGAGCCATGCCGAAAGCCTGTGTGATTGCTTTAGGCAAAATTTAAGCCCGTCGGGGCTAGGCTCCTGGGCAGTAGGTCTGTTGAGTTGTGTGAGAGTTACCATGACCGAGCCGCTGCGACCGCGCGTCAAATATGTGATCGGGCCCGATGGCAGCCCGCTGACCATTGCTGACCTGCCGCCGATGAACACGCGACGCTGGGTGATCCGGCGCAAGGCCGAGGTCGTTGCCGCCGTGCGCGGCGGCCTGCTCAGCCTGGAGGAGGCCTGCCAGCGCTACACGCTGACGGTCGACGAATTCCTGAGCTGGCAGATGTCGATCGACCAGCATGGCCTCGCTGGCCTGCGCACTACCCGCATTCAGCACTACCGCCAGTAAGACAGCGGGCGATCCACCAGGTTTATCGGGCGTCGGCCGAGCGGCCGACGCCTTTTTGCGTTCGCGCTGGTGTGTCTTTCCTGCCGAATTGCCCGTTTCCTAACCGCTGTTAACCCGGTGCTAACCATGCACTGGGAAAAACTTGCCTAGTGGTGTGTCTGCGCGTTGGTTTCGCAGGCACCGGGCAACGGAAACGTGGCGTGAACGGGCTAGTCGATCAGTTCCGGAGATTCGGCGCGGCGCGGCTGGCGGCGATGCTGGCGGTGACGCTGGCGCTGATCGGCTTCTTCGCCTTCGTGATGCTGCGCATGTCGCAGCCGACGATGGGCGTGCTCTTCGCCGACCTGTCGAGCCAGGACGTCAGCGCCATCGTCAAGGACCTGGACACGCGCGGCGTGAAATACGAGCTGCGCGGCGATGGCCAGACCATCCTGGCGCCGCGCGCCGACGTGCCGAAGCTCAGGCTCGAGCTCGCCGGCAAGGGCATCCCCTCGGGTGGTGGCGTCGGCTACGAGATCTTCGACAAGGGCGACGCCTTCTCCTCGACGAGCTTCGTCCAGAACATCAACCATCTGCGTGCGCTGGAAGGCGAACTCTCGCGCACCATCCGCTCGATCAGCCGGGTCCAGGCGGCGCGCGTCCATCTCGTCATTCCCGAGCGGCGCCTGTTCGAGCGTGACCGCGAGCCGCCGCGCGCCTCGATCGCGCTCAAGCTAGCCGGTGATCTCGACAACGCCCAGGTCCGGGCGATCCGCCATCTCGTCTCCTCGGCCGTCGACGGGCTGAAGCCCGAACGGGTCTCGATCGTCGATGAGCGCGGCCGGCTCCTCGCCGACGGCGCGCAAGGTGAGCAGGGCATGGTCGGCGTGGCGCTGGACGAGCGTCAGGGTGCGATGGAGCGGCGGATCAAGGCGCAGGTCGACGATATCGTCGCCAGCATTGTCGGGCCGGGCCGGGCCCGCGTCCAGGTCTCGGCGACGCTCGATACGAACCGGATCGAGAGCCGTTCCGAGACATTCGATCCCGAGAGCAAGGTCATCCGCTCGAGCCAGAACCGGACAGAGGCCTCCGCTACCAGCGAGCAGCGCGAGGGCGTCACTGTCGGCAACGAACTGCCCGGCGCCCAGCAGAACCAGGGCCAGCAGCAAGGCCAGCAGCGCGACACCAACTCGAAGAACGAGGAGGTCGTCAACTACGAGATTTCGCGCACGACCCGCACCGAGGTGCAGGATGGCGGGCGGGTCCGCAAGCTCTCCGTGGCCGTGCTGGTCGATGGCGTCTACAGCCGGCAGGGCAACGAGACGAACTACCAGCCGCGATCGCAGGAGGAACTGGAGCGGATCGGCCAGCTGGTGCGGACCGCGATCGGCTTCGACCGCCAGCGCGGCGACCAGGTCGAGGTCGTCAATCTGCGCTTCGCCGAGGCGCCTCAGGCCGCGACGGACCTGACCGAGCAGACGTTGATGCAGCAACTTACCTCTTTCACCAGGGAGGACCTCGTCCGCTTCGCGGAGATGGGCGTGATTGCGCTGCTCATCCTCATCGTCCTGATGGTGGTGGTGCGCCCACTGCTCAAGCAGGTGCTCGCACCCGATCGGGAGGTCCGGGCCATCCCGAGCTTCATGCGCAACGGCGTGCTCGTGGTCGACCAGGGCACCGGCGACCCGTCGACCTTCTCTTCCGTCTCCGGCGGAGCGGGCTCGGCTGGCGGCGCAGATGCCGGCCAGGTCAATGTCGAGGCACCATCGGAGCGGATGCTCGCGATCGCGCAGATCAAGGGCCAGCTCAAGGCGCAGTCGGTCGAGAAGATCGGCGCCATGGTCTCGCAGAATCCGGCGGATTCCGTCGCGGTGCTGCGCGGCTGGATCCACGAGAAAGCACCAGCGTGACGGGAGCCTGAACCATGGCCGCGACACGCTCTATCGCAACCCGCAGCGGGACCTCCGGTTCTGACAGCGAGTCCGCGAGCTATAACGACGGACCGATGACGCTAGAGGGCATGACCGGCCCGCAGCGGGCCGCCGTCATCCTGCTCGTGCTCGGCGAGGAGCACGGCCGGGCGATCTGGTCGGAGTTCGACGACGAGGAAATCCGCATCATCACCCGGGCGATGGCGGAGCTCGGTACGGTCGATTCCGATCAGGTCGAGAAACTGATGCTCGATTTCGTCGGCAGGCTCTCCAGCGCCGGCGCGGTCACCGGCTCCTTCGATCGCACGATCTCGTTGCTCGAGAAGATCCTGCCGACCGATCAGGTCGCGCTGATCATGGAGGAAATCCGTGGTCCCGCCGGCCGCAACATGTGGCAGAAGCTCGGCAATATCGACGCTGTCGTGCTCGCGAACTTCCTCAAGAACGAATACCCCCAGACGATCGCGGTGATCCTCTCGCGCATCCGGCCTGAGCATTCCGCGAATGTGCTGCGCAACCTGCCGAACGAGCTTTCGATCGAGGTGGTCGGTCGGATGCTGCGCATGGAATCGGTGCAGAAGGAGGCGCTCGACCATATCGAGAACACGTTGCGCACCGAGTTCGTCTCGACGCTGACGCAGACGCGCCGGCGCGATCCGCACGAGATGATGGCCGAGATCTTCAACGGCTTCGATCGCCAGACCGAGATGCGCTTCCTCGCCGCGCTCGACGTGACCAACCAGGACTCGGCCGAGCGCATCCGCGCCCTGATGTTCACCTTCGAGGACCTCGGCAAGCTCGATTCCGCCGGGCTGCAGACGCTGATGCGCCAGGTCGACAAGGACATGCTCGCCCGCGCCCTCAAGGGCGCCAACGAGGAGATGCGTGCCTTCTTCCTCGGGGCGATGTCGCAACGCGCCGCCAAGAACCTGCAGGACGACATGCAGGGGCTCGGCCCGCTCCGCCTCAAGGAGGTCGACGAGGCGCAAATGAAGATGGTGACCCTGGCCAAGGACCTCGCCGAGAAGGGCGAGATCGTCATCGCCAAGGGCAATTCCGAAGACGAGTTGGTCTACTGACATGGCAGCAGCCAAGAAATTCATGTTCGACACCGACTTCCGCGGCAATGGTCGCAAGGCGGTCGACGAGGCAGCGCTCGAGGCTGCCAGGGCAGAGGGCTTCCACAGCGGCCTCGACCAGGCGCGGCGCGAGGCCGAGCAGCAGCTGGGAAGCCTGCTGTCGCAGCTTGTGCGCCATGGCGAGCGGCTGCTGGCGCAGCAGGACGCACGCCTGGCGGAAATCGAGGCCCAGGCGGCGCAGCTTGCGATCGCGACCGCGCGCAGCCTCGCCGGGGCCGCATTGGCGGACAAGCCGCTGGTGCAACTGCTCGCGGCGGCGCGCGAATGCCTGGCCCATGCCCGGCATGCGCCGCATCTGGCGATCCGGGTGCATGAAAGCCTGGTCGAGACCGTCGAGGGAAAACTCTCCGGGCTCGCCCGCGAGACCGGCTTTGCCGGCCGGATCGTCGTGCTCGGAGAGCCGGACATCGCCATCGGCGACGGCCGGCTCGAATGGGCAGATGGCGGTATCGCAGTCGAGCGCGCACAGCTTGACGAAGCGGTCGACAAGGCGGTCAGGGCCGTCTTCGGGCCGGAAGCGGGGTAAGCAAGATGCCGAACGAAAACGATCTCAACCTGCCGCCGCTCAATCCGGCCGATCTGTCCTTCGACCATAGCGGCGGGGGCGACTCGGTGGCGCGGTCGGGGCCGGTCCCGGTGAAGACGGCGGAGGATCTCGAGCAGGTCTTCGACGTGCCGGTCACGGTCTCGGCCGTGCTGGGCTCGTCGCGGATCGCGGTCGGCGATCTCTTGCGCGTCACGCCCGGCACGGTGCTGGAGCTCGACCGGCGCGTCGGCGAAGCGATCGACATCTTCGTCAACGAACGCCTGGTGGCGCGCGGCGAGGTCGTGGTGGTCGAGGAGCGCCTCGGGGTCACCATGACGGAAATCATCAAGACGGATCGGTGAGCAGCCGGTCTGACCGAATGCATATTTCAAGGAAGGCCTGAGCCATGCGCCTCATCATCGTCGGCAGCCTCAAGGGCCAGCTCATCACCGCTGCGAAGATCGCGGTCTCGCAGGGCGCGGCCGTCACCCATGCCGAGAGCATCGAGCAGGCACTGGCTGTTCTGCGCGCCAAGGGCGGCGACCTCCTGATGGTCGATGTCGAGCAGCCGATCGCCAAGCTGGTCGCGGCGCTCGAGGCCGAGCGCATCCGCACCCCGCTCGTCGCCTGCGGCACCTCGACCGATGCCCGCGCCGCCGTCGCCGCGATCCAGGCCGGCGCGCGCGAATATGTGCCGCTGCCGCCCGATCCGGAGCTGATCGCGGCCGTGCTCGCCGCGGTCGCGGGCGACAAGGCGAGCCTGATCTGGCGCGACCCGGCGATGGAGCGGGTCGTGCAACTCGCCAATCAGATCGCGCGATCCGATGCGCCGATCCTGGTCACCGGTGAGAGCGGCACCGGCAAGGAGATGATCGCGCAGCATCTGCACCAGAAGTCACTGCGCAAGGACAAGCCTTTCGTCGCGGTGAACTGCGCGGCAATCCCCGACAACCTGCTCGAATCGGAGCTGTTCGGCCATGAAAAGGGCGCCTTCACCGGCGCGATCGCACGGCGCATCGGCAAGTTCGAGGAGGCCAATGGCGGCACGCTGCTGCTCGACGAAATCTCCGAGATGGATGTGCGCCTGCAGGCCAAGCTCCTGCGTGCGCTGCAGGAGCGAATGATCGATCGGGTCGGCGGCACGCAGCCGGTCAAGGTCGACCTGCGCATCATCGCGACCTCGAACCGCAATCTCGGCGATGCCGTGCGCGAGGGCTCCTTTCGCGAGGACCTGTTCTACCGGCTGAACGTCGTGCACCTGCGCCTGCCGGCGCTACGCGAGCGGCCGGGCGACATCCTGGCGCTGGCCGACCATTTCGCGAAGAAATATGCCGAGCTGAACGGGCTGCCGCTGCGCCCGATCGCGGCTGATGCACGCAAGCTCCTGCTCGGCAATGGCTGGCGCGGCAATGTCCGCGAACTCGAGAACACGGTGCATCGCGCCGTCCTGCTGGCGCAGGGCGTCGAGATCGGCACCGAGGCGATGCTGACGCCGGAAGGCGAGACGCTCGGCCCCGCCAGCGGGCGCGATGTCGCGACGCGGGCGGCGCAGACGGCCGAAGCGGTGACACGTGGCCTCGTCGGGCGCACGGTCGCCGATGTCGAGCGCGATCTCATCCTCGACACGCTGGACCATTGCCTCGGCAACCGGACCCATGCGGCGAAGATCCTGGGCATCTCCATCCGGACGCTGCGCAACAAGCTCAGCGAATACGTCGCAGACGGCGTTCCCGTCGCCGAGCCGGGTCAGGCGCGGACAAACTCTCTTTGAACAGCCCGAAACTGAAACGGGCCGGAGCGTGTGCTCCGGCCCGATCCCAGCCGCTCAGTAGTAGTAGCGGCGACGATAATAGGAGCGCCGCGGGCGGTAGTAGTAGCGCGGGCGGTAGTAGTGACGACGATAATAGCGCGGGCGGCGGTAATAGTAATACTGGCTGAAGTCGGCATCGGTCTTGTCGAGGCCCTCCTTCAGTTCCTCCGGCAGCTCTTCCGGCTTCTTGGCTGGGAGCGGGGCGAGCTTCGGCTGCGCAGCCTCTGAGGCGGCGATGCCGCCGACGCTGGCAGCGGCGAGACCGCCGAACAGCGCCATCACGAATGAACGTCTATCCATGTCATGCCTCCAGTTGGTTTGATCCAGGCGCCGCGTTCCCACGAGCCTCACTCTATTCCCCTTCTTGACCATCCGTCACCTTCGCGTTGTGACGATGGTTCACAAAAAGGGCCGACGGCGCGGGATACCGGCCGTTAGCTTGTTGTGACGGTCTGAGGTGCAATCGCTCCGGCGATGTCTGCCTCATTCTCAGACCGCTCCCAGCGGCTTGCTGATGTCTTCGAGCGAGCGACGCTCCGCCTTGACCGCAAAGCGCCAGGCGATAAGGCCGGCGCCGATCATCAGCATGGCGCCGAACAGATAGCCGCCCAGCACGCTCATGCGCGAGCCGGTATCGATCAGCGCGCCGAAGAGCCAGGGACCGGCGACGCCGCCGAGCCCGGTGCCGAGCGAATAGAATACGGCAATCGCCAGCGCCCTGATCTCGAGCGGATAGGTCTCGCTTACGGTCAGATACGCTGAACTCGCCGCAGCGGATGCGAAGAAGAAGACGATGCTCCAGCAGACGGTGAGCTGGCTGGCGCTGACCATTTCGCGTGCGAATAGGAAGCCGGTTCCGGCCAGGAGCACGCCGGACAGGATATAGGTCCCGGCAATCATGGGACGCCGGCCGAGCGTGTCGAACAGACGCCCGATCAGAAGCGGTCCGAGGAAGTTGCCGGCGGCGAAGGGCAGGATGAACCAGCCGATCGCCTGCGATGGAACGCCGTAGAAGTCGGTCAGGATCAGCGCATAGGTGAAGAAGATCGCGTTGTAGAAGAAGGCTTGCGACGTCATCAACGCCAGCGCAACCAGCGTGCGCGGCCGGTGCGTGACGAAGAGCGTGTGAGCCACTTCGCTCATCGGCGTGCGCGAGCGCGGGCGTAGGGTGAGCGTCGGAAGCTTTGCGGCTGGCTGCGGCGGTGAGAACGATTCGATGTGGGCGACGATGCGCTCGGCCTCGGCGATCCGGCCATGGCTCATCAGCCAGCGCGGGCTCTCCGGAATCCATTGGCGCAGGAACATGATGATCAGGCCGAGCACGGCGCCGATGAAGAAGGCGAGCCGCCAGCCCATGTCCGGCGAAACGAAGGAGGGATCGAGCAGGACGATGGCGGCGACGCCGCCGATCGCGGCGCCGACCCAGAAGGAGCCGTTGATGACGAGGTCGGTCCAGCCGCGCACGCGAGCCGGCACAAGCTCCTGGATCGCCGAATTGATTGCTGTGTACTCGCCGCCGATGCCCATCCCGGTCACGAAGCGGAAGAGCAGGAAACTCCACAGGTTCCAGGAGAACGCGGTCGCGGCGGTCGCGCTCAGATAGACGAGAACGGTGATGGTGAAGAGCTTCTTGCGGCCGAGGCGATCGGTCAGCCAGCCGAAGAAAACCGCGCCGATCACCGCACCGGCGAGATAGGCGGCGCCCGCCATCCCGACTTCGGTGTTGGTGAAGCGCAACACCGGGCTTTCCTTGAGGGCGCCCGACACGGCGCCGGCGAGGGTGACCTCGAGCCCGTCGAGGATCCAGGTGATGCCGAGCGCGACGACCACAAGCGTGTGGAAGCGTGACCAGGGCAAACGGTCGAGCCTCGCCGGGATATCGGTGACGATCTCGCCTGAGTTCTCGCGTACCTCGTTCAAAAGGCTTGTCCCTTCGACAGACGGTCTTGTTGCCGCTTCAAAGGCGACGGGCGGCTGGAGCCGCCCGTCGATAGGCTTGGCTCTCAGCGGTAGATCACGCGCCGGCGCACGACGACCGGGCGACGATAAGGTCTCGGCCGGCGCACCACGACGGTGCGGCGCACGACGACCGGGCGGCGATAAGGCCTTGGGCGGCGTACGACGACGCGGTCACGGACCACGACCTGGCTGAAATCGGCATCGGTCTTGTCGAGGCCGGCCTTCAGCGCCGGAGCGAGTTCTTCCGGGCTCGGCAGCGTGGCGGCGGGAGTTGCGGTCGCTGCCTGGGCGATGCCCATGCCGCCGACGCTGGCAGCGGCGAGACCGCCGAAAAGGCTCAGCACGAATGAACGTCTATCCAAGGTATCCTCCAGAAGGCTTCGGCCTTGATGGCCGAGGTCGTCGACCCAGTGCGAGTTGGCTGGCCGAATGCGGCCACAACGCGGCCATTCGATAACAGCCCGTTCAGGGAAAGGTTCCAGGCGGGATTTTTTGAGGCTTCTTAACCACTCGTTCACCATGCGCTCGGCAAGAATTGCCGGGTACGACAGCCGCCTGGCCATGGGCGACGCGTGGGAGCTTCTGGTCGATGAGCGATGTGACGGCAGGCAGCGGCGGCGGCATGCAGATGCCGACGCGCGGCCAGATGGGCGCGCTGCTCAACCGGCCGGACCTATTCCTCGCCATTGGCGTGATGGGCATCCTCGTGGTGCTGATCTTCCCGCTGCCGGCGATGCTGCTCGACATGCTGCTGGCGCTTTCGATCATCCTCTCGGTGCTCGTCCTGATGACGGCGCTGTTCATCGAGGAGCCGCTGGAGTTCTCGGCCTTCCCGACCGTGCTGCTGATCGTGACGATGCTGCGGCTGGCGTTGAACCTCGCCTCGACGCGCCTCATCCTCGCCCATGGCCATGAGGGCACGGCCGCCGCTGGCCACGTCATCGAGGCTTTCGGCAACTTCGTGATGAGCGGCAATTTCGTGATCGGGGTGATCGTCTTCACCATCCTGATCATCGTCAACTTCGTCGTCATCACCAAGGGCTCGGGCCGTATCGCCGAGGTCGCGGCTCGCTTTGCCCTCGACGCCCTGCCGGGCAAGCAGATGGCGATCGATGCCGACCTCTCGGCCGGGCTGATCGACCAGGACGTCGCCAAGGCCCGCCGCAAGGCGCTGGAGGACGAGGCCAACTTCTTCGGCTCGATGGACGGCGCTTCGAAATTCGTGCGCGGCGACGCGATCGCCGGCCTGCTGATCACCTTCATCAACGTCATCGGCGGCATCATCATCGGCGTCGCGCAGCAGGGCATGAGCTTCGGCGCCGCCGCGCACAGCTATACCCTGCTCACCGTCGGCGACGGCCTCGTCAGCCAGATCCCGGCGCTGATCGTCTCGACCGCGGCGGGCCTGCTCGTCTCGAAGTCCGGCGTGCGCGGCGCTGCCGACAAGGCGCTCGGCAAGCAGCTCTCGGGCTACCCCAAGGCGCTCGGCATGTCGGCGGCGGTGATGCTGCTGATCGCGGTCCTGCCCGGCATCCCGATGCTGCCTTTCCTCGTCCTTGCCGCGGGCTCGGCCTGGCTTGCGCGTCATTTCGGCCGGCTTGCCAAGGCGCGCGACGCGGAGGCCGCCGTGCAGGCGCAGGCGGCGTCGCCGCTCGCGGCGGACGGCACGCCGAAGGAAGAGACCCTCAACGACCTGCTCAAGCTCGACGAGCTCAAGATCGAGATCGGCTATGGCCTCCTGCCGCTGGTCAACGCGCCGGGCGGGGCCGACCGGCTGACGGACCAGGTCAGGGCGCTGCGGCGCCAGCTTGCCGCCGAGCTTGGCTTCGTCATGCCGGCGGTGCGCATCGTCGACAACGTCCAGCTCGAGGCGAACCACTACTTCATTAAGATCAAGGAGATCGATGCCGGCCACGGCATGGTCTATCCCGGCCAGTACATGGCGATGGACCCGATGGGCGGCAGCGTCACGCTGCCCGGCCATAACGTGCTAGAGCCGACCTTCGGCCTGCCCGCCACCTGGATCGACGGGGCGCTGCAGGACGAGGCGCAATTGCGCGGCTACACCGTGGTCGACGCGGCAACGGTGATCTCGACCCATCTCACCGAGGTGCTGAAATCGCATATGCCGGAGCTGCTCTCGCATGGCGAGGTGCAGAAGCTCCTGCGCGAATTGCCCAAGGACCACGCCGACCTGGTCAAGGAGATCGTACCGCAGCAGATCTCGACCACCGGCATCCAGCGCGTGCTGCAATTGCTGCTCTCCGAGCGCATCTCGATCCGCGACCTCGGCACCATCGTCGAGGGCATCGCCGAGGTCGCGGGTGCCATCAAGAACCCGCGCGACATCGCCGAGCATGTCCGCGTTCGCCTCGCCCGCCAGATCTGCGCGCAGTTCTCCAACCAGCACGGGCAACTGCCGATCATCACGCTGTCGCCGGCCTGGGAGAGCGTCTTTGCCGAATCGATCGTCGGCCAGGGCGAGGACCGGCACCTGGCCATGCAGCCCTCGCGATTGCAGGACTTCGTCCATCAGGTGCGCGACAAGTTCGAGGAGGCGGCCCGGCTCGGCGAGATGCCGTCGCTGGTCACCTCCGGCATGGCGCGGCCCTTCGTGCGCCAGATTATCGAGCGCTTCCGCCGCGAGACGCCGGTGCTCTCGCAGAGCGAGATCCATCCGCGGGCGAAGCTCAGGACAGTGGGCAGCGTCTGACGGAACTCAGCGCCTGCTCACCACCACTAGATAGCGTGCCGGCTCGGTGCCGGGATTGCTGAAGCGGCAATCGCTGGGCGGGCCGAGCTCCATGCAGTCACCGGCCTCAAGCCGGGTCACGATGCCGCCCTCGTCGAAGTCTAGCAAGCCCGACTGCATCCAGATCTGCTGTCGGATGAAGGCGTAAGAGCTGGCGGGATAAGCGATCGCCGCGCCGGGCGGCAACTCGCCGGCGACGAGTTCGAGATCGCCGTTTCCGGCCGGCGAGATCGCGCGGCGGACGAAGCCGGTCTCCGGATCGCGCCAGATCGGCTGCTCGGTGGCGCGGCGGACGCGTTCGCCGGCATTCTCGATCCGCGCGAGCAGGTTCGACAGGGTCAGGCCGAAGGCGCCCGAGAGCCGGCCGAGCAACACGGCGGTTGGGCTCGCCTCACCGCGCTCGATCCGGCTGATCATGGCGCGCGAGACGCCGGAGCGTTCGGCCAGGTCGTTCAGGCTCCAGCCGCGCGCCTCGCGCTCGCCCCGCAGCCGTTCCGCCAATCTTGACGCGAGATCGTCCATCATCATACCCTTGATTCTCTTATAATAGAGCGTGGCAAGGGCGTTGGCCAGATGGCGGGGCAGGCGCCCTCACATCGACGCCATGGCCGCATGCGGGGCCGGCATTGGCCCCGCATCGTCTCTCTCGGTAAGCGCAGTCCATGTCCCGCAATGCCGCCTTCTTCGCGCTGATGTGCCTCGTCTGGGGTCTGACCTGGCTGCCGATCAAGGTCGGTGCGCAGCATGTGCCGCCGGTCTTCCTCGCCGCCTCGCGCTTCGTCATCGCCGGGGCACTGATGCTGGCCTGGGCCGGCAAGGATGTCTTGCGGGTGCCAACGGAGGCCTGGCCGCGCGTCGTGATGACCGCGCTGCTGCTCAACACCGGCAACTACACCTTGCTGTTCTGGGGCACGGCCCAGGCGCCGACCGGGCTCGCGGCGATCGTCAATTTCGCCACCATCCCGATCTTCACCATCATCGCCAGCCGCCTGATCGAGGGCCATGCAATCGGCGGGCGCAAGCTCGCGGCGATCGGCCTCGGCGCGGTCGGTCTCGGCTTCCTGTTCTCGACGCGGGCGCTGGGCGGGCTCGCCGCGGCCAAGGGCGGACCGCTCGAGCTCTGGGGGCTGGCGGCGGTCGCCGCCGGCACGCTGCTCTATTGCTTTGGTGCGGTCTGGTCGCGGCCGGTGATGGGCCGCATCCCGACGCTGACGCTGGCCGGCTGGCAGACGTTGATCGGCGGCTTCGGGCTCTGCCTGATGTCGGCCATGCTGGAGACCGTCACCCCGGCCCATTTCAGCGCGCTCGTATCCTGGCCGGTGCTGCCGGCGCTGGCCGTGCTCGTCATCGGCGGCTCGCTGATCGGCTTCACCATCTATCTGCGGCTGGTGCGCGACTGGGGCGCCTTCCGCGCCGGGCTCTACGCCTTTATCAGCCCGGCGGTCGCGGTCGGAGCCGGCGTGCTCGCGCTCGGCGAACCGTTCGGCCCAGCCGAGGCGATTGGCAGTCTCCTGATGTTCGGTGCGGCGGCGATCGCGCTCAAGCGCTGAAGCGTTATTCCGGCTTGTCGATGTGCAGGGCTGCGGCCTTGGCTGCCGCCTGCTCCTGCGCCTTCACCTGCGTCTCGTGCGCCAGCGCCTTGCGCAGTTGCGACCGCTCGAAGGCGAGCACGATCGGCAGCGAAATGACCAGCGGAATGATCAGGTAGAACAGCCGCCAGATCAGCAAGGCGGCGAAGACGGCCGGAGCCGGCACGCCTGGCATCACCGCGAGGAACACTGCCTCCATCACGCCGACCCCGCCTGGCACCTGGCTGAGCAAACCGGCCGAGAACGAGATCAGGAAGGCGCCGAGCACAATGAAGAAGCCGGGATTGCCCTGCTCCGGCAGCGCGAAATAGATGATGCCGGCGGCGCCCATCAGTTCGAGCGGGGCGGCAAGATATTGCCGCGCAACGATCGGCAGGCGCGGATAGACCAGCTCGAACGAACCGATCTTCAGCGGCTTGAAACGCAGCCAGGAGCCGATCGTATAGAGCACGCAGAAGGCGAGCAGGCCAACGCCGATCAGGCGCGCCTGCTTGTCGCCGATGCCGAACCAGTCGGAAAGTCGGTGCAGCGGCCGCAGGATTTGAGGTTCGCCGATTAGGACGAGCCCCATCAGCAGGATGGTGCCGAAGGCGAAGGTGAAGGAGCAGAGCGCCACCAGCACCGCGATCTCAGGCCCACTCAGGCCCTTCGCGTGATAGGCGCGATAGCGCACCATGCCGCCTGAGAAGACCGAGGCGCCGATATTGTGCGAGAGCGCATAGGTGACGAAGGAGCAGAGCGAGATATAGGCCCAGGAAATGCCCTTCTCGCGGTGCAAATGCAGCAGCGCGATCCGGTCGTACCAGGCGAGCGCGGCATAGGCGACGAGCGTCGCGAGCCCGGCGTGGAAGAAGGCGGCGGGCGGAATGACCGCGATCTTCTGGCCGATGCCGGTGGCGACGATCCTGACCGAATCCCAGATGCCGGCCTGCTCGAGCTGGGCTGCGAGCGCCTCATTGGTCAAGGCCTCGGACTTGAGCTTGTCCCAGAGCAGATCGACTGACCAGACGACCGCGACGAGGCCGATCAGCGGCCAGAGATAATCCAGGTACTTCTTCATAGAACCCGCGAGCGGCCGAACGGCGAGAGGGGAAGCCTATGTGAGTTTCGCGGCCTGTACATGCAGGTATGCGTGGACGCAAGTCGCGCCGCCTCTCTGCCAGCGCCGGCCTTGCAGGGCAAGCGGCGGCATGAGGCTGGCTGCTGATCTGTCGATCCGGAGACGGCAGGGCGAGACGGTCACCTGCCGTGCTTCTTCAGCCACTCGCGCATGAAAGCGATCTCCTTCTCCTGCTCGGTGATCACGCCCTCGGCGAGCTTGCGCAGCTCGGGATCCTTGCCATGGGCGAGCACGACCTTGGCCATGTCGACCGCACCCTGATGGTGCGGGATCATGCCGCGGGCGAAGTCGACATCCGGATCGCCGCTGAAGGCGACGCCCATCTCCTTGTGCATCTTGTCGTTGGCTGCCTTGTAGGCAGCCGTCGCGGGCGTATCGGAAGCGGCCGGTGTCGCCGTGCCATGACTGCCATGGCCTTGGTGGCCCTGAGCCAGGGCGAATCCGCCCAGGGCGAGCGTGCCGAGAAGGGCCACGCCCGCGAGAAGGTTACGGCTGGTGGTCATTCGGAAGGTCCTTTCGGGGGCCGGTGGCGGCGTCCTGTCAAACCTCCGGGCCGATCATGTCATGAGCGCGGCGGGCGGGGGCGCCGAGGCATGATGCCTCCCGTCACATTTTCTTGCCGTCCTTGCCGAACTGCTTGAGGTAGGCGGTGAGGTCGGCGATCTCTTTTTCGTTCTTGATGCCGGCGAAGATCATCTTGGTGCCAGGGATCTTGGCCTTGGGATCCTTGATGTATTCGGCGAAGACCGCCTCGTCCCAGGTGATGTTGGCGCCCTTGTTGGCGGTTGAATAGCTGTAGCCCTCGACCTCACCGGTATGGCGTCCGAACAGCCCGTTGAGCTGCGGACCGACCAGATTCTTAGCGCCTTCGCCGAGCTGGTGGCAGGCGCGGCACTTGTTCCAGGAGCGCTCGCCGGCGGCGACATCCTGCGCCTGGGCGCTGGTCGTGATGAAGGCGGCAGCGGCGAGCATGGCGGCAGTGATCGGCAGTTTCATGCGTAGACCCTGATGAGGAGAGGGGAGGTTGGCGCCGCCGCGGTAACGGCGGCGCTGGATGGCCTTCAGCTGAACATGTCGGTGGTGATGCCGGCATACCAGCCGACATTCTCGGCCTGGTTTTCCTTGCGCAGTTCGGCGCTTTCGCGGGGCTGCGAGACAAAGGTCTCGGTCGCCGCGATCTTGCCGTCCTTGGCCTCGTAGCGGCCGCCGACCTTGACGGTGTCGTCGGTCTCGATCAGCGACCAGCAGGTGTTGATGTAGCGGGCCGGGAATGTGCGGGCATTGGTGAGCTCGCCGCGGATCACCATCGCCGCGACCTTGGCCTGGCTGTTGGCGGCGAAGGCCGATTTCGGCATATCGCCGGCGATGCAGGCGTCGCCGAGCACGAAGATGTTGGGGTCGACGACCGATTTCATCGAGGCTGGATCGATGGTGCAGTAGCCTCCGGCGGGTGCCAACGCGGCCGAGCGGGCGATCTCGCCGGCCATCTGCGCTGGGATGACGTTGACGAAGGCGCAGTCCTTGTAAGTCTCGAAGCCGGTGACCACGGTGCCCGTCTTCGGATCGACCGATTTGATGCCGTCATGCACCTTCGGCCCGAGCCACTCGATCATCGCGCCATAATGCTTCTCCCAGCCCTCCTGGAAGACGCCCTGCTTCGAGAAACTGTCTTTCGGATCGAGGATGAGGATCTTGCAGTCGCGCTTGCCGCTCGCCTTGAGCACATGCGCGAACATCGAGGCCCGCTCATAGGGGCCAGGCGGGCAGCGATAGGGATTGGGCGGGGCGATCATCAGGATCATGCCGCCATTCTGCACCGCGTCGAGCTTCTGCCTGATCAGCTGCGTCTGCCGGCCGGGCTTCCAGCCATGCGGCATGGCCTCCTCGACCTCCTTCGACCAGCCGGGCACGGAATCGTATTTCAGGTCGATGCCGGGTGAGACGACGAGCCGGTCATAGGGCAGGCGGTCGCCGGTCGAGAGCACGACCTCCTTCTTGTCGCGGTCGATCTGGGTGGCGCGGGCGCGAGCCAGCGTGATGCCGTGGTTCTTCGCCAGCGCGTCGTAGCGAAAGCTGATCTCCTCATAGCTCTTGAAACCGCCGATGAAGAGATTGGAGTGGAAGCAGGTCTGGTAGACCTCGTTCTCCTCGACCAGCGTCACCATGATGGCGCCGTTCGAGTCCTTGGCGATGTATTTGGCCGCGGTCGCGCCGCCGGCGCCGCCGCCGATCACGACGACGCGCGGCTTGGCCTGGCCGAGCACGGCAGGCGGGGCGATGGCGAAGCTGCCCGCGGCAGCAAGCCCGGACAGGAATGTGCGGCGACTGGTCGACATGGTTCCCTCTCCCCTTCCCATGGTTGACGGTGGGCCTCTCACGAGCCCTATCCGACCTTCAGATAGGCGAAGCCCTTGGCCTGCATCGCGGCGACGGCGGCAACGCCGGAGGGCACGAAGCCGACGAACTCGGCCTTGCGTGCCTTGCTCTTGTCGATCTTCAGCCGGGAGAAGGTGATCTCACAGAGATGGACCTTCAACCCGTTCTTGGCGACATCTTCGACGCGCTCGAAGATCTTTGGGATTATGGTCTCCTCGCGCCAGGCCGTGTCGTCGAGGTTCTCCAGGAAGAACTTCACGCTCGGGCCATGCGCGACGATGGCGAGCTGGAGCGCGAACGGGTCGGCACCATAGGCGGAATAATGGTTGGCGATGTTCTGCAGCATCTGGATGAAGCGCTGCGGGTCGCCGAAATCGCAATGATAGAGGCAGGCGATGTCGGCTTCCTTCTTGAGGTCGGCGAGCGCCGTCTGCCGGGGCGCAGCAAGGGCCGGTGCCGCCGCTACGACGACCCCGCTCGCCGCCGCCAGCATCAGTGCCCGGCGCGAAGCCTGCTGAGTGTCCTCCGACATCGTGTCTTCCTCCGCTGCTCGGGCCATATGCCCGGCTAAGGATTGGGCTTCAGACTCTCGTAGTAGGCGGCCAGGGCCGCGATCTCCTCGCTGGAGAGTCGAGCTGCCACCGCCTGCATCACCTGGTTATCGCGCTGGCGCTGCCGATAGGCATTCATCAGCGCGACGAACTGTTCGGCCGGATGGCCGATGATCGCCGGAATGCCGCCGACCTGCCGGCCGCTGGTCTGGTGGCAGCTCGTGCATTCCGACGAGAGATATTCTCCCAGCGCGTTGTCGCCGGCCGCTTCCGCCGGCGCGCAGGCCAACACCAGCCCGAGCGCCGCGAGACGGACGGCGTTGGGACTTCGCATCAATCGACCTTCGGCGCCGTCTTCGAATCCGGCGTCACGTCGAGGATCACCGCCCGTCCGGTGATCTTCACCTCGGGCTTGCAGTTGGTCATGCACGGCTCCTTGCCCCAGAAAGCCTTCTCCGTGGTTTCGCGGTCGTCATCGTAGAACGCGGCCGCGTTCGGCAGCTTCACACTGGTAAAGTTCTTATCGGACAGTTCGAAGTCCTCGTCTTTCACGATGTCGTTCAGATAGAGCAAATAGGCGGTGACCGCGTAAAGCTCGTCCGGCGACAGCGACTGGGCGTTGCCATAGGGCATGGCCCGGCGGACATAGTCGAACACCGTCGAGAGATCCGGCCAGAACGAACCGATCGTCTTTTCCGGGCGGTCGGATTTCAGCGAGCCTATGCCGCCGGCCAGCACCGGCCAGCGGCCATTGCCCTGGCCGAATTCGCCATGGCAGCTGGCGCATTGCGCCTGGAAGATCTCGTCACCCTGCTTGACCGTGCCCTTTCCGGGCGGAAGGCCCTTGCCGTCGGGTCGGACGGCGATGTCCCAGGCCTTGATCTCCTCCGGCAGTGCCTCGCGGCCGAGGCCGAGTTTCGCCGCAGGGGCGGGAGCCGGGGCGGCTTTGGCCGGCGGATGCGTGGGCTTTGCCGCCGGCTTGGTTTGGGCGATCAGCGGCGCGGCAGCCAGCACGGCGATCGCCGCGAGGCCGGCAAGCAGGGCGGGATTAACCGATCTCGACATTCTCGGTCTCCCCATTCGCCTTCACATGCCAGGTCTGGATGCCGTTGTTGTGGTAGATCGAGTTGGTGCCGCGGACCTTGCGCAGCTCGTCCTTGGTCGGCTGGAGATAGCCGGTCGAATCCATCGCGCGCGACTGGATCAGCAGGTCCTGCCCAGCCCAGTCGAAATCGACATAGAAGCGGGTCAGCGACTTATCGAGCACCGGCCCGTCGATCCTGGCGTGTTGCCAGTTCTTGCCGCCGTCGAGGGTGACGTCGACGCGCTTGATCGTGCCGCGCCCGGACCAGGCGAGGCCGGAGAGGACGTTGCGGCCCTTCTGCTTCAATGGCGCCTGCGGCGAAGGATTGGTCACCACCGACTTGGCGTCCATAAAGAAGGTGAAGCGCCGCGAGCGGCCATCGGCCAGGAGGTCGGTGTATTTCGAGGTCTCCTCGCGCGCCTGCCAGGGCTGGTCGCCGACCTCGATGCGCCTGAGCCATTTGACCCAGAGATTGCCTTCCCAGCCGGGGATGACGGCGCGCAGCGGATAGCCCTGCTCGGGCCGCAGCGCCTCGCCGTTCATGGCGAAGGCGATCAGAACGTCGTCGAGCGCCTTCTCGATCGGCAGCGAGCGGTTCATGCCGGAGGAATCGGCGCCCTCGAGCATCAGCCATTTGGCGCTGGGCTTCACGCCCACTTCGGCGAGCAGCACCTTCAGCGGCACGCCGGTGTACATGACGTTGTGGACCATGCCGTGGGTAAACTGGCAGCCATTGAGCTGCGCGCCACGCCACTCCATGCCGGAATTCGCGGCGCATTCGAGGAAGTGGATGCGGTTCTGCCGCGGCATCCGCTTGATGTCTTCCATGGTGAAGACCAGCGGCTTGTCGACGAGGCCATGGATCATCAACCGGTGATTGGCCGGCTCGATGTCGGCGATGCCGCCATGATGGCGCTCGAAGCAGAGGCCGGACGGGGTGATGATGCCGTCGAGCTCGTGCAGCGGCGTGAAATTGACCGAGGATTCGGGCGAGGCCGTCAACCAGGAGACATCGCGGCGCATCACGTTCTTCTCGAAGCGCGACGGCGTGCCATAGGGCCGCTTGTCGACGCCCTCGCCGAGATAGCGGCTCCAGTCCTGGACCTCGGTGATCAAGGGATCGGGCTTGGCCATCTCGGCGCGGGCGGAACCTGCGCCGGCGAAGCCGGCTCCGGCGAGCGCCGCCCCGCCGAGGAAGCGGCGGCGGCTGAGCGCATCGGGTTTTGCGGGAGAGGTCATGCCTCGTCTCCTTGTTCTTTGACGGCCGTGACGGCGGAGGCGCTCATGCCCCGCTCACCTTCACGGCGTCGTTCGGCTTGATGGTGATGGTCTTGGTTGCGGCGACGTGGTCGCGGACCACATCCCAGATCGGCGGCCCCTGCGTGCCCTCGTTGACGCTGGCCCAACCGGCGACGACGTATTTGCGGGAGGCATCGATCGGCTTGCCGGATTTAAGATGGGTCAGGCCGGAGATGCGGCTGCCCATCGGCTTGCCGACATCGATGGCGTAGCCCATGCCGCCGATGCGAACCATGTCGCCGCCGCCCTGGAAATAGGGGTCGGGGTGGAAGATGTTGTCGGCGACGTCCTCGAGGATCTCCTTGAGCTGCGCGCCGGTCATCTCCATCCGGTAGCAGTTCGGATAGGTGATCGCGGTCGCATTGCTGATCGCCTCCCAGGTGATCGGCTCGCCCGGCAGGAGCGAACCGCCCCAACGGAAGCCGGGCGAGAGCGCGATCTCGGCGTCGCGCTGCGAGAGCATGGCGTCGCAGATCAGGTCGTCGAAGCTGCCGTTGAAATTGCCGCGCCGGTAGAGCAGCGAGTCGGTGCGGCCGATCTCCTTGGCGAGATCAGCGGCGAAGGGGGCGCGCAGCTTCGTGACCAGCGCTGCCATGTCCGGATCGGGCGCGATCGCGTCGGCGAAGACCGGCATCAGCTTGAAGCGGATATCGCCGACCTTGCCGTCCTTCACCGCGATGTCGAGGCGCGAGACGAACTTGCCATGCGAGCCGGAGGCGACCAGCGCGGTCTCGCCGACCCGGATCAGCCCGGGCATGGCGTCATGGGTATGGGCGGTCAGGATGACGTCGAGACCCTTGACCCGGCTCGCGAGCTTGCGATCGACGTCGAAGCCGTCATGCGAGAGCAGCACGACGATCGTGGCGCCCTCGGCTCGGGCCTCCTCGACCTGCTTCTGCAATTCGTCCTCGCGGATGCCGAATTCCCAGTCCGGGAACATCCAGCGCGGATTGGCGACGGCGGTGCGCGGTAGCGCCTGGCCGATCACCGCGACCTTGACGCCGCCTTTCTCGAAGACCTTGCGCGGCGGGAAGACCGGCTCGTTCCATTCCTTGTCGCGGATGTTCTGGGCGAGGAAGGCAAAGGGCGCGGCCTCGACGATCTCGTTGACCCGCTCGGCGCCGAGCGTGAACTCCCAATGCGAGGTCATCGCGTCGAGCTTCAGGGCCGACATCACGTCGACCATGTCCTGGCCCTTGGTCTGGAGCGCGCTCCAGCTGCCCTGCCAGGTGTCGCCGCCATCGAGCAGCAGCACCTTGTCGTTGCCGCGCTCGGCCCGAACCGCCTTGACCAAGGTCGCGATCCGGTCGAGCCCGCCCATCCGGCCGTAATTGCGGGCGAGCGAGACGAAATCGTCCGAAGTCAGCGCGAAGGCGTCGGCCGAACCTGCCGCGATCCTGAAATGCTCGCGGAAGGCCGCGTCGGTCAGGTGCGGCGGCAGGCCCTTGACCTCGCCGACGCCGAGATTGACCGCCGGCTCGCGGAACTGCAGTGGCATCAGTTGGGCATGGATATCGGCCACATGCAGGATGGTGACCTGGCCCAGCGGCTCGAAGCGCAGGATATCGGCCTGCGACAGCTTCTGCTGGGCGGCGGCGCGCCCGAGCGGGCCGAGGCCGGAGCCTGTCGTCAACGCTGCGGCGACCGCCGTCGCCTGCAGGAATTCGCGTCTTGAGATCATGACTCATCCTTTGGATGCGCGCACATCGCGATCCAGGGGATCCAAAGCGGAAGCGCTGCCGAAGCCGGCGGCGCTGCGATCCTAAAGGCTCAGCCGACCGTCAGCTTGTTCTTCGAGACGTATTCGGAGCCGTTGTCGTCCTTCCAGGTGAAGGTGAACTCGCCCGATTCCGTCGCCTTGAAGAAGAAGGACTGGTAGGGATTGGCCGAGATCGCCGGGAACCAGTCGGCCGAGAAGACCGGCTTGCCGTTGAAGCTCGCCGAGAATTTGTTGATGATCTGGCGCGGAATGGTCTCGCCCTTGGCGTCCTTGCGCTGGCCGGATTCCATCTCATGCGAGATCAGCGTCTTGATCTCGATCATCTCGCCGGCAGCGGCCTTGGCCGGAACACGCACGCGGGGCGTGGGCTTGGTGGTCATGGGTATTTCCTCGCCTTGTTCTGTTCGATGACGATGCGGGGCGTCAGCCGCCGCAGCCGCCGATCGTGACCTTGATGTTGGCCTTGGCCGTGTGCAGAGCGCCGTTCGACATCTCGGCGACGCAGATGATGTCCTGCGTCTGCGCGAGCCGCATGCGCGTCGCGGCCGAGGCTTTCCCGCAGGCCGGGGTGAACTGGTAGCTGACGACGCCAGGCTGGGGATTGCCCTCGGCGAAGACGTGCACGGCCTTGACGTAGTCGGCCTCGGTCATCGGGCTTTCGATCTCGATGTTGATCGGCACGACCAGGCCGTTCTCGGCGATCTCGGGCACGTCGAGCTTGATCTTGCCGGAGGCCAGCGGCTTGTCGCCGTAGAGCTTCTTGATCTCGGCGGCCACCGCCTTCTCGTCGGCGAAGGCGAGCTTCGGCGCGATCGCAGCGGCGGCGAGAGCCCAAGCGGCGGCCTTCACCGCATCGCGGCGCGACAGCGTCGGCAGGTGGGTCAGCATACGATGGCTCCTCCTTCGAATTCGTCTTGTTTTAACGCTTGACGGCGCGACAGCGGGACGCCAATCATTTGCACGTATCGTGATATTGTTTTTTGTGAATGTAAAGCCCCCAAGCGGGCCGGCGACGAGGCCGCAGCATAAGCGGCCCCGGAGGAAACGAAAGGGCGAGGGATGAAGCTTCCCATCATGGGGGCGGCGCTACTGGCGGCCGTCGTGACACTGGCGGCCGGACCGTTGACCGCCCAATCGCCGCCGCAGGACGACAGCGAGAAGGAGATCGAGCGCTATCGCCAGATGCTCTCCGACCCGTTCTCGAATCCGGGCTTCCTCGCGGTCGATCGCGGCGAGGTGCTGTGGGCGGAGAAGCGCGGGACCAAGAACGTCTCGCTGGAAGGCTGCGACCTCGGCGAAGGGCCGGGCAAGCTGGAGGGCGCCTTCGCCAAGCTGCCGCGCTACTTCGCCGACGCCGACAAGGTGATGGACACCGAGCAGCGCCTGCTCTGGTGCATGGACAAGCTGCAGGGGCTCGACACCAAGGACGTGGTCCTGCGGCGCTTCTCGGGTCCGGCCCGAGCGTCGGACATGGAGGACCTCGTCGCCTTCATCGCCAACAAGTCGAGCGAGATGAGGATCGAGCCGCAGCTCTCCCATCCCAACGAAAAGGAGATGGCAGCGGTTGGCGAGGCGCTGTTCTACACGCGCGGCGGCGTCAACGACTTCTCCTGCGCCACCTGCCACGCCGAGGAGGGCAAGCGCATCCGCCTGCAGGGCCTGCCCAATCTTTCGGTCAAGGGCAAGACCGCGCAGGAGACGATGGGCTCCTGGCCGACCTACCGGGTCTCGCAGAGCGCGCTCAGGACGATGCAGCACCGGCTCTGGGACTGCTATCGCCAGCAGCGCTGGCCGGTGCCGGAATACGGCTCGGAGGCCCTGACCGCGCTCACCGTCTTCCTGCAGAAGCAGGCTGAAGGCGGCGAGATCAAAGTTCCGTCGATCAAGCGCTGAGGGGAAACGTGATGATCAAGGTTCTCGTTCCCCTGACAGCCCTGCTGCTCGCTGCGGATTCGGCCAGCGCCCAGGAGCGCCCGGCGCAGGCCGTGATCGACGCCTATCTGACATCGACCTTCGGCAAGGCCCCGGCCGAATGGCAGGCGCGGATCAAGCCAGACGATTCGCTGGCCGTCTGCAACACGACCCGCAACAACCCGTCCTCGGCACAGTCCGACGAGATGCTGAAACGGGAATCGGCGCGCGTCGTCTACCCTGCGGACGGCAAGTTCCTCGGCAACTGGAAGAACGGCTATCAGGTCGCCAACAATGGTCGCGGCGGCCAGTTCTCCGACCCGGCCGGCACCGTCGCCGGCGGCAATTGCTTCGCCTGCCACCAGCTCGATCCTAAGGAAGTCAGCTACGGCACGCTCGGACCGAGCCTCGCCGCCTATGGCAAGGACCGCAAATACGATCCGGAGACGATCAAGGACGCCTACACCAAGATCTACAATTCGATGGCGGTGGTGCCCTGCTCGAACATGCCGCGCTTTGGCGTCAACAAGGTGCTCGACGAGCAGCAGATCAAGGACGTGATGGCCTATCTGTTCGATCCGGAATCGCCGGTGAACAAGTAGGCCTTGTCGGAGCAAGCCATGCTGACGCGTCGCCTGTTCGTTACCGCCGGCGCCTGTGCCCTGGCCTCTCCGGCTCTGGCGCAGGTCGTGGTGACGCTCGGGGCCGCTGAGGAGACGTTCACCGTCCTCAGCGACGGCAGCTTCGAGTTACCCTTGTCGATGCTGGCGCGCGACATCCCTCAGGCCGAGCTCGCCGCCGAGGCGAAGCAGACCGGGCCGACGCGCTCGGTGCTCAACGTCACCTGCCTGAAGCGCGGCAAGGACGTCATCCTGTTCGATTGCGGGTCGGGCGCGAACTTTCTGGCGGGCTCGGGCAAGCTGGCCGAGAGTCTCAAGGCCGCCGGGATGGAGCCCGATGCGGTGACGCATGTGCTGTTCACCCATCTCCATCCCGACCACTTCTGGGGCGCGCTCGACGATTTCGACAGCCCGCTCTTTCCGAATGCACGCTGGCTGGTTGCCGCGCCCGAGATCGGGTTCTGGAGCGACCCCAAGGTCTATGAGCGCCTGCCCGAGGATCGGCACGCCTTCGCCGCCGGGGCACAGCGGATTGCCAAGGAGTTGGGCGACAAGCTCGAACGGCTGGTGCCCGGCCGCGAATGGCTGCCGGGCATCGAGGCGGTGGCGACGCCCGGCCACACGCCGGGCCATGTCTCGTTCGCGTTTCAGGGCGCCGGAGGGCCGGTCATGGTGCTGGGCGACGCGCTGACGCATCCGCTGATATCGTTCGCGCGACCGGACTGGCAGCCGGCTTCCGACCATGATGCCGACCTTGCGGTCGCGACGCGGCGCAAGCTGTTGGACCGGCTCAGCCAGGATGGGGCGCAGGTGATCGGCTACCACCTGCCGGGTGCGGTCGGACGCGTCGAGCGGCAGGGCACGGCCTACCGCTTTGTCGCAGCGTCGTGACACAAGTCGGAGCGGTGTCGCTCCTCAGCCGCGCTGCCAGAGCCCCCTGAGCGAGCCTTCCATCAGGATGGCGATGCCGATCCGGGCGCCGATCATCATGCCGGCGATCGCCAGCGGCCAGGACAGGGCCAGCATCGAGCCGGCCGAGATGCCCTGCCCGATGGTGCAGCCACCGGCGAGCACGCCGCCGCCGCCCATCAGCACGGCGCCGAGTAGATGGCGGCGCATCTCGCGGTCATCGTCGAAGGCTTCCCAGCGGAACTCGCGATCATAGAGCGCCGAGAGGAACGAGCCGATTGTCACGCCGACAAGCGTGCCGATGCCGAATTCCAGCAGGGCCGAGGGCGCGCTCAGTACGCCATAGAGCGCCCGGCCGACGGGGGAGACGAAGGTCAGGCTCTGCGCGCGCGGCACGGTCTCGAAGGCGTCGACGGCCACGCCGGTGACCCACCAGCCGGCGACGACGGCAAGGCCGAGCGTCGCGCCCGCCAGCAACAGGCGCGGCGAGCGCCGCAGCCGCGGATCGACGGCGACGATGGCGATCAGCACGAGGGCGCCGGTGGCGGTGAGCAGCGTGCGCGCCGCCGGCGCGCCGAGATAGGTCAGGATGCCGGCGAGATCGCCCTTGAGGCCGCCGGGAAGCGGCCAATAGACCTTTTCCAGCATCTCGATCCGGATCGGGGCGAACATGCCGCGCAGCGTCGCATAGGCGACCGCGCCGAAGACCATCATCACGATCAGGCTGCGGAGGTCACCGGAACCGAGCCGCACGAGCGAGCCGAAGCCGCAGGTTCCGACCAGTGCCATGCCAAGACCGAACAGCGTACTGCCGACCACGATCGACAGCCAGGGCAGGGCCGACTGGACATAGGTCGAATTGGCCGGGTCGAGCAGGCGAAGGCCGATCAGCGTCTGTGTGCCGATCAGCGCGATGGCGAGGGCAAGACCGAAAATCCGCAGCCGGCGGGTATCGCCGCCCATCCAGGCGTCCTCGACTGCACCGAACGAGCACAGGCGGGCCCGGCGGACGGTGAAGCCGCAGGCGACGCCCACCGCCACGCCTGCGAGCGTCGCGCCCCAGGCGGATAGCGCGATCATGACGAACGCCGCCGGCGGCGACGATTGTTCACGATTTTCCGGCTTCGGTCCCGGGCGGACCGCAGAAGATGTCGTAGATCACGGCGATGACGCGCCGGACATCGTCGCTGGCGAGGCTGTAATAGATCGCCTTGCCGTCGCGGCGAGTGGTGACGAGCTGGTCGAGGCGCAAGCGCGCGAGCTGCTGCGAGACCATGGGCTGGCGCAGCGAAAGCAGGTTCTCGAGCTCGGTCACCGTCCGTTCCCGCTCGGCCAGCAGGCAGAGCAGCAGCAGCCGGTTCTCATGCGAGAGGGCTTTGAGGAAATCGCTGGCCTTGCGGGCCTTGCGCATCAGCTGGTCGAGTTCGGGCGAGAACTCGGCGCCGTCGCGCAGTTCGGTTTCGAGGGCTTTTGAGACGATCGCGGTCATTGGGTCTGTGCGCCTGATCGTTGAACCTTGTCGGAAATCTCAATGACAGCAACGAGCCGCCCGAGCAAACCCCAGAACATGTCGTCATTGAGATAGCCGGTGATGCGGCCGACCTCCTGGCCCCCCTCCATCAGCACGAAGGTGGGCGTCGCGATGACGGGCTCCAGCAGGCGTTCGCCGCGGAAACCGCCGGCCGGCAATTCGATCCGCCGGAGCGGCGCGGCCTTGCCTTCCGGGGTTTTGGCGTAGACCGGCGCGACCTCGCGCTCGAAGCGAACGCAGAAGGGGCAGCCATTGCGGGTGTACATGACGAGCTCGGCGGCCAAAGCTGGCAATGACAGGACCGGCAGCGACAGCAATCCCGACAACGTGAACGCCGCCGCCAACCCCGCGCGATATCGCCCGCTTGCAATCATCTCTCGAACATAGTCGTATTCATATGTTTATACCAGAGCCCGCTAGGGCCCTGCGCGGAGGCGACGCCATGATGACACGACGCGGCTTGCTGGCGAGCACCATGGCCGTGATGGCGACGGCACCGGCTCTGGCCAAGGCAAAGCTGGGCGAGGACGGGCTCTACCAGGAGGACTGGTATCTGGAGAGTTTCCTCGACCTCGCGGAGGACCTCGGCAATGCGAGCCAGGGCGGCAAGCGCTTCGCGATCCTCTGGGGGCTGCGCAACTGCCCGGCCTGCCGACGCATGCACGAGGTCCACCTCGCCGACCCGGCGATCGAAACCTATATCCGCGACAATTTCGCGGTGCTGCATCTCAACATCCTCGGCGCCCGCGAAGTGACCGATTTCGATGGCACAAAGCTGACCGAGAAGGCGTTCGCGGCGCGCTACGGCATCGAGGGGACGCCGGCGATCCAGTTCTTCCCGACCAGCGTGAACGGGCTTGCGGCAAAGGCGCCCAAGAACCGCGAGGTTGCCCGCATGGCTTCGCTGCCCGATCCGCAGGCCTTCATCGCGCAGTTCCGCGCGGTCCGGAACGGGGTGTGACCTCGATCGCTCCATCCGGCTTGCGTTGACGACGCTGGCGGCAGCTTCGGCCAGCACGATCAAAAAGGCGCTTGACCTTGCCATGATGGGAAGGTTCAGGCTGCTGCAATCGTCAATGAAGGACATTGCAGCCATGTGCTCCTGCCAGCAGCATTCGACCGCGACTGCGGTCGCAACACCGGTCCCGAACGGGGCGATCAGCTTTCGCGTCGAGGACATGACCTGCGGCCATTGCGCTGGCACGATCAAGCAGGCGATCGAGGGCCGTCTTCCAGGCGCCACCGTCATAGCGGACCCAAGTTCGAAGCTGGTCAGCGTGCAGGGCGATGCTGATTTCGCGGCGATCAGGTCGGCTGTAGTCGCGGTGGGATATACGCCCAGCACTGAACAGATTGGCTGAGGCAGGACATGACACACAGGCTTTCTTCCTCCCGCCGCAGCCTGCTGATCGGTGCTGCGCAGCTGGTCGCCGCATTCGGATTGTGGCGACCGTCGAGTGCTGCCGAGACGCTGCCGAAGATGATCGTGACGCGCGATCCAAACTGCGGTTGCTGCGGCAATTGGGTCACGCATGTGAAGGCCGCCGGCTTCCCGGTCGAAGTGGTCGAGGTTGCGGATGTCGCGCCGCTCAAGGCGAGGCTCGGCGTGCCCGACGCGCTCGCCTCCTGCCACACCGTCGAAGTCGGCGGCTATGTCGTGGAAGGCCATGTGCCGGCCGAGGCGATCAAGCGCCTGCTCGCCGAGCGGCCGAAGGCGACGGGCCTCGCTGTCGCCGGCATGCCCGTGGGCTCGCCTGGCATGGAAGTGTCTGGTCAGGCGCCGGATGCCTATGACGTAGTGGTGTTCTCAGCCGACCGGCAGAACGTCTTCGCGCGCTATCGCGGGCTGCGGCAGATCTGACGGCCGGTCCCCGCAGCAAGGGCCGCGGCCTCAGCCGTCGGCCGAGCCGATGGGCTGCGATCGCTGGGCGTCCCGGAACAGGTCCAGGATGACCCCGCGCGCCCAGCGCAGCATGGCGTTCTGGGCGTGACGCCGGCTCCAATGCAGTGCCACGCTGAAATCGCGCTGTGGCAAGGCCGGCTCGAGTAGAGCGAAGGCACCAATCGGTTCGAGGCGGAGACCGATCTGGCGCGGCATGAGGACGGCGAGGTCGGTGGCGCGAATGATCGGCGGCAGCGCCGTGAAGCTGGAGACGACGAGGCGGATGCGCGGATCGAGATGCAGCATCTCCAGCATGCGCTGCGTCTGGGCGTGTGATCTGACGGCGACGAAATCCAGCCTGGCGATATCCTCGACACTCAAGGCGCCGTCGACGGCCTGCTGGATCACCGGGTGCTCCGCCCGCACGAAGACCTGATAGCGATCGCTCAGCATTTCCGCATGGGCGGTACCGTTCACCGTCGGGAGAAAACCCAAGGCGAAGTGAAGCTGGCCATTGTCCAGGGCCTCGGAAATCGCTTCGTGCGGCCAGGCGCGCGCGGTGATGCGCAGGTTCGGCGCGATCTCGCGAAGCATCGTCATCAGTGGCGGCAGGAAGCGGCCCTCGCCGATATCGCTGAGATGCAGGCGAAGCTCAGCATCCGTCGTGGCGGGATCGAAGCTCTCACCTTCGTCGAGGCCGGCTTCGAGCAGCGCAAGGCCGGCCTGGACCGAATGCGCAAGACGCTCGGAGCGGGCGGTCGGGCGCACGCCGCCGGCGACGCGCTCGAACAGGGGGTCGCGCAGCAGCAGGCGCAGGCGCGTCAGGGCCTGGCTCGTCGCGGGCTGCGAGAGGCCGAGTTGCTCGGCCGCGCGGCTGACATTGCGGGTGCGATAGACCGCGTCGAACAGCCTCAGCAGGTTCAGGTCGATCGTATCGATATTCGTCATGCGAATAATACTTAGTCGCTTCATCTAATTGAGCAATGGCCGGCGTGCCGCCACAGTGCCCTCGATCCGAGGGACGCGCATGCCAGCCGACATCACATCATCCTCTGTCCGTCCGACCGTTCGGGAAGCCGTGCTGGACCTGCTGCGTCAGCTTGGGATCGACACGGTCTTCGGCAATCCCGGCTCGACCGAATTGCCGATGTTCCGGGAGTATCCCGAGGACTTCCGCTATGTGCTCGGCCTGCAGGAAGCGGTCGTGGTCGGCATGGCTGATGGCTATGCCCAGGCGACGCGCAATGCGGCGCTGGTCAACCTGCACTCCGCCGCTGGCGTCGGCCATGCGATGGGCAACATCTTCACGGCGTTCAAGAACCAGACGCCACTGCTGATCACCGCCGGCCAGCAGGCGCGCTCGATCCTGCCCTTCGACCCGTTCCTCGCCTCGGTGCAGGCGACCGAGCTGCCGAAGCCTTACGTCAAATGGGCGATCGAGCCTGCGCGGGGCGCCGACCTGCCGCTTGCCCTGGCGCGGGCCTATCACATCGCGATGCAGCCGCCGCGCGGCCCGGTCTTCATCTCGATCCCGGCCGATGACTGGGACCAGCCGGGCGAGTTCGTCCTGCCGCGCCGGGTCAGCCAGGCGCTGGCGCCGGCCCCGGACGCGATTGCTGCGGTCGCGGAACGCCTGAACGCCAGCAGGCGGCCGGCCTTCGTCGTCGGCGCCGGCGTCGCGCGCGACCAGGCTGTCGACGATGTCGTCGCGCTGGCCGAGCGCCATCAGGCTTCGATCTATGTCCCGCCGATGTGCGCGCGCTGTGGTTTCCCCGAGCGCCATCCCCAGTTCTGCGGCTTCCTGCCGGCGATGCGCGAGAGGATCGTCGAGCGCCTCGCCCCTCATGACTTCATCCTCGTGCTGGGTGCACCGGCCTTTACCTATCATGTCGAGGGCAGCGGGCCGCACATTCCGGAAGGTGCGCAGCTGGCGCAGATCGTCGACGATCCGCAGCAGGCGGCCTGGTCTCCGGTCGGCGACAGCGTCGTCGCCAGTCTCGATCTCGCGGTGCGCGCGCTCCTCGCCGTGAGTGCTCCTCGCCAGGGGCGCGAGGCATCGCTCTCCCGCCCCGTCCCGCAGGTCGCGTCGCCCGGCTTGCCGATGTCGGCAGCCTATGCGCTCTCGGTGATCGAGCGGGAACGCCACGCCGACGATGTCGTGGTCGAGGAGGCGCCGAGCACCCGCTCGACCATCCAGACCTATCTGCCGATGAGCGGCGCCGACAGCTTCTACACCATGGCGAGCGGCGGGCTCGGACACAGCATGCCGGCGGCGGTCGGCGTCGCATTGGCGCGTCAGCGCATGAAGCAGCCGGGGCGGGTGATCGCGCTGATCGGCGACGGCTCCAGCCTCTATTCGATCCAGGCGCTCTATAGCGCGGCGCAGCTCGACCTGCCGATCACCTTCCTGATCCTCAACAATCGCCGCTATGCAGCGCTGCAGGAATTCGCCCCGGTCTTCGGCTACGCGCCGAACGACAAGCCGGCCGGGACCGAGCTGCCGGGCATCGATTTCGCGCAACTGGCTGGTGGCCAGGGTGTGCCGGGCGAGCGGGTCGAGCGGCCCGAGGATCTCGCTCCGCGTCTGCGTGCCGCCTTCGCCGCGTCCGGCCCGAACCTGATCGACATCGTGATCGCCTGAGCTTCGAGGATCGAGAGATGACCACCACCAGCACCGATGCCATCAACCTCCTGATCGACGGCAAGGCGATCGCAGCGACGGGCGGGGGCGTCTTCGAGCGTCGCAATCCACTCGACGGCTCCGTCGCGAGCCGCGCCGCTGCTGCGACGCCGGACGACGCACGCGCCGCGATGGATGCCGCCGCTCGTGCCTTCCCAGGCTGGTCGCAGACGCCCCCCGCGAAGCGCCGCGAATTGCTGGTCAAGGGTGCGCATGCGCTCGAGGCCCGCGCTGCCGACTTCACCGCCGCGATGTCGGCCGAGACCGGCGCCTCCGCCATCTGGGCCGGCTTCAACGTCCATCTCGCTGCCGACATGCTGATCGAGGCCGCTTCGCTGACGACGCAGATCAGCGGCGAGGTCATTCCGTCCAACGTGCCTGGCAGCCTCGCCATGGCGATACGCCAACCGGCCGGCGTCGTGCTCGGCATGGCGCCGTGGAATGCGCCGGTCATCCTTGCTACGCGCGCCATCGCGATGCCGCTCGCCTGCGGCAACACCGTCGTGCTGAAGGGCTCGGAGCTCTGCCCGCGCACGCATGGGCTGATCATTACGGCACTGCAGGAGGCGGGACTGCCTGATGGCGTCGTCAACTTCGTCACCAATGCGCCCGAGGACGCGGCCGAGGTCGTTGCGGCGATGGTGGCGCATCCGGCTGTGCGGCGGGTCAACTTCACCGGCTCGACCCATGTCGGCCGCATCATCGCGAAGCTCTGCGCCGAGCATCTGAAGCCGGTCGTGCTGGAGCTGGGCGGCAAGGCGCCGGCGCTTGTCCTCGATGATGCCGATCTCAATGCGGCGGTCGCCGGCATCGCCTTCGGCGCCTTCGCCAATTCGGGCCAGATCTGCATGTCGACCGAACGCATCGTGGTCGACAGCAAGGTCGCCGACGATTTCGTCGCGAAACTTGCCACCAAGGCAACGAGCCTGCCGCTGGGCGATCCGCGCAAGGGGCCGGTCGTGCTCGGTTCGGTCGTCGACATGAAGGCAGTCGAGCGCTGTAACGGCCTGATCGAAGATGCGCTGGCGAAGGGCGCGACGCTCGTTTGCGGCGGCAAGGCGGAGACGACGCTGTTCCCGGCGACACTGCTCGACCATGTCACCCCGGCGATGCGGATCTATGGCGAGGAGAGCTTCGGCCCAGTCAAGGCGATCGTCCGCGTCGACGGCGAGGAGGCGGCGATCGCTTGCGCCAACGACAATCCCTATGGGCTGTCGGCCGCCGTCTTCACCGGCGATACGGCGCGCGGCTGGCGCGTCGCCTCGCGGATCGAATCCGGCATCTGCCATGTCAACGGCCCGACCGTGCATGACGAGGCGCAGATGCCGTTCGGCGGCGTCAAGAACAGCGGCTATGGCCGCTTCGGCGGGCGTGCCGGCATCGAGGCCTTCACCGAGCTGCGCTGGCTGACGCTGCAGACCACGCCGCGGCACTACCCGTTCTAGACGCGCCGAAGAGCGCGATCCAAGCCGAGGGAGGACAAGATGATATCTGGGCAAGGCTCGATGACCACGCCATGCGGCTCGATCCCAGCGAATGCGCCGCCGACGCGCCGGCAGACACTGGCACTGGCCGGTGCGGCGCTCCTATTTCCGGCATCCGCCGGCGGCCCAGCCCGCGCTGCGAGCTGGCGTCCGACCAAGAGCGTGCGGCTCGTGGTGCCCTTCGCCGCAGGCGGGGCCAACGACATCATCGCCCGCGTGCTCGGCGAGCAGTTGAGCGCGATGTGGCAGCAGCAGGTCTATATCGACAACAAGCCGGGGGCGAGCTCCAATATCGGCTCGGCCGATGTGGCGCGCTCCGAGCCCGACGGGCATCATCTCCTGATCACATCGAGTGCGATCGCGGTGAACCGCTTTCTCTTCGAGAAACTGCCCTTCGATCCGCTCGCAGACTTCGCGCCGCTGTCGCTGGCGGTCGTCATCCCCAATGTGATGGTGGTGCCTCCAAGCTCCAGCGCGCGCACCGTCGGCGACTTCATCGCCTTGGCGAAGGCGAAGCCCGGCACGCTGAATTTCGGCTCGGCGGGTGTCGGTTCCTCGCTGCATCTGATCGGCGAGCTGTTCAAGCGCGCGGCCGGCATCGAGATGACCCACGTGCCCTATCGCGGCGCGGCGCCAGCCATGCAAGACCTGATGGGTGGGCGCATCGACGTCATGTTCGATACGGTGACGGTCTCGATCAGCCAGATTCGCGGCGGCACGATCCGCGCCATCGGCGTCTCGACGCAGGAGCGTGTCCCGACGCTGCCAGAGGTGCCGCCGATCGGCGACACGCTGACGGGTTTCGATGTCGGCTCCTGGTTCGCGCTGTTCATGCCGGGCAAGGCGCCGCCCGAGATCGTGGCGCAGGTCTCCGCCGATGTTCAGGCCGCATTGCGGCAGGAGAAAGTGAAGACCCGGATCGAAGAGCTCGGCGGCCGTGTCGTCGCATCGACGCCGGAGGTGCTGGGCCGATATATGCGGGAGGAAATGGATCGCTGGGGCAAGTTGATCCGCGAGGCCGGAATCAAGGCCCAGGATGGCTGATCGCCCAGCTGCCGCCGGTGCAGCGCAGGGCCAAGGGCTGGACAATCGTCGGCATGAAGTCAGACTGGCGGGCGATCTTCGTCACGGGACGCCAGGCATGCTGAAAGACGGATTGGTCGAACGCTTCAGGGTCACCGATGGCGGTGATTTCCGGCTGAAGCGTTTTGATCCTGCCGACACCGGCGGCCTGGATCTCGACAAGGACGAGGCGCGCGAGCTGCTGCAGAGCGGCGTCAAGCGCCTGCGCAACCTTCAGGAGCGTCTCTTTGCGGAGAAGCGCTGGTCGGTTCTCATCGTCCTGCAGGCGATCGATACCGCCGGCAAGGACGGGACGATCGAGCACGTCATGTCGGGCGTCAATCCGCAGGGCTGCGAGGTCACCTCGTTCAAGGCTCCGAGCTCGCTCGAGCTTCGCCACGACTTTCTTTGGCGCACGACCTGCGCGCTGCCCGAGCGCGGCGAAATCGGTATCTTCAACCGCTCCTATTACGAGGAGGTGCTGGTCGTCCGCGTCCACGAGGAGCTGCTGGCGAAACAGGGGCTGGCGCCCGAGCTGATCGGCAAGGACATCTGGCGCGAGCGCTTCGAGAGTATCCGCGATTTCGAGAAGCACTTGGCGCGCAACGGCACGGTGATCCTGAAGTTCTTCCTCAACCTGTCGAAGGATGAGCAGCGGCGGCGGTTCCTGGCGCGGATCGACGAGCCGGACAAGAACTGGAAGTTCGAGCCCGGCGATCTTGCCGAACGCAAACACTGGGATGCGTATCAGCGCTTCTACGAGGACGCGATCGCCAACACCGCGACCGAGCACGCTCCCTGGCACGTCGTGCCGGCCGACAACAAATGGTTCACCCGGCTGCTGGTGGCGGCGACGATCGTCGAGCGCCTCGAGCAGCTCGACCCGCAATTCCCGGCGGTCGATGCGGAAGTGCGCAAGGCGATGGTCATGGCCCGAAAGGAACTGCTGGCCGAAGACGACAAGCGCAAAGGGTGAGCCGCTGGCCTTTTCCGAGGCGAACCGACCTGCTAGCCTTGCCGGAATGGGCTTTCTGGACATGAGCGGGCTGTGACAGCAAAGCCCCCTGGCGGTTCTGTCGCCGCGCTTGGCGCCATCGTCGCGGGTGCCTTGATCCTGCAGGTTGCCGGCACGATCGTGAACACGGTGGTGCCGTTGCAGATGGCGATCGCTGGCCAGCCGCCGCTGCTGATCGGCCTCGTCGCCTCGGCCTATTCGCTCGGTTTCCTGATCGGCTGCTTCGTCAATCCCTCGCTCGTTCGCCGGGTCGGCCACATCCGCGGCTTTGCGGTGTTTGCGGCGCTCCAGGCGGTCTCGACGCTGAGCTTTCCCTTGCTGCCGGAAGCGTGGTGGGGGCTGGCGCGGCTGGTCATGGGCCTGGCGGCAGCCGGCCACGGCATCTGCATCGAGAGCTGGATCAGCGGACAGGCCAATCGGGCCCAGCGCGGCCGCATCTTCGGCATCTACCAGATCCTCAACCGCGTCGCGCTGATCGGCTCGCAGATCGGCGTGGGCTATGTCGCCATCCAGTCGCAGGACGTCTTCCTCTTCGCCAGCATGGCCTTCTCCCTTGCGCTGATCCCGGTTGCGCTGACGCGCGCGCGGGGGCCGGAGTCGAGCGAGATCGTTTCGGTCGGATTGCGGACGCTATGGTCGCAAGCGCCGGCCGCGGTGGTCGGCTGCCTCTATGTCGGGCTGGTGGGCGGCCCGCTGACGAGCGTGACTCCCGCTTACGGCATCCTGTCCGGGCTCGATCAGCGCGCCACCATCCTGCTCACGGCGGGCATCCAGATCGGCGCGCTCCTGTTGCAATGGCCGATGAGCCTGCTGGCCGACCGGATCGCGAGCCGCCTGATCATGCTCATCGCCACCAGCATCGTCGCGGTCACCGCAGCTGGGCTCGCGGTGCTCCTGCAGGTCGACCCGGCCCATGGCCGGTTCTGGCTCTTCGGCCTGTTCGCGCTGATCGGCGGCTGCGGCATCCCGCTCTATACGGTTGCGGTCACGCACGCCTATTTCCGGATGGGGCGCGACCATGCGGTCGGGCTCTCGGCGCAGCTTCTGTTCCTCTGGGGCACAGGCTCGGCGATCGGACCGCTCGCCGCGACCCTGCTGATGCAGTTCATGGGCCCGCAGGGGATGCTGATCTATCTCACCGGACTGTCGGTGGCCGTCGCGATCTATATCGCGCTGCGGATCTCGCGAAACCCGTCGCCACCGATGGTCGATGGCGAGCGGGGCACGACCGGGCCGACGATCCCGGACATCGAGATGACCAAGCGCTAGAGCATTTTCGAGCGAAGTGGATACCGGTTGGCGTGAAGAAAATACGATAAAACAAGGAGATAGAACATGTCCGCGATAGCGCGGACATGTTCTAGCAGGCGCTACGCCATCGCCAGTTCCGGCTGTTTCTTGGGGAAGGGCCGGAAGGTCAGCAGGATCAGCATCGCCCCCAGGCCCATGACCCAGGAGCCGACATACATCGGCGCGTAGGTGCCGAAGCGGTCGTAGATCAGGCCGCCGAGCAGCGGGCCGGTCGACATGCCGAGGCTCCCGGCCATCGCTGTGCCGCCGATGATCGTTCCCATCATCTTCAGGGGGAAGTTCTCGCGGATGATCACGGCGTAGAGCGGCATCGTGCCGGCGTAGATGAAGCCGACCAGCACCGCCACGGCATAGAAGCCGCCGAGCTCACCGACGAAGGCATAGGCGAGCACGCCGAAGGCCTGCGTCAGCAGCCCGAGCACAAGGACGCGCTGCGCGCCGAACCGGTCGCCGGCCAAACCGAAGCCTAGGCGGCCGAACATGCCGGCCAACCCCTCGACGCTGTAGATCGACACGGCCGCGAGCATCGGGATGCCGCAGGTCACGGCGTAGCTCACCGTATGGAAGATCGGGCCGGAATGGGTGGCGCAGCAGAAGAAGTTCGCCAGCATCAACGTGATGAATTGCGGCGAGCGCACCGCCTGGCCGACGCTCATGCCCGATTGCGGCTCATCGGCAATCGCCTCGCCCTGCGCCGCAGCCTCCAGGGCCGGCGGCCGGCGCACGAGAAGCGCCGCGGGGATCATCAGCACGGCCGCGATGCCGGCGATGATCTGCATGGCGGTGCGCCAGTCATGGCTGGTGACCAGCCAGGCCGCGAGCGGCGCCATCGTCATCGGCGCCATGCCCATGCCGGCAGAGACGAGCGAGACGGCAAGGCCGCGCTGGGTGTCGAACCAGCCGGTGACGCAGGCCATCATCGGCGCGAAGACGGCGGCCGTCGCCGCGCCGACCAGGAGGCCGAAGAGGAGCTGGAACTCGATCAGCGAGTCGGCGCGGCTGGCGAGCGCCAGGCTCGCAGCCAGCACGACCGATCCGGTGAGCACCACCGGGCGCGGCCCGTAGCGGTCGGAGAGGCCGCCCCAGACCATGCTGGCGGCGGCCATGGCGAGGAAGCCGAATGTCATCGCGGCGGAGATGCCTGTGACCGACCAGCCGGTGTCCTGCGACATCGGCCGCAGGAAGACGGGCAGCGAGAACATGGCGCCGATCGCAACGCAGCCCAAAAGGCCGCCTGCCGCGACGATCACCCAGCGATAGGATTGGTTCATGGAATTCTCCGGGGCGCTCCGTGCACCGCCCGAGCTGTCTTGAGACATCGCGCGCGGTCGATACCCCAAGGACGCAGCGGCATCGGAGATGCCGACATGCCGCTGCGGATTTTTTCGCGTGGCGTGGGATCAGCCCTGCGGCGGCTTCCAGTCGCCCGACGGGATGGTGTTGACCATCCACGGGATGCCGAACTTGTCGACCAGCGAGCCGAAGCCGGGCGACCAGAAGGTCTCGCTGAACGGCATCACGGGCTTGCCGCCTTCGGCGAGTTGCTCGAACCAGCGCTGGCCTTCAGCCTTGTCGTTGGTGTGCAGGGTGACGTCAAAGCCGTTCTTGGGCTTGTCGACATTCGGTGCCCAGGCGGTGTCCATGTCGGCACCCATTATTGCCTGATCGCTGACCTCGAGCCAGCAATGCATCAGCCAGCTTTTGTACGTGTCGTCGGCCGGCATCCCCATGCCGGGCGGCGCATCGCCATAGGGCATGGCGGCGGTGATCTTGCCGCCGAGGACCTTGGCGTAGAACTCGAACGCCTCGCGGCACTGGCCGCGGAAGCTCAAACTGGTCACGATCTTCATGGTCGTCTCCTTTTCCCTCGAGAGGTTCCGATAGGCGCCAGGCAGGATAACGGCGCGGCTCCCAGAAGCAGTCAGCATCGGCTCGGTGAACGTTGATATCAACATTTAAAGGCAGCGAGTGACAATCTCCGGCAGCATGCTGGTGTGCGGCGAGCGCCTGCCTCTTAAATGTCTATCACTGCATCATGGCTGGGCATTGGCCATCGACATTTCGGTTGCGAGTGCGCGGGCGTCCGGCCAAATACGCCGATCCGGCGAGGGCGAACGCTGTGCGTGAGAATGGGAGCCAGCAGCAACAGGACCGTGGTGGTGCGTGGGACGACGTCCTGGCCGGCCAGGGACCGGATGCGGTCTACGAAGCTCATTCGTTTGCCGATTGCGGCGACGCTGCGGGATCGGATTGGCCTTATCGCATGGCGAGATGGCTGCTGCGCGAACCTGTCGATCTCGCGATCACCGCAGCTTTGGCCGAGATTGGCGAGCTGGCCGGAGCGGACCGGGCCTGGATGTTCGAATACGACGCCGAGCTGCTACGCTTCCAGAACACCCATGAGTGGAGCCGGCAAGGCGTCCGTTCCTTCGTCGAGGACCTGCAGAACACGCCGGTTACGATGATCGCCTGGCTCCACCAGTTCCTGGCGAAGGCCAAGGCGGTGATGATCAACCGCGTCGCCGAGCTGCCGCGCCCGGCGCGCCCGCTCCAGGTCGAGATGCTCAGGCAGAGCGACAAGAGCGTGCTCAGCGTGCCGGTCATTCATGATGGACGCCTGCGCGCCTGCATCGGTTTCGATGCGACCATTGCGACCCGGCGCTGGTCGCCTGGGGATATCGGGGCACTGTTCCGATGCGCCGAGCTGGTCGCGCTGGCGCGCTATGGCTCCCTCCGTGGCGGGCAGGCTCTCGCCAATTCTTCCCGAGGGTTCGCGCCGCTGATCTATCTGCGCCGACAGGGGACGATCATTGGCGTCGAGCCGCAAGCCATCCTCGGGGTCCGATCGGCGCGCGACTATGCGAAAATCTGGCTGCAGGACGGATCGACGGTGCTGGACCTGCGCCCGCTCACGATCTGGGCCGGGCTCTTGCCGGCAGCGTCGTTCCTGCGCATCCACCGCACGGCGATCGTCAACCTGCAGCATGTGAGCGGCCTCGACCGGCGCGCCGGGGAGCGCTGGACGATCGGGCTCGGCCGCTTCGCTGAAGCCTGGCCGGTGTCGCGTCCTTACCGGCAGGAGCTGCGGCAACGCCTCGGCGTTTGACTGCCGGCGCCTGATTCGGCGTTGCCTGGGACAACCCGCCAATTAACTGATTTCTCATGATGAATCCGGCCTGAAGTGCCGTTCGTCGAACCGGCATGTCCATTGGTCGAATTCCGCTTGCCGCTTCGCCTGTGCGCGAGACCATGCGGAAACCGATCGAGAAACCCGCTTAGCCTATGCCGTTTCATCGCTACCGCAGCTTCACTGCCTCGCATCCGAGACGCGTCCCGGCGAAGGCGGCACGGCTCGTCCTTGGCTGCGTGCTCGTCGCGCTGTCGTCCATCGGCTGGCAGCGACAGGCCGCTGCGGAGGATCTCGCTCTGCGCGAGGCAGCCTCGATGTCCGGCGCCGCGATGTTCCTGAATGCTCGCGCTCCCGGCCTGATCCTCGCGGTCGTCCGCGGTGAGGACAGTTTCATCGCGGGCTATGGCGAGACCGCGCCGGGCAGTGGCAAGGAACCGGATAGCCGCTCGATCGTCCGTGTCGGCTCGGTCTCGAAGGTCTTCGCCACCGATGTGCTTGCCGCCATGGCTGCGAGAGGGGAGCTTTCGCTCGACGCGCCGCTCGCTCGCTATGCTCCGCCCGGCAAGGCACCCCAGCCCTTCGACGACCGGCCGATCACTTTGCTCGATCTGGCGACCCATTCGGCCGGATTGCCGCGCGAGATGCCCGATCCGGCGACGCCGGCGAGCGAGCCGAACCTGTTCACCCCCTACAAGGCCTCCTATTACTGGGACTGGATCGCCAGCCATCGCCCCGCCTACCGGCCGGGAACCACGGCGATCTACTCGAATTTCGGCTTCGGCCTGCTCGGCGAGGCGCTCGGCAAAGCTGGCAACAAGCCTTTTGCCGAGCTGGTGCGGGAGCGGATCACCGCGCCGTTCGGCATGGCGGACACGGCCCTACACCTTTCCGATGCGCAGAAGCCCCGGCTGATGACTGGGCTCGATCCGTTCGGCAAGCCCGATCCAAATTGGGAAGCCGGCGAGGTGATGCAGGCCAGTGCCGGCATCTACACCACCGCCGATGACATGGTGAGATGGATGCGCTGGCATCTCGCCGACGATGCCGCGGGCCGGCCAGCGCGCTCGCTCGCGCACTCGCTTTGGCGGCCGCATGACGGTCTCTCCCGTCTGGTTGGTGTGGAGGCCACGGATTCAGAAGGGATGGGGTTGGGCTGGGTCGTCAGCCGGCCGAAGGACAAGGTGCCGCTCCTGCTCGGCAAGAGCGGCGGCATCGGCGGCTTCATGAGCTATGTCGTGCTCTCGCCCAATCGCAGGCTCGGCATCTTCGTCGTCGCGAGCAAGGTCGACTTCGCCATGTTCGAGGGGCTCCGGACGGCCGTCCGCGACCTCGCGGCCGAGCTCGCGCCGGCTAGCCCGTAGGAAGGTTGGGGTTCGAAAGATTTCGTGAGCAGGGCTCGGGGCCATTGAGACACTGGACGGACGTCAAGCTGGCAACCACGGCGCGCGCGCCGGCTGCCGGTCTGCGCCTCGTTCACGCGTCGAACAGCTTCGCCTCATCGACAGCGATGCTGCGCGCACTGCTCGCCATGGCTGGCCGGGTTGCGCTATGCGCGCCGCTCGTGCTGGCGCTGCCTGCTTGGGGACAAGTGAGCGGCAAGGGAGGGGCGGGCGGTGCGCATGGCGTCAGTCGTCCCACCGCTGGACAAGCAGGGAGTTCCAGCAACGAATACTCCGGCGGCGGCGGTGGCGGAGGTGGCGGGGCCAATGCCCAACCGGGCGGCGGATCCCAAGGCGGCAAGGGTGGCAGCGGTGTGCGCGGCCATGGCGGCGGCGCAGGTGGAGACATCACTGGCACCTCGTCTGTTCTCCAGTCGATCCCGCCCGGTTATCTCGGGCATATCGGGCAGTCCGGTTCGACAGGTGGCTCGCCGTCGCACGGCGCAGCGGGTGCGCCGGGACATGATGGCGGCAGCGGTGGTGGCGGTGGCGGCGGAGCCGTCGGCCTCGATTTCTACGGGAAATCGCTGACCGCGGGCCAGACGATCAGCCTGATGGGTGGCCATGGCGGTGATGGCGGGAACGGAGGGACGGGAGGCAACTCCTATAGGGATCCTTTCATCGGGCATGGGGGCGCTGGTGGCGGTGGTGGCGGTGGTGGCGGCGGTGGAGCAGCGGGGCTGACACTTCCCGGCCAGCAGCTCACCTACAGTCCATTTTCAGGCGGGTTTCATTGGGTAGCGCCGCCGAACCTCATCGTGACGACCAACAATGCGACTTTGCAGGGCGGCCATGGCGGTCGCGGTGGAAACGGCGGCGATGGCGGTCATGGCTCTGGTGGCTATGAGACACAAGTCTGCCTCCCAGCAGGCAGGGGCTGCGTACCGATCCGCATGTATCCCGGCGATGGCGGCCCTGGCGGCTCCGGCGGCGACGGTGGCTCCGGCGGCGCTGGACTCCTGTCATTGTACGGCCGGCAGATCAGTCTTTTCGCGACCACCGCCCAGGGCGGGAATGGAGGCGATGGCGGCGATAACGGAGGCGGCGGTGACGGCGGTTCGGGCCACGGCTACGGCGGCATGCCGGACGGCAACCGCGGCAATTTCGGGACCGGCGGAAACGGCGGTCGTGGCGGCTCTGGCATCGAGGTCGATGGACGCATCGGTGGCAGCACGATCATCACGCTGGCATCCAATAGCCGCGCGCTGGGCGGCAATGGTGGCCGCGAAGGTTACGGCGGTGCGGCCGGAATGGGTGGCGACGGCATCCATGTGACGGGTTCCGCCACGATCACGGTGGGCGGAATCGTGACCGGTGGTGGCGGCGGCAACGCCCGCTATGCGGCGTCCGGAGTCGTCGGAGGCGCCGGCATCTTTGTCGATGGCCAGGCCAGCATCACGATCCAGAACGGCGCGCAGGTCGCCGGCGGGCTCGGCGGCCTCGGCCAGCAATCATCGAGCGGCCGCGGCGGCGCCGGCGGGTCGGGCATCAGCGTGACCGGTGGCGGCACATCCCTTACGATCGCGGGCGCGGTTCGCGGTGGTGGCAGCCAGGGTTTCGTTCCGGGCTCGCAGGGAGCGGCCATCGCCCTCAACGGCAGCGGCAACGCGGTGGAACTGCAGGCGGGATACAATCTCGTCGGCAAGGTCCTCGGCGGCAGCAATGCGACGCTTATCCTCGGTGGTGCGGCGAATGCGAGCTTCGATCTGCGCGGACTGGGCTCGCAGTATCAGGGCTTCCTGGATTTCAACAAGATCGGCGCGAGCACCTGGACGCTCTCGGGCGCTGCGACTGCGCGCGTCGGCAGCATGGCGGTTGAGGCTGGAACACTCGTCTTTGCGCCGAGCGCGCAACTGACAGCCGCGAATGCTCAGATCGCAAACGGCATAGGCTCGGTCGCGGCTGTCGTTGTCACGGGGGCTGGGGCGACATGGGCCGCTGACGGCCAGATTGTCGTCGGCAATCAAGGGCAGGGCAGTCTCACGGCCTCCAGTGGCGGAACCGTTCGTGCAGCCTCGATCCGCGCTGGCGCGACGAGCGGCGGGGCCGGCGCTATCAACGTCACCGGCAGCGGCTCGCATGTCGGAGCCGGCAGCCTCGTGCTCGGCGATGGCGGCACGGGCTCGGCGCGGGTGTCCGGTCCCGGATCGAGCCTGACTGCGACGATGTTCACGGTCGGAAATACTGGCAGCGGCACGCTGACCGTCACCGATGGCGGCCGGGCCGGTGCCGGACGTGGCAAACGGATCGATGTCGCCAGGAATGCCGGCAGCACGGGCACGATCATCATTGGCAGTGCTGCGGGGCAGGCCGCGGCCGCCTCCGGCGCGCTCGAGGGAGACATCCGCTTCGGCGCTGGTATCGGCAAGCTGGTCTTCAACCATACCGCCAGCGACTACACCTTCTCGAGCGCGATCTCCGGCGCCGGGGCGATCAGCGTCCTGTCTGGCACGACCAATCTCACCGCCGACAGCTCGGGCTTCTCGGGTACGACGACAGTCGCGAACAGCACGCTGCGCATGGCGGGCACAGCGCGCCTCGACGGCACCGTTACCATCAGCGCCGCCGGCATTGTCGCTGGCGAAGGCACGATCGGCGCGACCACGATCAACAGTGGTGGCACGCTCGCGTCCTCGGGCCGGACCTCGCTGACCGTCAATGGCAACTTGACCGCCAATGCTGGTGGCACGATCAAGCCATCGGACGCCGCAGCGCTCATCGTCAACGGCACGCTGAGGCTCAATGCCGGCAGTGCCTACGACTATCAGCTGCGCAGTAGCAATCCCGTCACCGTAGATTCCACGACGACGCTGGTGAACGGCAATCTCGCGCTCGATGGCTGGACGCTGAACCTCTCCGGCGGCTCCCAGCCGCAGATCGGCTATCACCGGGTCATCACCTACACCGGCGGCCTGACAAACACCGGCGGCGCCATTGGCAACAGGCCGCCGCTTGGCGTGATCACCTACGACTATGGGATCGACACCTCCCGCGCCGGAGCCGTCGACCTGCTCGTCACTCCCAACGGCCTCAATATTCTGCAGCTCTGGGGGACGAGCCCCGCCGGCGGCGCGAGCGGCACCTGGAACGGGACCAACCAGAATTGGTGGAACCTCGGCGGCGTCTCGGCGACGCAATGGGGCAGCGGCTACGGCGTCTTTCGCGGGCCCGGCGGCACGGTCACCTTGGATGGCCAGCAGAACGCCGTCGGGCTGCAGTTCGCCGGCGGCAGCTACACGCTGGTCGGCGGTGCCAGCGGCAGCCTCAACCTGCACGGCTACAACAATGGCGGCTTCGTCATCACCACGCCGGAGATCCGCGTGCTCGACGGCGAGACCGCGACGATCGCGGTCACCGTCACCGGCACGGAAGGACTCGAAAAGACAGGAGATGGCACGCTGATCCTGTCGGGCAGCAACAGCTATAGCGGCGGCACGATCATCTCGGGCGGTACTTTGCAGATCGCGGCTGAAGGCAATCTCGGCGCGATCGGCGGCGGGCTGACCTTCGACAATGGCGCTCTGCACACCACGGCCGACATGGTCTCCGCCCGCGCTGTCACCTTGCGCGGCACCGGCGCGGTCGAGACCGCGCCTGGTACCACGCTGACCCTGACCGGCGCAGTGAGTGGCGCCGGTGGACTGATCAAATGGGGTGATGGCACGCTCGCACTCTTCGGAACGGGCAGCTGGGCAGGCGGAACGCTGATCACCGCCGGCGCGATCCGTGCCGACAGCGCCGGCGCGCTGCCGAACGGCACCGACTATGTCCTGACCGGCGGCAAACTCGACCTCAACGGTTTCGCCCTGTCGATGAGCCTACTGGCTGGCTCCGGCGGCGAGGTCGCGCTCGGCACGGACGGGGACCTGATAGTCAATCAGGCGCAGGACAGCGTCTTCGCCGGGCGGATCACCGGCACTGGCGGCATCCTCACCAAGGCCGGGAGCGGCACCTTGCTGCTGACCGGCACCAATACCCATAGTGGCGGAACCAGCATCATCGGCGGCACGCTCGGCATCGTGGCAGACGCCAATCTTGGTGCGGCGAACGCTTCGTTGCTGATCTCCGGCGCGAAACTCGCGACATTGGCCGACACCACGAGCAGCCGGCCGGTCTTCCTGCAGGGAACCGGCACGATCGAGACCTGGGCCGGAACCACCTTCACGACCAGCGGAACGATCCTTGGCGATCAGTTGATCAAGGAGGGCTGGGGCACGCTCGTCCTGACCGGCAGCGCGGCCCATATGGGCGGCACGACGGTCGCGGCCGGCATGCTGCAGATCGGCGATGGCGGTACGACCGGCGACCTCGCGGGGAATATCGTCAACAATGCCGTCCTCAGCTTCAATCGCTCGAACGACTACAGCTTCGGGGGCTCAGTCTCCGGCAGCGGCGTCGTCGTCCAGTCCGGCACCGGCACGACGATCCTGACCGGCGCCAACTCCTATTCCGGCGGCACGCTGATCCGCGCCGGCGCGCTCCAGGTGTCCGCCGACGGCAATCTCGGCGCCAGCGGGACCGCGGTCACCTTCCTCGGCGGCGCGCTGCGTTTTGGTGCTTCGTTCAATACGGACCGCACCGTGCTGCTGATCGGCACTGGCACGCTCGACACCAACGGCCATGATGCGACGCTGAGTGGCGGTGTCTACGGCTATGGCGACCTGATCAAGACCGGCGCCGGCACGCTGACGCTGACCGGCACGAACTACTACCGCAACACGATCGTCAGGGCGGGCACGCTCGTCGGCGATGCGGCTTCCATCTCCGGCAACCTCGCCAATGACGGCGCGGTCATCTTCAACCAGCAGGGCGATGCCAGCCTGGCGAGCGTGTTCTCCGGAACGGGCAGCTTCACCAAGGCTGGTAGGGGCGGGCTCGAATTGACCGGCAACAGCTCCGGCTTTGCCGGCTCGACGACGGTTTCCGCCGGTATGCTCGTCGTCAACGGCGCGCTTGGCGGCGAGCTCGACGTGCAGGCCGGCGCCCGGCTGCAGGGCGGCGGCACCGTCGGACCGACGACGCTCCGCTCCGGCGCGACGATTGCGCCCGGCAATTCGATCGGCACGCTGACCGTTGCCGGCGACATCAGCTTCGCGCACGGCGCGGCCTATGAGGTCGAGGTCAGCCCGGACGGGACGTCGAGCGACCTGATCCGCGCCAGTGGCAAGGCGCGCCTCTCCGGTGGCTCGGTCGTCCATCTCGGCGATGACGGCGCTTATTGGGCAAATCAGCGCTACACCATCCTGACGGCTGCACAGGGCGTCGAGGGCCGCTTCGACGACGCCACCTCGCGCTATCTCTTCCTCGATCCGGCGCTAGACTACGACGCGACCAGCGTCACATTGACCCTGCTGCGCAATGATCTGCCCTTCACCGCGATCGCGCAGACGCGCAATCAGGCGCAGACGGCGCTTGGCCTCGAGAGTCTCGGCGATGCCAGTCCGCTCTGGCTCAGCTTCACGCAATTGCGCAACGAGGACGAGGCCAGGCGCGCTTATGACAGCCTCTCCGGCGAGATCCACGCCTCGGCCAAGACGGCCGTGATCGAGGGCAGCCAGATCGCCCGCAGCGCCGTCTCCGACCGGGTCCGTGCCGCCTTCGACGGGATCGGCGCGCCGCGCATCGCGACGCTGGCTTATGCCTCCAGCAATGGCGCGGTGTCGACGGGGTCGGCGGAGAGCTCTGCGCTGTGGGCGCGCGGCTTCGGCTCCTGGGGACAGGCGCGCGGCGATGGCAATGCCGCATCGCTCACCCGCTCGAATAACGGGCTCGTCGCCGGCTTCGACATCGCGGCGGCGCAGGATGCACGGATCGGCATCACCGCCGGCTATTCGCGCTCGACCTTCGAGGTGGCCAAACGCCTCTCCCGCGGCGAGGCGGATAATTACCATATCGGCCTCTATGGCGGTGCACGCTTCGATCGCTTCCGCCTGAGCAGCGGCCTAACCTATGCTTGGCACGAGATCTCGACGCGGCGCACGGTGTCGTTCCCGGGCTTCGGCGAGACGCTGAAGTCGGATTATGACGCCCGCAGCCTCCAGGCCTTTGCCGAGATCGCCTATCGGCTCGATCTCGGCCCGGCTGCGTTGGAGCCTTTCGCCAATCTCGCCTATGTCAATCTGCGCAGCAGCGCCTTTACTGAGACCGGGGGTGTTGCTGCCCTCTCCGCCAAGGCGCAGACCACCGCCGTGGCCTTCGCGACGCTGGGCCTGTGCGCGCAGATAAGCTTCGATCTCGGCAGCACGCCCGCCCAGCTCAATGGCGCACTTGGCTGGCGCCGCGCCGCAGGCGATGTCACCCCAGTGTCATTGCAGAGCTTTGCCGGCGGCGCGCCATTCTCGATCGCGGGCGTTCCGATCGCCCGTGATGCGCTGGTCGTCGGCGCAGGTTTGGCGCTGAACCTCACGCCGGGCGCCGAAGTGGCGGTCTCCTATGACGGTCAGCTCGCGCAGCGCGCTACCGACCACGCCTTCAATGCCAGGCTCGCGGTCAGGTTCTGATCGGGCAGGCACGGACAAGAGGCGACCGCTTACTGACAATCGCACAGGAGCAATGTGAGCGCATACCAGCCCGCTCTTGTCTCAGCACGAGTTTTAGCATCATGCTCGGCTCGTAGCCGGCAGGCCGGATTCTTGCGCCGGCTTATGATACATCGCTGGGGATGGCCGGGTCGCGAATGGTTTCGGTAGAGCTCAAGGCCGTTTCGAAGAGCTGGGGCGGCGCAGCCGCCGTCGACAACATCAGCTTTACCGTCGAGGGCGGCAAGCTCGTTGCGCTGCTCGGCCCCTCCGGCTGCGGCAAGTCGACCACGCTCAGGCTGATCGCCGGGCTGGAAGACAGCAGCACCGGTTCGATCGCGATCGGCGGGCGCGACGTTACCCGCGCGGCTCCGTCGCAACGCGGCATCGCCATGGTGTTCCAGAACTATGCGCTGTTCCCGCATCTCTCGGTCGCCGAGAATATCCTGTTCGGCCTGAAGGTGCGGAAGGTCTCGCGCGCCGACCGCGACGAGCGGCTCAAGCGCGCCGCCTCGATCCTCGGGCTCACCGGCCTGCTCGAGCGCAAGCCCTCGCAGCTCTCCGGCGGCCAGCAGCAGCGTGTCGCGCTCGGCCGCGCGATCGTCGCCGAGGCGCCGGTCTGCCTGATGGACGAGCCGCTCTCCAATCTCGACGCCCAGCTGCGCGTCGAGATGCGACGTGAGATCCGCGAACTGCAGCAGCGCCTCGGTATCACCATGGTCTATGTCACGCATGACCAGGTCGAGGCGATGACGATGGCCGACCAGGTCGTGCTGATGCGCGCCGGCAGGATCGAGCAGGATGCGCCGCCCGACCAGCTCTACGAGAACCCGGCGACGATCTTCGTCGCGCGCTTCGTCGGCACGCCGCCGATGAACGTCATTCCGCTCGCCTCCGTCCTGGCGGCGGGCGGCGAAGGTCTCGCGCCGCCATCCCATGCCGAGCCGGGCTCGCTCGCCGTCGGCATCCGCCCTGAAATGACCGAACTCACCGATGCCGGCATCGCCGCCGATGTCGTAGCCGTCGAGTATCTCGGCGCCGACACGCTGGTCGAGACGCGTATCGACGGCCAGCCCTTCATCGTGCGCCGGCCCGGCAAGGTCCGCGCCGCGGCGGGCGACCGGGTCCATATCAGGCTGTCGCAGGCGGCGTTGCACTGGTTCGACCTGAAGACCGAGCAAAGGCTCGTCCTCGACTGACGACGCCTGAATAACCAGGCGTTCAAACGCCGTAGCAGGGGAGAAATGAGATATGGACAGGCGTGAATTCATTGGTGGCAGTGCGGCCCTCGCTGGCTCGCTTGCCGTGGCAGGGCCCGCTTTCGCCCAATCCGCCGAGATTTCCTTCTTCTTTCCGGTCGCCGTGGGCGGGCCGATCACCAAGCTGATCGATGCCTATGCCGCCGGCTTCGAGAAGGAAAACCCGACCATCAAGGTCAAGCCGATCTATGCCGGCACCTATCAGGAGACGATCGTCAAGGCGTTGACTGCGCACAAGAGCGGCACGCCGCCGGTGCTCTCGGTGCTGCTCTCGACCGACATGTTCACGCTGATCGACGAGGAAGCGATCGTTCCCTTCGATCCCTTCATCAAGACCGAGGACGACAAGAAGTGGCTGTCGAGTTTCTTCCCCGGCTTCATGGCCAACAGCCAGACCGGCGGCAAAACCTGGGGCATCCCGTTCCAGCGCTCCACGGTGGTGCTCTACTGGAACAAGGAGTTGTTCAAGGAAGCCGGGCTCGATCCCGAGAAGCCGCCGACGACCTGGGCCGAGCAGCTTGAATTCGCGCAGAAGCTGACCAAGCGTGACGCCGCCGGCAACACCAGCCAATGGGGCATCCAGATCCCGTCTTCGGGCTTCCCGTACTGGCTCTTCCAGGGGCTGACGACGCAGGCCGGCGCTATCCTCGCCAATGCGGCCGGTGACAAGACCGACTATGCCAATCCCGGGGTCGTCGAGGCGCTGCAGTACTGGGTCGACCTTTCGCAGAAGCACAAGGTCCATCCGCCGGGCATCGTCGAATGGGGCACCACGCCGCGCGACTTCTTCGAGAAGAAGGTCGCGATGATGTGGACCACCACCGGCAACCTGACCAATGTCCGCACCAACGCAAAATTCCCCTTTGGCGTCGCCGTGCTGCCTGCCAGCAAGAAGCCAGGCAGCCCGACTGGCGGCGGCAATTTCTACCTTTCCAAGAAGGCGAGCCCGGCCGAGCAGGAAGCGGCGTTCAAGTTCGTGCGCTGGATCACCACGCCGGAGCGGGCGGCGCAGTGGAGCGCCGATACCGGCTATGTCGCAGTGACGCCGGCGGCCTACGAGACCGAGGCGATGAAGAAATACGTCGCCGACTTCCCGCAGGCCCTCGTCGCGCGCGATCAGCTGCCGACCGCCGTCGCCGAGCTCTCGACCCATGAGAACCAGCGCGTCACCAAGGCGCTGAACGACGGCCTGCAGGCGGCGCTGACCGGCACGAAGCAGCCGCAGAAGGCGATGGAGGACGCGCAGGTCGAGGCCGAGCGCATCCTGAAGTCCTATCGCTGAGCCGATGAACAACCGCGCGACCGCGACGATCCATGGCTGGCTGCTCCTGCTGCCGGCCATGGCGTGCCTAGCCCTGTTCACGCACTGGCCCGCGGTCGCGAGCTTCATCGACAGCTTCATGTCGACCCCGCGGGCGCGCCGTCCGGCGCGCTTCGTCGGGCTCGACAATTACGAGCAGATGCTGGCCGACCCGATCTTCTGGAAGGCGATGGCGAACAATCTCTGGTTCGCCATGGGCACGATCCCGACCTCAATCGCGCTGGCCTTGCTGATGGCGGTCTGGGTCAACGACAGGATCGCCGGCCGGACTCTGGTCCGGATGGCCTATTTCACCCCTACCATTCTGCCGATGATCGCGGTCGCCAATATCTGGCTGTTCTTCTTCACTCCGCAATACGGCCTGCTCGAGCAGATCGTTGGCGCCTTCGGCGGGCGCTCGACCAACTGGCTGGGTTCGCAGGATACGGCGCTCTATGCCGTCACCATCGTCGCGATCTGGAAGGAAGCCGGCTTCTTCATGATCTTCTATCTCGCGGCGCTGCAGGCGATCCCGCCTAGCCTGGGCGAGGCGGCGGCGATCGAGGGCGCCTCGCGCTGGACGTTCTTCCGGCGCGTGCAGTTCCCGCTGCTGATGCCGACGACGCTGTTCGTACTGATCAATGCGGTGATCAACGCCTTCCGCATGGTCGACCATATCTTCGTGATGACGCGCGGCGGCCCGGACAATGCGACGACGCTGCTCTTGTTCTACATCTACCAGGTCGGCTTCGGATTTTGGGACACTGCCTATGCGGCGGCCTTGACCTGCGTCCTGCTGGCGCTGCTCGCGCTCGTCGCGTTCGTCCAGTATGGCTGGCTCGAACGCAGGACGCATTATCAATGAGCGCTGCGCCTCGACCGCAGCCGATGGCCGCGACCCGTCCTGATCCTTACGCGCCGAAGGGCCTGGCGCTGACGCTCGAATCCCTGGGGGCGATCCTGCTCGCTTTGATCTGGGTGCTGCCCTTAGCCTATGCGATCTGGGCGGCGATCCATCCGGCCGAGTACACCACCCGTTTCGAACTGACCGCCCCGCTCACACTGGACAACTTCACCCGCGCCTGGGCGGCCGCACCCTTCGCGCGCTATTTCCTCAACACCTTCATCCTCGTCACTATGATCCTCGCCTTCCAGCTCATGCTGGGGACGCTCGCGGCCTATGCGCTGGCGCGGCAGGATTTCTGGGGCCGCGACATCGCCTTCGCGCTGATCCTGGCGCAGTTGATGATCATGCCCGACGCGCTGATCGTCGAGAACTACCGCACCCTCGCCAGGGTCAACCTGATCGACACGATCCCGGCGATCGCCTTGCCCTATATCGCCTCGGCCTTCGGCATCTTCCTGCTGCGGCAGACCTTCAAGACCGTGCCGAAGGAGCTCGACGACGCGGCTCGTGTCGAGGGCGCCAGTCCGCTGCAGGTGCTGATGCAGGTCTATGTGCCGCTCGCCAAGCCGACCTATATCGCCTACGGGCTGGTCTCGGTGAGTTATCACTGGAACAACTTCCTCTGGCCGCTGCTGGTCACCAATTCGGTGGAGTCGCGGCCGTTGACGGTCGGCCTGCAGGTGTTCTCGTCGAGCGACCAGGGCATCGACTGGGCGGTGATCTGCGCCGCGACGCTGATGACCTCGGCGCCGCTGCTGGTCGGCTTCCTGCTGTTCCAGCGTCAGTTCGTGCAGAGTTTCATGCGCGCAGGAATCAAGTGAGATGAAGCTGATCACCTGGAACATCCAGTGGGCTCGCGGCATGGACGACCGCGTCGATCCGGCGCGCGTCGTCGCCCACGCCCGGCAGATGGCGGATTTCGACGTGCTCTGCCTGCAGGAGGTCGCCGACAACTTCCCCGAGCTCGACTTCAACGACGATGCCGACCAGTTCGCCCGCTTCGCCGAGCTGCTGCCGGGCTTCACCGCGATCGAGGGCATCGGCGTCGATGTCGCCGACGGCAAGGGCGGCCGCCAGCGCTTCGGCAACCTGCTGCTGACGCGCTATCCGGTTGCGCAGGCGCTGCGCCATCTCCTGCCCTGGGAGGCCGCGGAGACCCGCAACATGCCGCGCATGCTGATCGAAGCGATGGCGCTGACGCCGCTCGGCCCGGTCAGGCTGATGACGACGCATCTCGAATACTCGTCATCGACGCTGCGCGCTGCGCAGGTCGAGGGCATCCGCGAAGCGCACCGCATGGCGCTGGCCCGCCATGCCACGCCACGCTCGGCCGGGCCGCATACCTACCGGATGACGCCGAGCTCGCCGAGCGCGGTGCTGACCGGCGACTTCAACATGCGGCCGGACGATCCGGTGCTGGCGCGGCTGCTGGCGCCCTTCGGTGGCGGCGAGCCGCCACTGGTCGATCTCTGGGCCGCGGTGAAGGGCGAGGTTCCGCACCCGCCGACCGCCAATCTGTTCGACCAGACCTATGGGCAGCCTGGCTGCCTCGACTATGTACTGGCGACGCCCGATCTCGCCGCCCGGGCCCGCAGCATCGCCTGCGACGTCGAGACCAAGGTTTCCGACCACCAGCCGATTCTTGTCGAGTTCGATCTCGGCTGATCGAAGCCCACTACCTTGCCGACTGGACCACGATGATCTTCACCCGCCAGGACCATGAGAGGCTCGCCGGCATCCTCGCAGAGGCGGGCCGGCGCGAGGTCATGCCGCGCTTCCGCAATCTGGGCGAAGGCGAGATCCGCGAGAAGCGCTCGGCGACCGATCTGGTCACCGAGGCCGACGAAGCGGCGGAGCGCTTCATCGGCGCCGAGCTCGCTCGCGCCTTTCCGGGCGCGGTGCTGATCGGCGAGGAGGCGGCCGCTGCCGACCCGGCCCTGATCGAGCGGCTTGGCGACGCCGAGCTCGCCTTCGTCATCGACCCGATCGACGGCACCCTGAACTATGCCTCCGACCTGCCGCTCTTTGCGGTGATGGCGGCGGCGGTCGTCAAGGGCGAGGTCGTCGCCGCGGTGATCCATGATCCCGTCGTCGCCGACAGCGCCATGGCGCTGCGCGGCGAAGGCGCCTGGCTCGCCGGTGACGGTATCAGCCGCGACCTGCGGGTGGCGCCGGCGGCGGCTCCGCGCGAGATGACCGGCATGATGAGCTGGCAGTATTTCCCGGAGCCGCTGCGCAGCACGCTGCCCGGACGCACGCCAGCCTTCGCCAACGTCTGCTCGCTGCGCTGCTGCGGCCATGAATACCGGCTCGCCGCCGCCGGCAACGGCCATTTCCTGCTTTATGGCCGGCTCAACCCCTGGGATCATGCGCCGGGCTCGCTGATCCATGCCGAAGCCGGCGGCCATGTCCGCATGCTGGACGGCCAGTCCTATCGGCCGGCGCAGCCGACGCTCGGCCTGCTCTGCGCGCCCGATGCGCAGAGCTGGCTGGAAATCCGCACAATCCTCTTGGGTGAGACCGCCTAGATCTCCTGCGCGTCCAGCCTGCGGTAGAGCGGCAAGGCCAGCGGCGCGATCCGGCGGATCAGGCCCTGGAAGGGCTGCGGCTTCGGCGTCGAGAGTGGCAGGCCTAAAGTCTCGAGAGCCACGCCCTGCGTCGCCTTGGCCAGCTCGCGGCCGAGCGAGATCGACAGCGCGACGGCCCGGCCATTGCAGCCGACCCAGCCAAAACCGTTCGGTCCGAGCTGGTGGATGCGCGGATAGCCCGGCACCTGCGGCTGCAGCAGATTGTCGGGGGTCATCCCGACATAACCGGACCAGACATAGTCGAACTCGACATCGCCGAGCTGCGGCCAGAGCCGCTTCAGCCGCGCCGCGACCGTCGGGCGCAGATTGGCACCGCCGGCGCCGGGCAAGATCGCGGCGCCGCCGGTGACCAGGCGATTGCGCGCGTCCCAGCGGGCGAAATAGAGCTCGCGATGGGTATCCGACATCGCCTGCCGACCGGGGATCACGGTCTTGGCGATGTTGTCGCTGACCGGCTTGGTCGCCATCTGCCAGGACAGGACCGGGATGACCTCATTGGCGATCTCCGGGGCCAGATTGGGCTCGAACTCGCCGGTATAGGCATTGGTCGCCAGCACGAGCGCGCGGGCGGTCACCGAGCCCTTCGCCGTCGTCACCAGCCAGCGGCCGTTCTGATGCACCATGCTCACCGCCGGCGAGCGCGCATGGATGGTCGCGCCGAGCTTGAGCGCGACCTCGGCGAGGCCGCGGGTCAAGGCGAGCGGGTTGATGTGTCCGCCGGTGCGGTTCCAGAAGCCGCCGAACCAGGCGTCCGAGCCCAGCATTTCCGCTGCACCGGCACGATCGAGCAGTTCGACCGGCGCCCCGATCGCCGACCATTCCCGGACGCGCTTCTCGGCGAGCTTGAAGCGTCCCGGCGAATGCACCGGCTGGACCCAGCCGGCCTGCTCGGCTTCGGCCGGGATTTCGTATTTCTGCACGAGGTCGAAGAGATATTGCGCGGCGTCGCGCAGCACGGCGTTGAAGCGCTCGCCGGCCTCGCCATGCCGGGCGGTCATCGCCGAGGGATCATGGCCGGCGAGCGTCGGGATGACCTGGCCGTTATTGCGCCCCGAAGCGCCCCAGCCCGGCTCGGCCGCTTCCAGGATGGTGACGTCGACCCCGCTCTCGCGCAGATGGATCGCGGTCGACAGCCCGGTGAAGCCGGCGCCGATCACCACGACGTCACTCTCGACCGCGCCTTCCAGCGTCCCGAGCACAGGGCCGGGCTGAGCCGTCGCAGCCCAAAGCGAGGGTGGCCAGGCGACGGGGGAGGGGGCAGTCATCGGCGGCGTCTTTCGGCTGGATGCGGGTGAGGCAGGACCCGCGTGACGGGCGCTGCCTTATCCTTGCCGCCATGTCCGCCGTGCTGCAAGCAGGCCGTTCCCGGCTGTTCATCCATCGGAGAATAGTTTTCTATATTTTTTGGTTGAAACGAATGGATTCTACCAAATTTCGGCTTCTTCTCTCGTCTCCTTGAAAATTCTATTCTCTCGACGCTATGTCTCCCGCGCAGCGGGGGCTGCCGGAAACGTCATCTCGAAACGGTTGCGCCCTAACTTCCGTTCGGATGAACTCTCCCTTCCGTTGGGTTCTGGTCACAAGGGGGCGTCATGCCGCTCAAGCACATTCTCGGTCTCGATCATGTCGTGGTGACGGTTCGCGATCTCGACGCCTCGGCCCGGCAATGGCAGAGCCTCGGCTTCACTGTCTCGCCGCGCGGCACGCACTCGGCCATTCTCGGCAGCGGCAACTATACGATCATGTTCGGCGACGATTATGTCGAGCTGCTCGGCATCCTCGCCGAGACCGAGCACAACAAGCCGACCCGCGACTTCCTCCGGGAACGCGAGGGCATCGAGCGGGCCGCCTTCACCACCGATGACGCAGCCGCCGGTGCGGCCGAACTCAAGAGCCGCGGCCTCGAGCCGCTTGGCCCTGTCCATTTCGGCCGTCCGGTCGACCTGCCCAATGGCGGCAAGGGCGAGGCCAAGTTCAACGTCTTCCGCTGGCCGCTCGACGAGAACCCCGGCAGCCTGCGTATCTTCGCCTGCCAGCATTTGACCCGCGAGACGGTCTGGATTCCCGAGCTGCAGAGCCATGCCAATGGCGCGAGCCGTATCATCCGCATCGAGGTGCTCGCCGATGATCCGAAGGCCGCGGCCGAGCATCTGAGCCGGCTGATAGACGAGCCAGTCAAGCAGCAGGATGATGGCTGGCTGGTGCCCTCCGGCGGCAACCGCGCTGACTTCCTGTTCTACGATGCCGCTGGCCTCGCCCGGCGCTACCCGGATGCGGTGCGGGTCGGCGCCGGACCAGCCGGAGCGGTTGCGATCGTGCTGGCGAGCACCGATCTCGATGGCGCCGCCAAGGCTTTCGGTCCTGTCGGCGTCCGCCATGGTGCGGTGCTCAGCGTTCCCGCCGCCTCGGCCAATGGCCTGATCGTGAGCTTCCTGCCGCAATAGTGCGGCTTTCCCCTTTTCGAGAACGGCCACGTCGCATTGACGGGGCTTTGTGACGACCCCATCGTGCCTGATATGCACGCCGGCCCAGGAGATCATCCATGGATATGACCCGCCGCGCCGCGCTGATGACCAGCGCCGCTATCGCCTCCAGCGTGCTGTTCCCGATGCGCTCTTTCGGCCAGGAAACGCCGCGCAAGGGCGGCGTCTTCACCGTCCATTACGGCGCCGAGCAGCGCCAGCTCAACCCGAGCCTGCAGGCCTCGACCGGCGTCTACATCATCGGCGGCAAGATCCAGGAGCAGCTGGTCGACCTCGACGCCAAGGGCCAGCCCGTCGGCGTGCTCGCCGAGAGCTGGGAGGCTGCGCCCGACGGCAAGACCATCACCTTCAAGCTCCGCCCCGGCGTGACCTGGCATGACGGCAAGCCCTTCACCTCCGCCGACGTGCAGTTCACGGCGATGGAGATGTGGAAGAAGATTCTGAACTACGGCACCACGCTGCAACTCTTCCTCACCGCGGTCGACACGCCGGACCCGCTGACGGCGGTATTCCGCTATGAGCGCCCGATGCCCCTCAACCTCTTGCTGCGCGCCCTGCCGGACCTCGGCTATGTCTCGCCGCGCCATCTCTACGAGGGCAAGGGCGACATCCGCCAGAACCCGGTCAATCTCGCCCCGGTCGGCACCGGCCCGTTCAAGTTCGTCCAGTATGAGCGCGGCCAGCACGTCATCGCCGAGCGCAATCCGAACTACTGGCGCGCCAACGCGCCCTATCTCGACAGGATCGTCTGGCGCGTGGTCACCGACCGCGCCGCGGCGGCCGCCCAGATGGAAGCCGGGCAGATCCATTACAGTCCGTTCTCAGGCCTGACGATCTCGGACTCGGCCCGCCTCGGCAAGGATCCGCGCTTCATCGTCTCGACCAAGGGCAATGAGGGCAACGCCCGTACCAACACGATCGAGTTCAATTTCCGCCGCAAGGAGCTCGCCGACATCCGCGTCAGGCGCGCCATCGCGCATGCGCTCGACATCCCGTTCTTCATCGAGAACTTCCTCGGTGATTTCGCCAAGCGCGGCACCGGGCCGATCCCCTCGGTTTCGACCGATTTCTATCCGGCCGACAACGGCCCGCAGTATCCGTTCGACAAGAAGCTCGCCGCGAAGCTGCTCGACGAGGCCGGCTTCAAGCCCGGCACTGGGGGAACGCGCTTCTCGCTGCGGCTCTTGCCTGCGCCCTGGGGTGAGGACATCACGCTCTTCGCCACCTTCATCCAGCAGTCGCTCGCCGACGTCGGCATCAAGGTCGAGATCGTTCGCACCGATGGCGGCGGCTATCTGAAGCAGGTCTATGACGACCACGCCTTCGACCTCGCCACCGGCTGGCACCAGTACCGCAACGACCCGGCCGTCTCGACCACGGTGTGGTACCGCTCCGGCCAGCCCAAGGGCGCACCCTGGACCAATCAGTGGGACTGGACCGATCCGACCATCGACAAGCTCATCGACGATGCGGCGACCGAGGTCGATACGGCCAAGCGCAAGGCGCTCTATGGCGACTTCGTGCGGCGCGCCAACACCGAGCTGCCGATCTGGACGCCGATCGAGCAGATCTTCCTGACCGCGATCAGCGCCAAGGCCCGCAACCACTCCAACACGCCGCGTTGGGGTTCGTCCTCCTGGCACGATCTGTGGCTGGCGGAGTGACGATCTCGCCAACCTTGCCAGTGTTGCCATGCGTGTCCTGACTCTCGCGGGGCGGCGTCTTGCCGCCTCGATCCCGACCCTGTTCCTGATCCTGATCGGGGTCTTCCTGCTGCTGCAGCTCGCGCCCGGCGACACCGTCGATGCGCTGATGGCGCAGATGGGCGGCGGCGACGCTACCACCGCCAAGCAGCTGCGCGAGTTCTACGGGCTCGACCTCTCGGTCTGGGCCCAGCTCGGCAATTATCTCTGGCGGCTGGTCCGGCTCGATCTCGGCTTCTCCGCGATCTACGGCAAGCCGGTGGCGACGGTAATCGCCGAGCGGCTGCCGGCGACCATCCTCTTGATGACCGCTTCGCTTTCCTTCGCTTTCTTCTTCGGGCTGATCCTCGGCGTCGTCGCGGCGCGCGGCGTCAATAAATGGCCGGACACGCTGATCTCGACTTTCGGCCTGATGTTCTATGCGATGCCGACCTTCTGGTTCGGGCTGATGGCGATCGTCGTCTTCTCGATCTACCTGCAATGGCTACCGGCCGGCGGCTTCGAGGACATCGCCGTCAGCTACACTGGCTTACGGCGGACGCTCGACATCGCCCTGCACCTCGTACTGCCGACACTGACGCTCGGCCTGTTCTATATGGCGATTTATCTGCGCATCATGCGCGGCTCGATGCTCGAAGTGCTCAATCTCGACTTCGTCCGCACTGCGCGCTCGAAGGGCATGGACGAGACGCGCGTCGTGGTGCGGCATGTGCTGCGCAACGCGCTGCTGCCCATGGTGACGCTGATCGGCCTGCAGGCCGGCACCATGCTCGGCGGCTCGGTCGTGGTCGAAAGTGTGTTCTCGCTGCCGGGGCTCGGGCGCCTTGCCTATGAATCGGTGATCCAGCGCGACCTCAACACGCTGCTCGGCATCGTCTTCGTCTCCGCGCTGCTGGTGATCGCAGTCAACTTCATCGTCGACCTGCTCTATGCCCGGCTCGATCCGCGCATCACGGCGGGGAGCTGAGCCATGGACCTGGTGAAGCTCTATGTCCGCAGCCCCGCTGCCGTCATCGGCCTCTTGCTGCTCATCCTCGTGCTCGCCATGGCCGCGAGTGCCGACTTTCTCTATCCGCGCGATCCGCTGGCGCTCGCCGGGCGGCCGCTGATCTGGCCGTTCAGCAATCCGCGCTTCCTGCTCGGCACCGATAATTCCGGCCGCGACATCGCCGCCCAGATCTTCCATGGCGCTCGCATCTCGCTGCTGATCGGCGGCGTCGCGACGGTGATCTCGGTCATGATCGGCATCACCATCGGCGCCCTTGCGGGCTATTACGGCAGCTGGGTGGATACCGCGCTGATGCGCGTCACTGAGGCGTTCCAGACCCTGCCGAACTTCCTGCTGCTGCTGGTGTTGGTCGCGGTCTTCGGCTCGACCATCACCACCGTGACGGTCGCAATCGGCATCGTCTCCTGGCCGGCTTCTGCCCGGCTGACGCGGGCCGAGTTCCTCTCGCTGCGCAACCGCGAATTCGTGCAGGCCGGCCGGACGCTCGGCCTCAAGGACATCAAGCTGATCTTCGGCGAGATCCTGCCGAACGCGCTGCCGCCGGTGATCGTCTATGCCAGCGTGGTGATGGCGATCGCGATCCTGCTCGAAAGCGCGCTGGCCTTCCTCAAGCTCTCTGACCCGAACGTCGCCTCATGGGGCAATCTGATCGGCGCCGGCCGCGATGTGCTGCGCGTGCAATGGTATGTCTCGGCCATTCCCGGCATCGCCATCCTCGTCACAGTGCTTGCCGTCTCGCTGGTCGGGCAGGGGCTCAACGACGCCCTCAATCCGAGGCTGAAGAGCCGATGAGCCCGATCCTCGTCCTCGACGATGTCAGCGTGAAGCTGCCGGCCGGCGGCGATCGTTCGCACGCCATGGAACAGGTCTCGCTCTCGCTGGCGGCGAACGAGATCCTCTGCGTCGTCGGCGAATCCGGCTCCGGCAAGTCGATGATGGCCAACGCGATCATGCGGCTCCTGCCCGGTGGCGTCACGATCGACGGTGGCCGCATCCTGTTCGAGGCGCGCGACCTCTGCGGGCTCAGCGAAGCCGAGATGCGCAAGGTGCGCGGCGCCGGCATCGCCATGATCTTCCAGGAGCCGATGACGGCGCTCAACCCGCTGCGCAGCATCGGCGATCAGATCGGCGAGATGTTCGAGCTGCATACCGAATTGTCCGCGGCCGAGATCAAGGCCCGCACGCTCGCGCTGCTCGAGGAAGTCCGCATTCCCGATCCGACGCTCGCCTTCAAGGCCTATCCGCACGAGCTTTCCGGCGGCCAGCGCCAGCGCGCCATGATCGCGATGGCGCTGGCGCTCGATCCCAAGGTACTGATTGCCGACGAGCCGACGACGGCACTCGACGTCACCACCCAGGCGCAGATTCTCAAGCTCATCCGCGATCTGCAGCGCCGCAAGGGCACGGCTGTCCTGTTCATCACCCATGATTTCGGCGTCGTCGCCGAGATTGCCGACCGGGTCGCGGTGATGAGCAAGGGCCAGGTCGTCGAGCAAGGCGCGACGCAGGCCGTGCTCGGCGATCCGCAGCACGCCTATACCAGGCAATTGATCGCCGCGGTTCCGCCGCTGAAGGCGCCGCCGCCGCGGCTGTTGTCCGACGAGCCGATCATGACGATCGGCCATGTCTCGAAGACCTATCGCACCGGCGGTTTCCTCGGGCGCGGCCAGCGCGTCACCCATGCGGTCAAGGATGTCTCGCTGGTGCTGCCCAAGGGCGCGACGCTCGGCATCGTCGGCGAGTCCGGCTCGGGCAAGTCGACATTGGCGCGTTGCCTGGTGCGGCTGATCGATCCCGAGAGCGGCGAGATTCGCCTGAACGGCGTCGACCTCGCCAGCCTCAGCCGCGAGGAGATGCGATCGGCGACGCGCGATATCCAGATGGTGTTCCAGGATCCGTTCGCCTCGCTGAATCCGCGCCGCAAGGCCGGCGAGGCGGTGGCGCAGGGGCTGATCGTGCATGGCATGGCGCGCCCTCAGGCGATGGCTCGGGCCAGGGAACTGTTCGGGCTGGTCGGGCTCGACCCGGCCTCGACCGAACGCTACCCGCATGAATTCTCCGGCGGCCAGCGCCAGCGCATCGGCCTTGCCCGGGCGCTGGCGCTGGAGCCGGAGGTGCTGGTCGCCGACGAGCCGGTCTCGGCGCTCGATGTGTCCGTGCAGGCGCAGGTGTTGAAGCTCCTGGCGGAGCTGCGGCAACGCCTCGGCTTGTCGATCGTCTTCATCACCCATGATCTGCGTGTCGCGGCGCAGGTCTGTGATCTCGTCGCGGTGATGAAGAGCGGAGAGGTGGTGGAAGCCGGGCCGATCGGCACGGTTTTCGGTGAGCCGCAGCACCCCTACACCAAGGCGCTGCTCGCCTCGATCCCTGGTCGCGAGTTCGGTGAAGGGCAAAGGTTCGCCGAGGAGGCGATGACCTGATCCGGGATCGCCGCCATCGATCTCGACCTTCGCGGCATGGCGCCCTCTATTTTCGATGCTCCCGCGACAGGGCCGTTTCGAGGTGCCGGCTGTAGAGCGACATGCCGAAGCAGACTGCGAAGTAGAATATGGCGCCGGCGACATAGGCCTCCGTCGAGAAGCCCAGCCAGGCTGGGTCGGAGAGGCTCGCCTTGAAGGTGCCCAGCAGGTCGAAGACGCCGATCACCAAGACGAGGCTGGTGTCCTTGAAGATCATGATGAAGGTGTTGACCTGGGCGGGGATGACGGCCTTCAGCGCCTGCGGGAGAATGACGAGGCGCAGCGTCTGCCAGCGCGTCAGGGCTAGTGACGATGCGCCTTCCGATTGGCCCTGGGGAACCGATTGCAGGCCGGCGCGGAAGATCTCGGCGAGATAGGCCGAGCCGAAGATGGTGAAGCCGACCTGTGCCCTGACGAGCACTTCGAGCTCGACGCCCTCGGGCAGGAAGAGTGGCACCATGATCGAGGCCAGGAACAGGATCGAGATTAGCGGCACGCCGCGCACGAGCTCGATCCAGGCGATCGAGAGCAGGCGGACGACCCGCATCTGCGACAGGCGCCCGAGCGCGAGGATCAGGCCGAGCGGGTAGGCGGTTGCGAGAGCGACGACCGCGATCCAGACGGTGACGACAAGGCCGCTCCAGGTCCGCAACGGTGCCGGCGTCAGGCCGAAGGCGCTGCCCTGCAGGAAGAGGGCGGTGAAGACGAGCAGCGCCACCCAGGCCAGCAGCAGGCTGCGCCCCCAGAAGGCGCGGTAGAGGCTAGCTGCGATCAGCGCGCCGATGAGACAGAGTGCCAGCACGACGCGCCAATGGGCCTCTTCAGGCACGAAACCGAAGATGAAGAAGTCGAGCTTGTCGGCGATGAAGGCCCAGCAGGCGCCCGAGGCTGCCCGGCAGGCGGCGGCGTCACCATGGAAGACGGCTTCAGCCCAACTCCAAGCATAAAGCTTCGCTGCCAACCATAGGCTGAAGGCGGTGCAGGCGGCGGTGATCGCGAGGTTCGCCCAACCGGAAAAGAGAGGCCTGAGCCTTTCCGGCAACCAGCCGGCTGTCGGGCGAGACAGGGACGCCGTCTCCATCTCAATGCCCCTTCATTGCAAAGGCGGCATTCAGGCGATTCATCAGCGCCGAGATGGTGAGGTTCAGCGTCAGATAGCAGCCCATGAAGATGAAAATGACCTCCAGCGCCTGGCCGGTCTGATTGATCACGGTGTTGGAGATGTTGATCAGGTCGGGGAAGCCGATGGCGACCGCCAGCGACGAGTTCTTGGTCAGGTTGATGTACTGGCTGGCGAGCGGCGGAATGATCGTGCGCATGGCCTGGGGCAGGATCACGAGGCGCATGATCCTTCGCGCGGGCAGGCCGAGCGCGCGAGCCGCTTCCCACTGGCCCTTGGGAACGCTCTGGATGCCGCCGCGGACGATCTCGGTGACGAAGGCCGTGGTGTAGAAGACGAGACCGAACAACAGCGCGGCGAATTCGGGGCTCAATTCCTGCCCCCCGACGAAATTGAAACCGCGCAGCTCCGGTACATCGATCGCGATCGGGCTTGCGGCCAGTTGCAAGCCGGCGAGCGGCGCGAGAGCCAGCACGGTCAGCCCCCAGGCGAGAATATGCGGCCTCCGGCCAGTCCGCTCCTGAACGCGCCGCGCCCACCATTGCAGCGCGAGCCAGGCGATACCGGCGACGACCAGGCCGAGCACCGCGAAGAACAGCCCGTCATTGGCGACGAAGGACGGCAGCCTGAGGCCGCGGTTCGACAGGAAAACGCCGGGCAGGGGCGAGATCGCCTGGCGCGGGCCGCTGAGGCGGGTGCAGAGCGAATACCAGAAGAACAGCTGCAGCAGCAGCGGCACGTTCCGGCCGATCTCGACATAGACGCCGACGAGTCGCGACAGGGACGGGTTCGGAGAGAGCCTGAGGACACCGAACAGCACGCCGAAGACGGTCGTCAGCAGGCAGCCGAAAAAGGCGATCACGACCGTATTCGACAGCCCCGCCAGAAGCGCTCGGGCATAGGTGTCGGCCGGCGAGTAGGGGATCATGCTCTCGCCGATGGCGAAATTCGCGGTCCTGTGGAGGAAGGCGAAACCGACCTCGAGGCCGCGCCGGGCGATGTTGCCTGACGCGTTCCACCAGAGGAGCACGGCGACGGCGATTACACAGGCGAGCAAAGCCGCCTGAAAGACCATCTTCCGGACGCCGATGTCGTTCCACAGATCGGCAAGGCTGCGAGATCTGGCCGGAGCGACAGGCGTCATGACTATGATCCCGGTTCGCCGACGGCTCAGCGCGACGGCGGCGTGTAGAGGGCACCGCCTTGCGTGTAGAGCCGGTTCAGGCCGCGCGGGATGGCGAGCGGGGTCTTCTCGCCGAGATATTTCTCGTAAAGCTCGCCATAATTCCCGATCTGCTTGATGATGGTGTAGGCGTATTTCTCGTTCACCCCGAGCGCAGCGCCGAGGCCGGGCTCGACCCCAAGAAAGCGCCGGATCTCGGGGTCGGTGCTCTTCGCCATCTCGTCGACATTGGCCTGGGTGATGCCGAGTTCCTCGGCGTTGACCAGCGTGTTGAAGCTCCAGGCGATGATGTCGCGGAATTCCTCGTCGCCCTGTCGGACGGCGATGCCGAGCGGCTCCTTGGAGAGCCGGTCGGGCAGGATGATGTGCTCGGCCGGATTGGCCAGGGTCGAGCGCTGCGCTGCGAGCGTGGTCGCGTCCGAGGTCAGCGCATCGCAGCGCCCGTCCGCATAGGCCCGGGTCAGCTCGTCGCGCGACTGGATCACGACGGGCGTGAACTTCATGTTGTTCTTGCGGAAGAAGTCGGTGAGCGCGAGCTCGGTCGTGGTTCCCGGCTGAACGCAGACAGTGGCGCCATTGAGGTCCTTGCCTGAGGCCACATTCAGCTTCTTGGGCACGAGAATGCCCTGGCCGTCCATGAAGCTGATGGCTGGGAAATTGAACTTCAACTGCGTATCCCGCGTCATCACATAGGTCGTGTTGTTGGTGAGGACGTCGACCTCGCCGGACTGGAGCGCGGGGAAACGGGTCTGCGTCGTCAGGGCCGAGATCTGGATCTTGTCGGCGTCGCCGAAGATCGTCGCGGCGATGGCGCGGCAGAGCTCGACATTGAAGCCGATCCATTTTCCGCCCGAACCGGGTACGCCGAAGCCCGGGTTCGATGGGCCCTGTACCGCGCATTTGAGCGAGCCGCGCGCCTTGATGGCATCGAGCGTGGATCCGGCCTGGGCCGGGGCGATGAAAGCCAGCGAGGCGGCTCCGAACAAGGCTGCAGCAAAGCGCGACATGATGCTCTCTCCTTGAGGCATGCGAGGATGGTCAGGCGGGGTCAGCGATCTGCCAGGCGGCTTGCGCGTCGCGCGGCCGCCACGAGGGATTTCTGGGTCTGGCCGATATGCTCTTCGAGCAGGCTGACAGCCCGGTCTGTCTCCCCGCCACGGCAGAGCGAGACCAGCTCGCGGTGCTCCTGCATCGGCCGTTCCTTGCCGGCTGCGAGCGAGACCTGGGCCCGGGAGAAACGCCCGATATGACCCCAGGTTGCGCGGATCATCGCCAGCAGACGCGGGCGACGGCAGGGCTCGTAGAGCGCGAAATGGAAGAGCTCGTTGTGATCGCTCCAGGTTACCGGCGTGGTTGCGCCGTCATAGGAGCGAAGGATCTCGTCGAGATGCTCGAAATCCTCGATCGCCATGTTCGGGATGGCGAGCGTCAGGGCCCGGCATTCCAGTCCGATCCTGATATCGAGCAGCTCCAGGACCTCCTCCAGCGAGAGGCGCGTGACGATTGCGCCCTTGTTGGCGACCAGGGTGACGAGGCCCTCGGCTTCCAGCTGCCGCAGGGCTTCCCTCACCGGAATCCGGCTCGTCCCGAAGCGGGCGGCCAGCTCGTCCTGACGCAACTGCTCTCCGGCTCCGAAGGTCCCGTCGAAAATCGCCTGCCGCAGGCCGTCCCGAACCATCTCCGGCGCTGAAAGCTTGTCGGAACCGGATGCCGTCATCTGCGAACCTCCCAATCGATCCGTGCCATCGCTGGTCACAGCACGCCGCGGCTCGACAACGCGGCGAGCTCCGCCATCAGGGCCGTATCGTCATAGCGGGCAAGGCTCAGTGGCCGGGCGTAGGCAGGCAGCTCGCCGCCCGCGACCCAGGCCGCGCAGACCGAGCCCGTCGAGCAGGCGGCCATCGTGCCGAAGCCGGACAGTGCCCCAGCCATGAAGGCGCCTGGTGTTTTCATCGGGCCGATCAGAGGCCAGTTCTCGGCGGTCATGGCGTAATAGCCGCCATAGTGATGTGCCCCGCGCGGCAGGCGGCCGATATAGGCTTCGAGTTTCGGATGGAGGCGGCTTGCCGCGCGGATCACCGAATCCGGGAATTGGGAATCCGTCGGATCTTCCTCATGCGGATCGGCCGGGCGCTCGTTATAGGCCCAGCCCAGCTTGATCCATTTGCCGTCTTCGGCCCCATCCGGCCGGCAATGGACGCCGCCGGGCATCGGCCGCAGCAGTTTCGCGGCCTCGGCATCCTCGGAGAGGATCTCGCGCTCCTCCTCGGACCAGGCGATCTCCTGCCCGTCGAGGTCGATCGTGAACGGCATGTCGCGCGGAATCGCCTGCTCGCGATCCTCGAAGGAGATTTTCTGCTGGAAGACGCATGTGACCGGCAGGGTCTCCCCGAGCATTGCCGCGACATCCGCGAAGAATGGCCCGGCGGCGTTTACCAGCCTGTCTGCGCGCAGCGCGAAGCTGCCATCGGCGGTACTGACACGAAGAGCGAAGGGCGCTGTCCCCTCGATTGCGCTCACCTCGCCGCGGATCAGCTTTCCGCCGGCCGTGCGGATCGCCTCCAGCATGTACTGGCCGAGCTGCTGGCCGCTGATCGAGCCGGCGCGGCGGATGTGCAGAACGGTACGGATGTCCTTTGCCCAGCTCGGGAAGGTCGCCTGGATCAAGTCGGGATCGCAGAGGACATCGACGCCCTGCGGAGCTTTCTGCCAGTGCGCCGAAACCGGTGGGCTGTAGGACCCGGCGGAACCGGCCTCATGAACGCGGATTGGCCGATCGGGGCTCGCGCTGTAACCGCGGTGCAGATCCTCGATCAGGTCTTCTGGCAACGAACGGCGGGTCACCAGCGCATAGCCGCGACGCGTCATGTTGATGCGCTCGCTGCTCTCGCGCGCGATCGCCTCCATGAGGTCGATGCTGTGGTCGGTATAGGCGGTCATGACCGGATGCGGCCACCAGTTGCGGTAATTCTCGCCTGACTGGGCCGAGGTCAGGCTCATCGGGTCGCGCGGGTCGATCAGGACGACGTTGGCAATCCCGTGCTGCTTCACGAGGTAGTAGGCGCAGGCGATGCCGACGATGCCGGCGCCAACCACCGCAACTTCCGTCGAACGTTCCGACATATCCGTCACTTCAAATTCCTCGATCAAAGGCCAGTCGAACGCATGGGCCGAGAGGCCGCGCTCACAGGATTCCCAGTTCCCGGTAGGGTTCATTGTTCGCGACCCGGGCCCAGCCGAGCGGCGTCAGGTCGATCGTCTGAAAGGCGCCGTCGACGATCAGCTCCGCGACGGCCCGCCCGACGCCGGGAGCGTGCATTAGGCCATGGCCCGAAAAGCCGGCGGCCAGGATGAAATTCTCGCAGCCGCCGGTCCAAGGCCCGACGATGCCGTTGCCGTCGAACTCGTTCTGGTCGTAGAGCCCGGGCATGACGTTCTTCTCGCGCGTCCGCTCGAAGCCCGGAAAGCGATGGGCCAGCGCCGGCCAGACCACGCGCTCGAAATAGCCGTGGTCGGTCTCGAAGTTGAAGCCGCGCGGTTCGTTTCCGTCGGGAACACCGCCGGTGAAGCCCTTACCTTCCGGCCGGAAAGCGAGCCGGTTCAGATCCTTGACGTAGGGCAGCGGTTCGAAGGCGTGCTCGGATTCGAAATAGTGCTCGAAGCGCCGCATCGGCGCGATCGGGGCCGCCATGCCGATCATCCGGCAGACCTCGCCGGCCCAGGCGCCGGCTGCGTTCACCACCCAGTCGGCTGCGATCCGCGCGCCGCTTTCGAGCTCGACCGAGCGGACGCGGCCGTTGTCGGCGTGCAGGCTGACGACGCGGTCTGCGATGAAGGATGCGCCGAGTTCTCTGGCCTTGCGACGGAACCCCTGCAACACGCTGTTCGGGTCGAGCCAGCCATCCTCGACCGAGTGCGCCGCCAAGGCGAGATCGTCGACATGCATCGACGGAAAGCGGTCCTTGATTTCGGTGGGCCTCAGAATATCGAGGCGGACGCCGAGCCGGCTCTGAATCTCGGCATTGCGCTCGAGGAGACCCGCTCCGCTCTCACCGACGATGAAGAGATAGCCGCCGCGGTGGTAGCCGATCTCGGCATGCTCCCCGTCGACAGCCATACCCTCGGCGAAGCGCTCGAAGAACGGGATGCTGAAGTTCGACAGCGCGATGTTCTCCCGCCCCGAGAACAGTCGCCTGACGCCGCCCGATGCTCGCGGGGTCGAGGCCTTTGCATAGGTCGGGTCTGGCTCGATGACCGCGACGCTCGGAGAATTGGGGCGGCTGCGCAGGAAGTAGGCGATGCTGGCGCCGATCGCTCCACCTCCAACGATGACAACATCGCAGCGCTGCATCCGCAAACCTCTCTTTCGAGGCGCTGGATAACATGTCATTTGAATTTATACAATCTTGATATGATAGTATCCATTACTGATGACCGCGCCTTTCCGCGCCGAGCGTGCTTGTGACCACAAGGCAGTCACGGGCGTTCAGGCGCCGCCGGCAAGGCAGCGAACGTTCGAGGTCAAAAGGCGAAAAAGCGCCGGGTTCCCGCTCAGCTCGGTCGCGCGCTCCAGAAGAGAGGAATGCCCTGCGGCAGGCCGGTGATGCTGGTGCGCCAGGCGCTCTGCGTCTTCCACTGACCGAGCGGGATGAAGGGCACGTCCTGCCAGGCCTGTTCCTGGATTGCCCGGCAGATCTTCTTACGCTCGGCAAGATCGGGAGCCTCGAACCAGGCGTCGCGCAAGCGCTCGATCTCCGGAGAGGTCAGCCAGCCGCCGGCGGCCTTGCCGTCGCCGCGCAGGCTGATGCTCACCGCTGGGTTGACGAGGTCGTTGCCGGACCAGGTGCCGACGAAGGCGCTCCAGCCACCGCCTTCGACCGGCTGCTGGCTGGTGCGCCGCTGCATCACCGTGCCCCAGTCGGTCGAGACATAATCGACATTCATGCCGATGCGGGTCAGCAGGTCCTGCGCGACCTGAGCCAGCGCATTGATCGCATCGATGTTCGAGGCGGCGAGCAGGACGACCCGCTCGCCGCGATAGCCGGCCGCCGCGAGGTCGCGCTTGGCCTTGGCGATGTCGCGAGGCCCGAACAGCCCGGCCATTCCGGCATCGCTCGCCATCGGCGTGCCGGGTGTGAAATAGCCGACCCGGTCGTTCCACATCGCGGGGTCGTCGCCGGCGACAGCCTGCATGAACGGTGCCTGATCGACTGCGCCGAGTACGGCGCGCCGGATCGCCGGGTTGTTGAAGGGTGGATGGAGATGGTTGAACCGGAACACGCCGACCGAGCCTGCCGGGTCGAGCGTCTCGACGACCACCTTGCGATTGCCCTTCAGCAAGGGAACGAGGTCTGGCGGCGGAGCCTCCCACCAGTCGATCTCGCCTGACTGGAGGGCGGCCGCGGCCGTGCCGGCATCGGGAATGGTGGTCCACTCCACCCGGTCGAAATGGGCGACCTTGGCGCCGGATACGAAGCTCGGTGCGCCCGGGGCAGGGACATAGCGATCGAATTTCGCATAGGCGGCCGAGGCGCCTGGCACGCGCTCTGAGGCGAGGAAGCGGAACGGCCCGCTGCCGATCGCCTCGGCGATCTGCGTCGTCTGCGGGGTGAGCGCGAGCCGCTCCGGCATGATCGCGCACATATATGGGCTGGCCTTGCCGAGCGCGGCGGGCAGCAGCGGGAAAGGATGCTTGAGCCGAAAGCGGATTTCGCGGTCGGAGGCAGCGGAGAGCTCGTCCGTCGCGGCCATGAGCTTTTGACCGAAGGCGTCGGCCGACGCCCAGCGCCGGATGCTGGCGACGCAATCCTGCGCGCGTACCGGCGTGCCGTCATGGAAGAGCAGGCCGTCCCGCAGCGTCAGCCGCCAGAGCCGGCCATCGTCCTCGATGACATGCCCCGCGACCATCTGCGGCTGCGGCTCGAAGCCGGAATCCAGCCCGTAGAGGGTATCGAACACCATGAAGCCGTGGTTGCGAGCGATGTAGGCCAGGGTCCAGACCGGATCGACGAAACTCAGATCGGCATGGGGCGCAAAGCGCAAGGTGCGGGCGCGGTTCGCCTGCGCATGCCCGAGGCGCGGCATGGAAAGGCTCGCCGCCGTGGCGGTCGCTCCGGCGATGAAGTGGCGGCGATGCATGCTCCCGATCTCCCGTTCAATAGAGGTTCCCGTAACGCCGTGCAGCCCATGGACCGGCGGTATTTTCAAATGCCGCCATGCACGAGCCGGCCCTCGAACCAGGTGGCGAGGACCTTCGTCTGCGCGATCGCCAGCGGATCGATCGTCATCAGGTCGCGGTCCAGCATGATCATGTCCGCCGATAATCCGGGCGCGAGCCGGCCGGTGCGATGGCCGAGCCGCATGGCCGCCGCCGGGTTGGTCGTATAGAGCGGCAGGACCTCGGCGACGCTCACGGCTTGATCGGGGGCGTGCGCGCCCTCGTGACGCCCGGTCGGATCCCGGCGGGTGACGAGGCCGCACATGGCCTCCCAGGGATCGAGATCGGGCGCGATCGTACGCCAGTCGGAGGCCGCGACCACCGCGGCGCCGGAGGCGAGGATGTCGCGCACCGGCCAGACCGTCGCATAGCGCTCGGTCCCGACCATCGCCTCATGCGTCCGGCTGGCGGAGTTCGGATGCCAGAGTGGTGGGCACATGTCGTGGAGGACGTTGAGCTCAGCCAGGCGCGGAATGTCCACCACAGCGATGAACTGGCCATGGGCGATCTGGTGTTGCGGCCCGCCGCGACCGTTGCGGCAGCGTACCTTCTCGACGGCATCGAGCACCATGCGGATGGCGCGGTCACCGACCGCATGCACCTTGACGCCGATGCCGTCGCGATCGAAGTCGGCGATCGCGACGGTGAGCTCGTCCAGCGTCAGCGATGTCGCGACCGGCGCCTCATCCGGCGCGCTGGCATAGGGGGCGAGCATCGCGGCCGTGCGCAGCGAAGGTACGCCGTCGAGGAAGATCTTGGCGAAGTCGGCGTTCATGTGCGGGCCGCAGAGCTCGCGGCGCCGCTCACGCATCGATTGCGCTTCGTCGGCCGAGTAGTTGGAACAGGTCGGGCTCAAAGCGAGATGGAAGGCGGCCCAGCAGGTCAGGGCGCCGGCATCGTCGAGGGTTCGGTAGAACTCCAGCATCTCCAGGCTCGCCGCTGCATCGGCGAAGCCGGTGATGCCGAGACTGTTGAGGTAGGCGATCGAGGCGCGCGCCGCCTCGGCCTTCCCGGCCGCCGACAGGTCCGGGATCGCGGCGGTGACGGCCCAGGCGCCGGATTCGACGAGCAGGCCGGTCGGCTGCCCCGAAGCGTCCTTGACGATCTCGCCATCCGGCGGATTGGGCGTTGCGGCATTGATGCCCGCGATCTGCAAGGCGGCAGAGTTGGCGAAATGGCCATGGCCGCTGAGATGCTGCAGCACGACCGGCTGGCCGCCGCTGACCGCATCGAGGGCCGCAAGTGCGCCCGGCTCTCGCATCCGGCGCAAGGCGAGCGCCCCATAGGAGTTGGCGACGACCCAATCGCGCCCACCGCCGCGCGTGCAGGCCGCTCCGATCTTGTGTAGGATGGCGTCAAAGTCGTCGGCCGTATCGAGCGCCGTGGTGTGGAGGCGCGCGATCATGCTCGAGAGCAGGTGGACGTGGAAGTCGATCAGCCCCGGCATCAGCATACGACCGCCGAGGTCGATGAGATTCGTTTCCTCTCCTCGGAGAGTCTGAACCTCGGTCCAGTTGCCGACCTTGACGACCTTGCCGCCGGCGACGGCGAGGGCCTCGGCCACCGGGTTCGCCTCGTCCATCGTGCGGATCACGCCGTTGTGCAGAATGGTTTCGGCTACGGGATCGGGCATCGGTCTTCCTGGCTCCTCACCTCGGAACAGTTCTGCATCGGGTGGCCGAAACGAAAAAACCGGCGCTTTCGCCCTGGCTCTCGCGAGCCCAGAGAAAAAGCGCCGGTTCGAATTGTTTCCCTGGAAGCCCGTCCCGGGGAGGGGCGATCCAGCACAAGTCACCTAGCACGTTCAGTACGTGCCGAAATTCGGCGTCTGTCAACCATGGCCACAGCCCTGCGATCAGGTCGCCGTTCTTGCCGTCAGGGGCGGTGCACCGGGCGGATTTTGAAAGATATCCGCATTTGCTCGGTTCTCGCTTCGGCGGTAATGAATTGTCGAGGTACTGGAATATCAACAGGCATATCTGCGGCATGATACGATGACGGCAAAGAAGGGCGAGAGCGGGCAGAAGCGTCGCCCGGCGCAGCGCGGAAAAAGCAAGAAAGAGTCGCTGCCGCTGTCCGAGCAGGCCTATATCGCCATCAAGGACCGGATCATCACCCTGTTCTTCGCGCCGGGGCAGTATCTCAACGAAGCGTCGATCTGCGAGCAGCTCGACATGGGCCGGACGCCGGTGCACCAGGCGCTGCAGCGGCTGCAGGCCGAGGGCCTCGTCGACGTCGTGCCGCGCAAGGGTGTGATCATCCAGCCGGACTCGATGGGGCAGGTGATCGAGATCCTCGACGCACGCCTCGTTGTCGAGCCGGCAATCGCGGCGCGCGCTGCCGAGCACGCGCGGCCCGAGGACATCAAGGAGGCCTGGGCCATCCTCGATCATCACCGGGATGATCCTCACGGCGGCGGCCGGATCGACGCCTTCGTCGAATGCGACCGCGCCTTCCATTCCCGGATCAGCGACATGTCGCAGTCGCGCATCCTGGGTGACTTCGCCAAGGCGCTGCACGAGCGCTCGATCCGCGCCTGGTATCTGCACCTCTGGCAGACGCTCGACACCGACGCTTCCGACCGCCAGCACCGCGCCGTTCTCGCCTCGATCGAAGCGCGCGACCCCGCAGCTGCGGCAGCAGCGATGCGCGACCACCTGAGTGGCCTTCGCGAGCGGGTGGTTCTTCTGCAGCAGCACGCGCCGAAGCGCGTTCCCTCATTACAAGCGCGCTAGGCGTCTTTCAGCGCGTCAGGCGGCAGCTTCGCGTCGCCTGACGATCCTCGTTCATCCCGTTCCTCGACGGCCTGTGTCCTCGCCTGGACAAAATCTGGGTGCGGCGACGCTTTGCTGCTTGCATTGGACATCATGTGAAATATCATGACGGACATCGTAAGCGTGACAGCTTGAAAGAAGGTCCATCATGCAGCTTCCCGCCGGCGCTCCGAGCCTCGAGGAAATCCTGATCCAGACGAACGACATGCCCTGGCGGGAAAAGTCGTTGAAGGGGGTGCACGAGAAGATGCTGTGGCGGGACGAGGCGACCGGCGCATCCGTCGCGCTAATCCGCTTCGAGAAGGGCGCCGGCATTCCCAAGCCGCACTCGCACGCCTCGAACCAGATGATGTTCTGCCTCTCCGGCCACTTCGAATACACGGCGACCGGCGTCACGCTGAAGCCCGGCAGCTTCTACTGCAATCCCAAGGGCAATGTGCACGGCCCGAGCCTCGCGATCGAGGAGACGGTCGTGGTCGAGATCTATGACGGTCCGCACTACCCGCAGACGCCGTCCTGGTACACCGACGAGCGCGACGCTCATTGATCGCCGGTCGAGCCGAGGTCCGCATCATGAGCAATCCCGGATTCCAACCCGCCGTCGCACTTCGCGACCTGGCCCAGGCCCTGCTCGCGAAGGTCGGCGCTCCCGTTGACCATGCCAGCCTGGTCGCCGAGGCCCTGGTCGATGCCGACATCGAAGGCCTCGGCTCACACGGTCTGATGCTGCTGCCGATGTATCTCGAGCGCATCGAGAAGGGCTCGGTCGATGCCGCGGCGAAGGGCGAGATCGTGGTCGACGCTGGTGCGCGCCTCACAATCGACGCTGCCAATGCGCTCGGTCAGGTCACAGCTGAGCGGGCTTCCGAGCTCGCAGTGGAGCGAGCGGCGACGCATGGCCTCGCCGCCATTGCCGTGCGCAACGCCTTCCATTTCGGCGCCGCCGGGCGTTTTGCGCGCAAGATCGCGCTCTCTGGTCAGATCGGCATCGTGATGGCCAATACCCGCCCGCTGTTGCCTGCGCCGGGCGGGGCCGAGCGCGTCGTCGGCAATAACCCGCTCGCCATCGCCGTGCCCACGGGCGGCGAGCCGCTCGTGCTCGATCTCGCCATGAGCGCCGGCGCCATGGGCAAGATCAGGCTGGCGCAGAGCCGCGGCGAGCCGATCCCGGAAGGCTGGGCCGCAACCGCCGACGGCTTGCCGACGACCGACGCGGCCGAGGCGATCAAGGGCATGCTCTTGCCAGCCGCCGGCGCCAAGGGCTTCGGCCTCGCCGTGATGGTCGACCTGCTCGCGGGCGGGCTGTCGGGCGGCGCCATCGGCGATGCCGTGCGCCCGCTCTATGGCGATCTCGCCGAGCCCTATGCCAGCGCAAATCTCTTCATCGCCATCGACATCGCCGGCTTTCGGCCGCTCAGCGAGTTCGAGGCGGCGGCCTCCGGCTTCGCCGAGCGCATCCGCGGCTCGAAATCCGCGCCCGGCGGACCTTCGATCCGCATGCCCGGTGACCGCGCAGCCAGGGCGCATCGCGACTTCGATGGCAATTGCCGCATCGCACCGGCGACGCTCTCGGCCTTGCGCGCCGCCGCCGAGCGGCTCGGCGTCCCGTTCCCGTCTTCCCTGTCCTGATCCCAAGGAGTTCCGACATGGCAAAGCAACAGATCACCAGCGCCAAGCTGCGCCAGCCGAACGGCCATTTTTCGCAGGCCACCGCGATCGAAGCTCGCGGCCGCCTTGTTTTCCTCTCCGGCATGACCTCCCGCCGCGCCGACGGCACGATCGCCGGCATCGGCGACGTCTCGGAGCAGACGCGGCAGGTCTGCGAGAATCTGAAGGCTGCGGTCGAGGAAGCCGGCGGCACGCTCGACGACATCTGCCGGGTCGACGTCTATGTCCGCAACATGGAGCATTTCGACGCGATCCATAAGGTGCGGCGCGAATACTTCACCGGCATCGCGCCAGCTTCCACGATGGTCGAGATCTGCAAGATGACCTCGCCGGACTATCTGATTGAGATCAACGCCATCGCCGTCATCCAGGACTGAGCGTCGATGCGCTACGTCAATCTGCGCCATGATGGCGGCGAGCGGCTGGGCCTCGTCGTCGACGATCAGGTCGTCCTGCTGCTGCCGGGCGCTGGCGATCTCGTCGCCTTTATCGGCCTGCCGCACAGCGAGCGGCAGGCGCTGATCGTCGCGAGCCTCGACAAGGGGACGCGCCTGCCGCTGGCAGGGGCGTCGTTGGCCGCGCCGATCCGCCGCTTCCGGCGTGACGTGCTCTGCACCGGCTGGAACTACTGGGACCATTTCGAGGAGAGCAAGGGCAAGCGCGAGGGGCAGGATGTCGACCGCCCGAAAGCGCCGACCTTCTTCACGAAGTCGCCCGACGTGGTGATCGGCCCGCAGGACGATATCGCCTTCGACGCCCGCATCTCCTTGAAATGGGACTATGAGGCCGAGATCGCGATCATCATCGGCAAGGGCGGCCGCAGCATCCCGCGTTCGCGGGCGCATGAGCACATCTTCGGCTTCTGCCTCGCCAACGACGTCTCGCAGCGCGACCTGCAGCGCCGCCATGGCGGACAGTGGCTGAAGGGCAAGAGCATCGACGGCACCATGCCGCTCGGTCCTCATGTGGTGACGCCGGACGAGATCGAGCTGCCCAAGGTCAGGCTGCAATGCCTGCTCAATGGCGAGCTCATGCAGAACGCCGTGGCGGCGCAGATGGCCTTCCCGGTCGACGAGCTCATCGCCGAGCTCTCCTTCGGCATGACGCTGCATCCGGGCGATGTCCTGCTGACGGGCACGCCGAGCGGCATCGGCAATGCGCGCGAGCCGCAGGTTTTCCTAAAGGCTGGCGACGAAGTGGTGGTTCGGGCCGAGGGCCTAGGCGAGCTGCGCAATCGCCTCGTCGCGCATGATCTCGCCGGAGAGAGCGACGTCGCGCCCTGAAGGGTGCGTCCATCAAGCGAAAGGGCCGGCTCCTCGGAGCCGGCCCTTTTTCACGTCAGCCTGTCAGCTTGGCGGGATTGTCGCAGAAGATCGCCCGGCGCCGGCTCTCGCTGAGGCCGGCGAGCTGCTCGTGCGGCTTGATCATGCCCATCGGGAACGGCCAGTCAGAGCCGAAGACGACCCGTTCCTCGCCGAACACCGAAGCCGCCAGATCGAGCAGCGTATCGTCATGCGCGATGCAGTCGACGCAGAAGCGGCGCAGTGCCCGCGCCGGCGCCTCAACTTGCTTGTCGACGCCCGGCCGGCCGGTCTCGAAGCCGCGCTGCCAGCGCCCGGCCACGGCCGGCACGGTCCCGCCGGCATGGGCGAGGCAGATGGTGATGCGCGGGTGCCGTTCCAGAATGCCGGCGAAAACGAGATGGCCGGCCGCGACCGCTGTCTCGCTCGGATTGCCGAGGAGGTTGTGCAAATAGAACGGGTCGAGCCGCCCGTCGCAGCCCTCGCCGGGATGCAGGAAGACGAAGGCCGAGACTTCATCCAGCGTCTGCCAGAGCGGGGCATGGCTGGCGTCCGACAACATCAGCCCCGGCTCGCCCGTCGGCATCGAGAAGCGAGCTTCGGTACCCGTGGAGCGCTCGCGCACGATCCAAGCGGCGAGCTCCGGATAAGCCACCGGCAGATGGAAGAGCGGCGCCAGCCGGTCCGGATGCGCCGCGGCGATCGCGGCGAGCCCGTCATTGAGCAATTGCGTCCACGCCTCTGCCTCAGCCGCATCGAGCCCGGGGCGATAGGTCGGCGGTGGCGCCGAGATCCAGGCGCGCTCGACCTGCTGCTCGTCCATCCAGGCGATCAGCGCCTCGGGATGGAACAGCGCTTTGATGCCGATCGTGTGGCCATCGATGACGAGCTTTTCGGTCGCCGCGTCCCAGCTCACGCCGGGAACGCTCGCGAGCGGCGCGCCGACCGGAATGAGATGGGCGTGGACGTCGAGGGCGATACGCTGTGCGGTCATGCGGGTGCCATCGCGAAGCGCGCGATATGCGCGAAAAAACGGCCGAGGAAGCCGTCGAGGAACTGCCGCGTCGCGGGATCGGCGATGTCGCCACCGGCATCGAACAGTCCCTCGCGCATCGCCATGCAGACTTCCGGCTGCGGCAGCACGGGAACGTCCAGATGCGAGAGGATGTTCCGCAGGTGCTGTTGGGCTGGGGCCGTCCCGAGCGCGCCGCTGGCAAGCCCGGCGATCGCCGTCGGCTTGCCGCGCCAGGAGTTGGCGCCATAGGGGCGCGAGCCCCAGTCGATGGCATTCTTGAGCGCTGACGGGACCGAGCGGTTGTATTCAGGCGAGACGATCAGCACGCCATCGGCCGCTTCGATCGCCTGCTTGAAGGCCAGCACCGCCGACGGCAGCGCGCGGTCCAGGTCGCGGTTGTAGAGCGGCAGCCCGGCGAGATCGCTCTCCCCAAAATCGAAACGGTCGGCGCCGAGCCGTGTGAGTGCCGAGGCCAATCGGCGATTGATCGATTCATGGCTGAGCGAGCCGACGAGCAGCGCAATGCGGGGCTTCGTCATGGCAAATCCATCATAACAAGCCCATCAATGCCGGACTTCGCTGAACCAGGGCTTCAGCGCGATATCGACGAAGGCGACGACGGCGTAAAGCGCCATGCCGAGGACCGCCAGCGCCAGCAGCGCGGCGAAGGCGAGCGGCGTGTTCACTTGCGAATTGGCAACGAGCAGGAGATTGCCGAGGCCTTCGTTCGAGCTGATGAATTCGCCGATCACCGCGCCGATGACGGCGAGCGTGATCGCGACCTTCGAGCCGGTGATGACGAAGGGCAGGGCCGCCGGGAACTTGATCTTCCAGAAGGTCTGCCAGCCGGTGGCACGGACCGAGGCGGCCAAGTCTAGCATCTCCGCCGGAGTCGAGCGCAAACCTGTCGCGGTGTCGACCACGATCGGGAAAAAGGCGACGAGCCAAGCGATGGCGAGCTTGGATTCGATGCCGGTGCCGAGCCAGACCAGGATCAGCGGTGCCAGTGCGACCTTGGGCAGGGCCTGAGTCGCGATCAACAGCGGATAGAACATCAGGTTGAGCGTGCGCGACGAGGAGATCGCCACGGCGATCGGGATGCCCAGGAAGAAGGCAAGCAGGAAGCCGTAGACGCTTTCGAGCAGCGTCACGCGCCCCTCGGAAATCAGCAGCGGAAGATTGTTGATCGTCGCGTTCCAGACTGCGAGCGGGCGCGGCAGCACCGCCTGCGGCACGTCGAACAGGACGATGTAGCCCTGCCAGAGCAAGAGCAGCAGAAGCAGGCCGAGTATAGGATAGGCGACCCGCGTGACGGCTTCGGAGGTGATTTTCATGGCGCTGTTCGTCACGCGTGATGAAGGACACCGAGCCCGGCGCCGGCACGGCGCTCGTACTCGCTGAAGGCCGTCGTGAAACGCTGGCTCGCGGCCCGCGGATAGGGCAGCTCAATCCGGATCCGGTCGGAGACGCGGCCGGGCCGGGCGCTGAAGACGAGGACCTCGTCGGCGAGATAGACCGCCTCGGAGATCGAGTGCGTCACGAACATCACGGTTGCCCCGGTCAGGCGCCGGATGCCGAGCAGCAATTCGTGCATCTCCATGCGGGTGAGCTCGTCGAGGGCGCCGAAGGGCTCGTCCATCAGCAGGAGGGATGGCGAGTGGATCAGCGCCCGGCAGAGCGCGACACGCTGCTTCATGCCGCCGGAGAGCTCGTGCGGACGGCTTTTCAGGAATTTGCCGAGCCCGACATGCTCCAGGAGCTCGACGGCGCGCGCCTTCGCCGCCGCATCGAGCCGTCCCTTGATCTCCATCGGAAAGAGTACGTTCGAAAGCACGGTGCGCCAGGGCAGCAGGTTCGGGCTCTGGAAGACGAAGCCGAAATCATCCTGCGGCTCGGTGACCTCGCGACCGCGGATCACGACGCTGCCGCCGCTCGGCTTGGTCAGGCCGGCGACGATCCGCAGCAAGGTGGTCTTGCCGCAGCCGCTGGGGCCGAGCAGGGCGACGAGCTCGCCCTTCCGGAGTTCGTAGTCGACATCGGAGAGCGCAATCATGGCGCCCTCCTGCTTGCCGAAGACCTTACGGACGCCGACGAAGCGGCCGTAGATGTCGTCCGCCTCCCTGGGCGTGCTTTGCGGTTCTGCGACGGATGAGATCACGGAAGAACCGGAGTCGCGGGCAGCAAGGTCGCATCGTAGACGTCGCCGGCTGCGAGCTTGGCGCCGGGCAGGGTCTGGAGGATGAGCGATACGGACGAGGCCATTGCCTCGGGGTCGATCGCGCCCAGCCCCTTCTTCTCGGTGACGTCGGTCTTCACCAGCTCGCTCACGATCTCGATCTCCTCGAGAACGACATCTTTCTCGAGGCCCTTGTTGAGCTTGACGACGATGTCGGCCGCCTCGTCCGGCTTGGCGATCATGTCCTTCCAGCCCTTCAGCGAGGCCGCGATGAAGGCCTTGATCACGTCCGGCTTCGACTTGATCAGGTCCTCGCGCACCACGATACCGTTCGAGTAGAGCACGAGCCCGTCATTGGCGAGCAGGTAGGTCCGGGCGTTCGATGAGCCGACCGCCTTGGCAACGCCAGGGCGCGTCATCACGAAGGTCTCGACCGCCGGGATCTTCTTGGCCGCGAGCATGCCGACGCGGGCGGAGGGGTCGATGTTGGTGAACTTGGCCGGCGTCTTGATGCCCTTCTGCGCCATGAAGGCCTCGATCACCTTCTGCGTGAAGCTGCCGGCGCCGCTGCCGATCTCGAGCCCGGCGAGCTGGTCGGCGGAGCGGACATTGGCGCCGTCGCGCAGCGAGAAGATCGCATAGGGCGCCTTCTGGTAGATGACCGAGACCATCTTTGCGGTCGAGCCGCCATTGGCCCGGGCTGCGACGACGCCGGCGACGTCGGAGAAAGCGATCTGCGCGGTTCCGGCTTCGATAGCCTGGATCGCCTGCGCCGTTCCCTGCCCGGAGATGATGCTGACGTCGAGCCCGGCCTGCTTGTAATAGCCCTTGTCGAGGGCGACGAACCAGGCCGCGTGACGCCCGAGCGCGCGGAAATCGAGCGAGAAGGTGATCGGAGTCTGCGCCCGGGCGGGGGCAGCGGCAAGGCCCAGGGCGGCGACGAACGCCCCCGCAAGGCTGGCGATGGCGGTCTTCCTCATCCAGTGCATCGGCATTCCCCTCTTCCAGCGAGCATCAGCCCTTGGCATTCAAGATGTCCGATCCACTGATATTTCTCAAGAGATATCTTTTGAAAATCATTCGACCGGGATGCCCGCCCTGGCGATGACCTCTCCCCATGTCTTGCGGTCGCGCTCGATACGCGCTGCGAGCTCCGCCGAGCCAGCGGCGGCCACGGTCACGCCTGCGGCCGCAAGCCTCGCGGAGATCGCGGGCCGCGCCAGAACGCCCGTCACGGCCTGCTCGAGCCGAGCCAATAGTTCCGGCGGCGTCGCCTTGGGCGCGAGCACGGCGAACCAGGCTGAGGTGTCGAAGCCGGGGATCGCCGCTTCGGCCATGGTCGGCACCTCCGGCAGCAAAAGCGAGCGGCTGGCGGAGGTCACGGCGAGAGCCCGGAGCTGGCCGCCCCGTATATGCTCGAGCACCGTGGGCAGGTTGTCGAACATCAGGTCGACCTGCCCGCCGACGAGATCGGTCACCGCCTGAGCGCTGCCCTTGTAGGGGACGTGCACGAGGGAGATGCCGGTGGCGAGCCGGAACATCTCGGCGTTCATCTGGCCGTTCGACCCGATGCCCTGCGAGGCATAAGTGAGGCCACTCGGTTTCGCCTTGGCGAGCGCGATCAGCTCGGCGAGGTCGCGCGCCGGCAGCCTGGGATTGACGACAACGACATTGGGGACCTGCCCGGTGACGCTGACGGGAACGAGATCGCGCTCCACGTCATAGGAGAGCTTCTTGTAGAGGAGCGGGTTGAGCGTCAGCGCACTCGAAGCCACGGCGAGCAAAGTGTGCCCATCGGGCGCCGATCTCGCCACGGCCGAAACGCCGATCGAGCCATTCGCGCCCGGCCGGTTCTCGATCAGCACCGGCTGCTTCCAGAGCTCGTTCAGCCCCTCGCCGAGCACGCGGGCGATGATGTCGCTGGTACCGCCCGCCATATAGGGCGAGACGATGGTGACGGGGCGGTTGGATAGCCCCTGGGCCCGCGCCGTCGCGGTCAGGAACGGCGCGAGGAGCGGCAGGGCAAGGAGGCTCCTGCGCGCGATCATGGCGCGGGCGGCGTCGCAGCCGCCGGGGTCTTCAGCTCGACGAGCACATTGCGATACTGCCAGGCGCTGATGTTTTCCAATTCATGGGGAACGCCGGGCATGCGCCAGAGGCAGGCGCCCGGCTTCTCGTCTGTCGAGACTTCACGCCCATCGTCGAAGCGCATGATGTTCTTGCCGTCGGTCAGCGGCACGATCAGATAGGGCAACTCGTGGACATGGCGTGACTGAATCTCGCCGGGTTCGAGCTCAACGAGCCACACCCTGACATGCTCGTTCTCCAGAACGATTCGACTGCCGATCGTCCCGACGCCGCTGGTTTTCACGTGAGATTCCTCCACATCCGCCGGTTCAGGCTGGAGCCGGTCGACGGGAGGAAGTTATAAAATCTCTTGTGAAATATTTGCAACAGACGGGAGCACCTGTGTGTGACCTGCTTTGCGGGAGACGCGACAGCGCATCTTCACTGTCCGGTCTCGCTGTTGAGCGAGTATGAGGCGGCCGGACCGAAAGCGGTTGAGCTGCCCATCGCCGCCGTGGTTAGGCCGCACGTGTCTACCGGGTTTAGGAAAATCCAAATCACCACAGCAATAATTCGTATTTTTACGACGCTGACGCCGCCGGTAGACCAAGGCCGGGGTTGGGATTTCCCGCAGGGGAATTCCACCGGATTCGGCAAGAGGCGAACAATGTCAGTTGAGCAGATCGACACGCTCGTCGTCGGCGGCGGCCAGGCGGGGGTCGCGATGAGCGAGCATCTGGGCCGGGCCGGCGTGCCGCATGTCGTGCTCGAAAGGAGCCGCATCGCCGAACGCTGGCGCTCGGAGCGCTGGGACTCACTGGCCGCGAACGGGCCGGCCTGGCACGACCGCTTTCCGGGCCTCGAATTTTCCGATGTGGATGGCGAGGTCGGCCCCAACGACTTCCCGCCAAAGGAAACAGTTGCCGACTATTTCGTCGCCTATGCCAAGAAGATTGCCGCACCGATCCGCTGTGGCATCGAGGTCCGGCATGTAGAGCGGCTTGCCGGCCGGCCGGGGTTCCGCGTCGAGACATCGGCTGGCCCGATGGAGGCCAACCGGATCGTGGTCGCGACCGGCCCGTTCCAGTGCCCGATAGTCCCCAAAGTGGTTCCGCCGGACGCCGGCGTGCTGCAGATGCATTCCACTGCTTACCGCAATCCCGGCCAGCTTCCCGAGGGGGCCGTTCTGGTGGTCGGGTCGGGCTCTTCGGGAACACAGATCGCCGAGGAATTGCTGGATTCGGGGCGGCGCGTCTACCTGTCCGTCGGCCCGCATGATCGCCCGCCGCGGGCTTATCGCGGCCGCGACTTCTGCTGGTGGCTCGGCGTCCTTGGCAAATGGGATGCCGCCGCGCGCGAGCCCGGTACGGAGCACGTCACGATCGCGGTCAGCGGGGCGAATGGCGGTCACACGATCGATTTCCGGCGCCTGGCGGCACGCGGACTGCTCCTCGTCGGGCGAACGCAAGCCTGCGAGAACGGCGTGGTCAGCTTTGCCCCCGACCTCGTCGAGAATCTCCGGCGCGGCGACGCCAATCTTCATGCCTTGCTGGATGAGGCCGATGCCTACATCGCCCGCAACGGCCTCGACCTGCCGGAAGAACCGGAGGCGCGCGCTATCGTCGCGGATTCCGATTGCGTGGCAAACCCCATCGCCTCGCTCGACCTGGCCCAGGCTGGGATCGGCACGATCATCTGGGCGACGGGGTTCACCGCCGACTATAGCTGGATGAAGGTCGACGCCTTCGACGCCAACGGTCGCCCGCAGCACCAGCGCGGCGTCTCGTCAGAGCCGGGCATCTACTTCCTGGGCCTGCCCTGGCAGTCGCGGCGCGGCTCGACCTTCATCTGGGGCGTGTGGCACGACGCCAGATATCTTGCGGACCAGATCACGATCCAGCGCAGCTACGCAGCCTATCATGATGCCATGCGGCGCGAACTCGAGAGCGCATGACTGTCGAACGAGAACCTGAGTTCGTCGCGAAGGCCTCCGGGCCGTTCGCGTCGAGCATGGTCTGACCAAGGAGGCCCAGATGGCACATACCCGCATCCGCAAGTTCAACACCAAGGACACCTATCCGGAGCAGAAGCTCGACAACGACCTGGCGCAGGCTGTCGTCACCCGGGGTGGGCGGATCGTCTGGCTGCGTGGCCAGTGCCCGCAGAACCTCGACGACGCCGTCAACCTCGACAGCCATGACCCGGTCGAGCAGACCCACAAGGTCATGCAGAACATCAAGCAGCTGATCGAGGAAGCCGGCGGCGAGATGGCGCACCTGGTCAAGGTCGTCGTCTACCTGACAGATGTGCGCCACCGCGAGGCGGTGTACCGGACGATGGGCGAGTACCTCAAAGGCGTGCATCCGGTCTCGACCGGGCTCGTTGTGCAGGCGTTGGCCCGGCCGGAATGGCTGGTCGAGATCGACGGCACGGCCGTCATTCCGGATTGAGCCGATGACCTTTTCTTTGGTCGCCCGCTGCGCCCGGACCGGCATGTTCGGCGTCGCGATCTCGTCCTCCTCGCCCGCGGTCGCGGCGCGCTGCTCCTATGCGCGCGCCGGCGTCGGTGCGGTCGCGTCGCAGAACGTCACGGACCCGACCCTGGGTCCGTTGACGCTCGACCTGATGGAAGAAGGCCGGACCGCGGCGGAAGCCATTGCCGAGGTCCAAAAGCGCGGCCGGTTCATCGAATACCGGCAGGTCCTGGCGGTCGACCGGAACGGCATGACGGCGATCCATTCCGGGCCGAATTCGCTGGGGATCTGGACATCGGCGCAGGCGCAGGACGTCGCCTCCGGCGGCAATCTACTCGCCAATGACAGTGTTCCCCAGGCGATTGTCGACGGCTTCCTCGCAAGCTCCGGCCATCTCGGCGACCGGCTCATCGCCGCGATGCGCGCAGGCCTTGCTGCCGGCGGCGAGGCCGGGCCGGTCCGCTCGGCAGGGCTCAAGATCGTCGACAAGCTCAGCTGGCCGGTCGCCGACCTGCGTTGCGATTGGACGGAAGATTGCCCGATCGAGGCGATCGCGACGGCTTGGGACGTCTACAAGCCGCAGCTCGACGCCTATATCCAGCGCGCGCTCGATCCGCGCGCGGCACCGTCCTACGGGGTTCCCGGAGACGAGTGAGAGGGCGGCAGCCGCCTACGGCTCGATCCGCGTGCGCTCGGTCATGGCGGGAGCGACCATGCCGGGGATGTAGGAGCGCGAGATGCGCGCCTGGCAGTGCGCCTCGAACGCCGCGATCAGCCTGGACTTGGCCAGCGTGCGCAGCGTCGCGACGCCGATCGTCATCGGGCGATGCTGCCCTGCCAGCCGGATCGAGACCAGCTTGCGGCCATCGAGTGCTTGGTCCGAGCGCGGGCGGACGTTGAACAGCGCGTAGCCGGCGCCGTTGGCGACCATCGCCCGCACGACGTCGGGATAGGACGATCGCGCTGCGATCGTTGGCGTGATGCCAGCGGACATGAACAGGGCGACGAAATACTCCCGGCTCAGCGGCAGGTCGAGCAGCACCAGCGGCTGATCGGCAAGCTCGTCCAGTGTCACGGCACTCTGCTGTGCGAGAGGATGCGTCTCGGCAACGACGATGTAGGGCGGCAGGCTGACAAGCTGAGAGAACTCGATGTCCTCGGGAATCTGCAGGTCATAGGTCAGGGCCAGATCGATCTCGGACCGCCGCAGGCCCCTGAGCAGGTCCTCCTGATGACCCTCGATATGCAGGATCTTCGTGTCGGGAAAAGCGGAGACGAAGCCCTGGGACAATTCCGGGACGAGCATCGGAGCCAGCGTCACCATGCAGCCCAGGGAGAGCGTGCCGCGCACCAGCCCGCTGGTCTCATCCGCGACAGTGTAGAGGCTCTCGGCCTGCGCGACGACGCGTTTGGCCTCAGCAAGGAGTGCCCGGCCGACCGGCGTCAGCGACAGCCCCTGGGCATGATGGCGAATGAAGAGCTGCGCCTTCAGTTCGCGCTCGAGATGCGAGATCGCCGTCGAGATCGAGGGCTGGGAAATGTGGATTCGCTCGGAGGCGAGGGTGATGCTGCCCGTTTCGCCGGCCGCGATGAAATATTCCAACTGACGTAGGGAAAAGCGCATGCGGCAGCATAAAGCACGCGGAGCCCGCGCGGCAAAGCGCGCTCATGTGCCCGCGCCGAGCAGCTTTGTGCCTCAGGTCGCGATCCTGTCGAGCAGCCGCTCCATGAACCGGTCGCTGGCGGCGAGCTGGTCGAGCGTGATGAACTCATCGGGCTTGTGGCCCTGATCCATCGAGCCCGGGCCGCAGACGAGTGCCGGAACGCCCAGGCGGCTGGAGAACAGGCCGCCCTCCGTTCCGAACGCGACCTTGTGGGTCGCCCCGTCGTCGAGCAGCGCGGCGACGAAGCGGACCGCTTCGGATTCAACCGGTGTCGCAAGGCCCGGATAGTCGTTCAGGCGCTCGACCCTGATCGCTGCCTCGGGATGCGCCGCTTGCCGAGCGGCGGCCAGCGTAGCCGCCTCGTCCATCAGGCCGTCGAGGATCGCGACCGGATCGTCGGTGGCGATGTTGCGGATCTCGAAATCGACGGTGCAGAGCGAGGGCACGATGTTCAGCGCCGTGCCGCCCGCGATCACGCCGGCGTGGACCGTCGTGTAGGGAATGTCGTAGTCGTCGTCGCGGGCGCCGCTCTCAGCCAGTTCGTCCTGCCGCCGCCGCAAGGCCGTGACGAAATCGCAGGCCAGATGGATGGCGTTGAGCGCTTTCGGGGCGAGCGCGGAATGACCGGAAACACCGCAGCAGGTGGCGCGCGCAGCGAGCTTGCCCTTGTGCCCGGTCGCGATGCGCATCTGCGTTGGTTCGCCGATGACCGCGAGCCTGGCGGCGAAGCCTCGGGTGGCAAGAAGGTCGATCAGCGAGCGGACGCCGACGCAGCCGATCTCCTCGTCATGGCTCAGAGCGAGGTGCAGCGGCGTTTCAAGCTCGCGCGATGCGGCCCGCGCGGCCAGCGCCAATGCCGAGGCAACAAAGCCCTTCATGTCGGCCGTGCCACGCCCGAAAGCGCGGCCGCCCGCCACCCTGAGCTGAAACGGATCGGAGCTCCAGGGCTGGCCGTCGGCTGGTACCACGTCGGTGTGTCCGGACAGCATGATGCCCGGCCGGTCGCGCGGGCCGATGGTCGCGAAGAGATTGGCCTTGCGCCCGCCCTCTGCTTCGACAAGCTCGCTTTCGATGCCGTGTTCGGCAAGGAAGGCGCGCACGAAATCGATCAGCGGGCGGTTCGGGTCCCTGCTGACGGTGGAGAACGACACCAGCTTGTCGAGGATCGCCAGCGTGTTCATGCCCAGACCTTCATCGCCGCGCACTGCTGCGGAAATCAGAGATAGAGATGGCGAACCGCGTCGCTGCCGAGAAGCTCCGCTGCGGTGCCGGATGCGACGACGCGGCCCTTCACCAGCATGATGCCGCGATTGGCGATCGACAGCGCCGTTTCGGCGTTCTGCTCGATCAGGACGACCGTCGTGCCGCGGCGGTTCACCTCGGCGACCGTGTCGAAGTACTCGTCGATCAGTTTGGGCGAGAGGCCGAGCGATGGTTCGTCCATGATCACGAGCTTCGGCTTGCCGACGAGCGCGCGCGCCAGCGCCACCATGGCTTGCTCGCCGCCGGAGAGCGTGCCGGCACGCTGACCGATGCGGTCGCGCACGCGGGGGAAGAGGGTGAGCATCTCTTCCAGCCGGTCGGCGAAATCCGCCTTCAGGCCCTGCGCCTCATAGCCGAGGCGGATGTTGTCGCGCACCGTGATATCGGCGAAGAGTCGCCGCCCTTCCGGCACGAAGCCGATGCCGAGCCCGCTCAGCGTCTCGGTGCGCAGGCTCGAGAGGTCCCGGCCCATGATCTCGATGCGCCCCTTCGCCAGGGGCAGGAGCGCCGATATCGCGCGGAAGGTCGTCGTCTTGCCGGCGCCATTGGGGCCGAGGATGCAGACCAGCTCGCCCTCGCCGACATGGAAGGACACGTCGCGCAGCATCGCGACGACACCGTAATTGGTGTCGACCTTGTCAAGCTTGAGCATTCTGCGCCGCCTTTCTGCCGAGATAGGCTTCCTGCACCCGCGGAATGAGACGCACCTCCTCATAGGAGCCCTCGGCCAGCTTCTGGCCGTAATCGAGCACCAGGACGCGGTGCGGCAGCGAGGCGACGAGCCGCATGTCGTGCTCGATGATCATCATTGCGAGTTCCGGCCGCTCGGCGCAGAGCGCCCGGATATCGTCCATCAGCGCGTCGGTGTCGGCGTCGTCCATGCCGGAGGATGGTTCGTCGAGCAGCAGCACCTTGGGCTCGCTCGCCAGCGCGCGGGCGATCTCGAGGCGCCGGCGGTCGGCCTGCGGCAGTTCGGCGGCAGGGCGGTGGCGTTGCTCGTAGAGCCCGCGCGAGACGGCCTTGAGCAGCCGTTCCGCGATATCGGCCGCCTCGGCAAGCTCCGCTTCGGCTTTGGAGCGCCGAAATATCGCGTCGAATATCCCCGTCTTCATATGGGTGTGTCGACCGATGATGACGTTGTCGAGCACCGACAGATCGCCGAACAGCCGGCTCGACTGGAAGGTGCGGGCAATGCCCTTGCCGACGATGCTATGCGCCGGCTGGCCATTGAGCCGTTCGCCGGAAAGGCGCACCTCGCCGGAGGAGGGGACATAGATGCCGGTGATGATGTTGAGCAGCGTCGACTTGCCGGCGCCGTTGGGGCCGATGATGCCGAGGATCTCGCCCTTGCGCAGGGTGAAGTCGACCTCGGCCATTGCGACGAGGCCGCCGAAGCGCATCGTCAGGCCGGAGCCTTCGAGGATGACGGGAGCGGACATGAGCTCAGCCTCCGTAGCGCCGCAGCCGCTGCGGGAAGATGCCCTGCGGGCGGATCATCAGGAAGGCGATCACGGTCACGCCGAAGAACAGGATGCGGTAATCGGAAAAGGCGCGCAGCTTCTCCGGCAGCATCGTCAGCAGGAAGGCGCCGACGATGACGCCGAGCGTGTTGTCCATGCCGCCGGCGATCACCATCGTCATGATCGTCACCGAGACGAGGAAGGTGAAGTTGTCGGGCGAGATGAAGCCGACATAGAAGGCGTAGATCGTGCCGGCAAAGCCCGCGAGGAAGGCGTCGACCACGAAGGCGAGGACCTTGTACCAGGTCGCGTTGATGCCCTGGCAGCGCGCCGCCAGCTCGTCCGCCCGCAGCGCGTTCCAGGCGAGCCCGATCCGCGAATGATGCAGCCTGGCGGCAAAGAGGATCGAGACCCCGACCAGCGCGGCCGAGAGATAGTAGAAATTCGCCTGCGACGGCAGCGAGTGGCCGAAAATGACGAGCGGGGAGGCGAAGGAGTGTCCGAACAGCTCCGGCGCCGGAATGCCGACCAGTCCGTTCGGGCCGCCGGTGAACTCGAGATTGTTGAGGAGCTGGTGGACGACGACGCCGAAGGCGATGGTGACCAGCGCAAGATAGCTGTCGCGGGTGCGCATCGAGGGCACGCCGAGCACGAAGCCGAAGATCGTCGCGACGACCGCTGCCGCCGGCAGCGCCAGCCAGAAGCTGACATCCCAGTTCAGGGCCAATAGCGCCGAGGCATAGGCGCCGATGCCGTAGGAGGCGCCGGTCGCGAAGTTCGGGATATTAGCGCTGCCGAGCTGGAAGTTCAGCGCCAGCGCCAGCACCGCATAGAGCTGCGCGATGATCAGCAGGTGCAGCGCATAGGTGCTCTTCTCCAGCAGGAAGGGGAACAGCAGCACGATCGCGATGCCGAGCAGCGTCGCAAAGCGGCTTTGGGCCGAGAAGGAGCTTTCGATCCGGGCCTCGACCGTGGGCATGCGTTGCAGCCCGACCAGCACCATGGCGAAGAAGCCGAGCAGCCCGACGACAACGCGCCAGTCTTCGGCCAGCAGGAACTGCCTGAGGAAGGCGGCACTGCCGATCTCGGTGAGCGCAACGATGGAGAGAGCGGCCGCGGCGCCGGAGGTTCCGCGCGTCGCTGTCACGGACACGGACATCGGCTCAGACCTTTTCCACGATTGTGCGGCCGAGCAGGCCGGCCGGACGGAAGACGAGGACGCAGATGACGAGCAGGAAGACGAAGACCTGCCGATAGGAGGCGCCGTTCGGGACCGTGGCCTGCACCAGCGTATCGAGACCCGCGATGAGCAGGCTGCCGATGATCGCGCCTGGCATGGAGCCGAGCCCGCCGACCACCGCGGCCGAAAAGCCGATCAGGCCGATATCGACGCTGAAGTCGAAGCGGACGATGCCGGCATAGCCCGCAAAGAACAGGCCGCCGATAGCGCCGATCGCCGAGGCGATGAAGAATGTGATCTGGAAGACCCGCGCCGGCGAGATCGAGATGAGGCGCGCCGCATCCCTGTCCTGCGACACGGCCTTGATGTGCAGGCCGAGCCGCGTCCGCTCGAGCATATAGAACAGCAGGCCGACCGAGAGAACCGAGACCAGGATCGCGACGAGGTTGAAGGCCGGGATGGTGACGCCGAGGACCTCGATGCTGCCAGGCACAAGCCTCGGCACCGCATGAGGGTTGGAGCCCTGCGGGTACAAATGGCGGATCAGCTCACGCAGGACGATGCCGAGCGCGACGGTGGCGACCAGCGCCATCATCGCGGGCGCATTCTGGAAGCGCTTGATTACGAGATAATAGAGCACCACGCCGAGCAGGCCGGTGACGATGACGGCGAGGAGCACTGCGAGCACGATGGCCGCCACCGTAGGCGAGCCGCCGAGGGATGCGCTCACGGTTTGCACGGCCGCAAGCGCCAGGAACGGCGCCAGCAGCGACACGTCGCCATGCGAGAAATGGATGATGTTGAGGACACCGAAAAGCAGGCTGAATCCGACCGCGACCAGCGCATAGATCGAGCCGAGCGTGATCCAGTTCAGGAGCTGCTGAACCAGTTGCTCTGTCATTCACGTCCCCTCGTGTTTGCGCCGCCTCTGCCGGGGCGTGCCGCAATTGGTTTTCGCTGTGCACCAGAACCGAAGCCGGCAAGAGTCGCAATTTCGGAATCCCTGCTTTGCTTGTCTTGAGGTAAGTCAGGCTCGCCCGTCATTCGCCGGCCTGTGGGGCTCCGGGCGACCTGCTTCGGCAAAACCGAAGCTCTGGGCGCAAAATATCCGATTTGCTTCGGGTTTCCTGAAGGGCAGATGGTCGAGCCACGATGTCGTCGGTGACGCTCACGGTGCCGGACACATCCAATTCCTTGAGGAGGGGATCATGCCTTTCAACCCGAATACCGGAGAGAAGTCCCTGGGCGCGTTCGTGCGCGCGGCCATCGTCGGGACGGCGCTCGCCTTGGTGTCGACCACCGCCATGGCGCAGGAAACGATCAAGCTGGGCTTCATCGGTCCGCTCAGCGGCGGCAATGCCCAGCAGGGCCTGTCGGCCCGCAACGGCTTCCAGCTCGCCATCGACCAGGCCAATGCCTCCGGCCTGCCGTTCAAGATCGAGCCGGTCATCCTCGATGACGCCGCTAATCCGCAGACCGGTGTCTCGGCCGCGATCAAGCTCACCAACGACCCGCAGGTCATCGCCGCGGCCGGCCACTGGAACAGCGGTGTTGCACTGGCGACGATCCCGGTGTTCCAGCGTGCGGGCGTGCCCTTCATCGTCTGGGGTGCGATCTCGCCGAAGATCACCGAGCGCAACAACCCGATGGTCTCGCGCGTCGCGACAACGCTGGTGAACACCAACGAGCCGCTGGCCAAATGGGCGGCAGAGAAGGTCGGCAAGAAGATCGCGATCGTCTCGGACACTAGCGACTACGGCGCGGCCAACACCCAGAACTTCGAGAAGTTCTACAAGGCGGCCGGCGGCAGCATCATCGCCACCGAGGCCGCGCCCGTCGGCACGACCGATTTCCGCGCGCTGCTGACGAAGATCAAGGCCGCGTCCCCCGATGCTATCTATTTCGGCGGCGTCGTGACCGAAGCCGGGCTGGTGCGCCAGCAGATGGTCGAGCTCGGTATGAAGCAGCCGATGATCGGCGTCGACGGCTTCCACGATCCGGCCTTCATCAAGATCGCGGCCGCCGCTGCCGAGGGCACGGTCGTCGGCATCGCCAAGGAGAAGGACAATCCGCAGGTCGCCAAGCTCAGGGATGACTATGCGGCTGCCAAGTTCGCCGAGCCTTCGACGACCTACACCAAGAACGCCTACGACACGGCGAACATCCTGATTGCCGCGATCAAGAAGGCCGGCACCAAGGACAAGGCCGCGATCGCCAAGGCCATCCGCGAAACCCAGCATGACGGTGCGCTCGGGCACACCAGCTTCGACGAGAACGGGCAGACCAAGCTGCCGGTCGAACTCGAACTGCGCACGGTGAAGAACGGCGCCTGGGCGGCCCACTGATCCTGGCCCGCAGCCGGGGCAGCACCCCAGGCTGCGCCGAGTGACCATCGCCGATTTTGGAAAGGGCTCGCGGACGACGCGAGCCCTTTTCTTTGGCCGTCTTCATCCTACTCAACCGACGTTCGCGCCAGGCCCGAAAGCGCTGTATCTGATATGGCATTGTGAGATTCGGCAGATCCCCAGGCAGGTTTGATGATCCGGTTCGACGAAATCGGTGAGCGCCTGAAAGCCTACCGCCTGGGGCGGGGGCTTTTGGCCGAAGACGTTGCCGAGCGGCTCGGAATCTCGCGGGCGGCGGTTTACCGGATCGAAGGCGGCGGCGTCGTCAAGATCGAAACCCTGGAACGGCTGGCGGTCCTGCTGGAGACGACCGTTGCCTCGCTGCTCGGGGCTGGCGTTGAATATTATTCCAGCCCGATCAGCTATTTCGAGCGGATGCGGCAGATCGAGGAGCAGGCGGACCAGGTCATCGCTCACTTCCCGCCGCTGTCCTATCTGCTGACCTCGGACGACTACTCCGGCTATTTGCGCCAGACCCTCGTCGAAGCGCTTCCGTCTCACATAACCGAGCGCGAGCAGGCGATCGGGGAAATCGACGCGATCATCGCGATCCTTGATGACCGCAAGCGAGCGCGCAAACGGCGCCGGCTCAGTGTCGTCAATTTCGTCAACGTCCTTGAGATCGAACGCTGGCTCAAGCTCGGCGTCGTCGGCCGGTTCAACCTGCCGGATAGCGAATTGACCCGGCGGCGCCTGGCCGCACGAACCGAGATCGAGCACCTGATCGGCCTGATCGAGAGCGAGCCGATGGGGGTCCAGATCGGGCTGATCGAGGAGACGCTGCCGAACATCACCTTCCAGCTGTTCCGCACCTCGGAAAAGACGCTGCTTGGATTGAGTCCTTTTCGCCTGGGTGGCGAGCTGCCGAATATCCGGTCCGGTATCGCGATGCTGACCGCGGATGAGGAACCGGTGCGTCTCTACGAAGAGATCGCCAACGACCTCTGGCGTCGCGCCTTGAAGGGCGGCGAGGCCGGAGCGGTGCTGCGGGCCGCGATCGAGCGCTCGGGGATCGCCCGGCCTGCAATCCGAAGGCCGTCATCGAACCTGGTCTGATATCTACTCAATACCCGGATGCGGCGGTGGTGCCCGAGTGTGTCGGGGTTGTCGCAAAATTGAGACTAGTATTGCAATTGAGATTTGACCGTGACATAGATGGTCACGCAGCGGCGTCGGGCTTGCCCGGCGCGCATCGGATTTTCCGCGGCTGAGATTGATCCTTCGGCCGCCAAGAGACGCATTCAGGCGTCCTGAGAACGACGGGCGGACGCCCAAACTCCAATGGTTTTGACCGGGCCGGAAGCGGCGCGCGGAATGCGCGCGCCGATCTATTTGCGTTTCAGCACGCAACTAAAAAGCAAAACGGGGGAATTCGCCGTGAGTGACAATCAGGCAGCCATGACCGGCTCCATCGCCATCTCCTCTCCGACCGAGGTCGACAGCAAGGCCCGCAGGGCCCTGTGGGGCGCCGCCATCGGCTATGCCATGGACGGCTTCGACTTGCTGATCCTCGGCTTCATGTTGCGCACGATATCGGCCGACCTGCAGCTCACCCAGGGCCAGGCTGCCTCGCTCGTCACCGCCACACTGATCGGCGCCGTCCTCGGCGGCATCGGCTTCGGCATGCTCTCGGACCGCATCGGCCGCGTCCGCGTGCTGACCTGGACGATCGTCCTCTTCGCCGTCTTCACCGGCATGTGCGCGCTGGCGCAGGGCTATTGGGACCTCCTGATCTACCGCACCATCGCCGGCCTCGGCCTTGGCGGTGAATTCGGCATCGGCATGGCGCTGGTGGCGGAAGCCTGGCCGGCCTCGAAGCGGGCGCGCGCCTCGTCCTATGTCGGCCTCGGCTGGCAGGTCGGCGTGCTGGCGGCGGCGATCGCCACCCCGCTCCTGCTGCCGATGATCGGCTGGCGCGGCATGTTCGCCATCGGCATCCTGCCGGCGGTCGCCGCCTATTTCATCCGCCACTCGCTGCACGAGCCCGAGGTCTTCGTCGCCCGCAGCAAGGACCGGCCGAAGGAGTCGGCACTGCGCCTCCTGGTCAAGGACTGGGACACCACCAAGTTGAGCCTCGGCATGGTCGTGCTCTGCTCGGTCCAGAACTTCGGCTATTACGGCGTGATGATCTGGTTGCCGAACTATCTGGCGACCCGCTTCGGTTTCGCCCTGACGCAGTCGGCGGTCTGGACCTCCGTCACCATCGCCGGCATGGCGGTCGGCATCTACGCCTTCGGCCATATCGCCGACCGGATCGGACGCCGCCCGGCCTTCTTCGGCTACATGCTCGGCGCCGCCGTGATGGTCATCGTCTATTCGCGGCTGACCGACCCGTTCCAGCTCCTGGTCGCCGGCGCGGTGATGGGCTTCTTCGTCAACGGCATGCTCGGCGGCTATGGTGCGCTGATCAGCGAGCTCTTCCCGACGACGGCGCGGGCGACGGCGCAGAACGTCCTGTTCAATATCGGGCGCGGCGTCGGCGGCTTTGGTCCGCTCGTCGTCGGGACGATTGCGGCGGCCTACAGCTTCGAGATGGCGATCGCCCTGCTGGCGGCGCTCTACCTGCTCGACATCCTGGCCATGTGGTTCCTGATTCCGGAGCGGCGTGGCGCTGAGCTCGCCTGAGCGCGGGGGTATCGCCATGTCGATCCAGCTCGATCAGTCCCAGGCGGCCGCGCCATCCGGCGCGCCCATCGGCGGCAGCGCGCCCTGGAAGGCGAGCATCGTCGCCGAGCTCGCCGAGGTCGTCCGCAACCAGGCGGTGAACGCTGAGTACCGGCACCTCGTTGTGAACTGCAGCGAGGAGGCGGCGGCCGCCCAGCCGGGGCAGTTCTTCCAGCTGCTCTGCCCGCAGCCGGCGGGCGAGCAGCCCTTCCTGCGCCGGCCGATGAGCCTCTACGGGGCCGATCCCGACAAGCGCCAGGTCGAGTTCCTCTACAAGGTGACCGGCGCCGGCACGCGCGGCCTCGATACGCTGCGGCCGGGCGACCAGCTCGACATCATGGGGCCGCTCGGCGTCGGCTTCACGCTCGATCCGGAATGGCGGCACATCGTCGCCGTCGGGCGCGGGGCGGGGCTGGCGACGCTCGCCCCGCTCGCCAGGGCCGCGAAGGCCAATGGCACGCAGGTGATCGCGGTCTTCAGCGCAAGGCGGCCTGATCTACTCGTCTCGGTCGAACTCTTCCACCGCCATGGTGCCGACGTCATCGCCGTCACCGATTCCGAAGCGACCAGCGGGCCGGCCAATGTCGAGCGCATCCTGCGCCGCCTTGTCGCCGACGGTCGCTGCGATGCCTTCTTTACCTGCGGTTCGAGCCGGCTGATGCGGGTGCAGCAGCGCCTCGCACGAGAGTTCGGCCTGCCCGGCCAGGTCGCGATGGAGCAGCAGATGGCCTGCGGAATCGGCCTTTGCTACTGCTGCGTGCGCGACTTCAACGTCAACGGCGAGATCGTCAACCGGCGCGTCTGCTGGGACGGCCCGGTCTTCGACCTGATGGAGGCGCTGCCATGAGCATGACTCCCAATATCGACCTCTCCGTCGCGATCGGCGGGCTCACCCTGCGCAATCCGGTGATGCCGGCGTCCGGTACCTTCGCCGAGGGGCTGGAGAAGGTGATGGACTTCAACCGGCTCGGCGCCTTCGTCACCAAGACGATCACCCGTGAACTGCGCGCCGGAAATCCGCTGCCGCGCGTGGTCGAGCGGCCGGGTGGATTGATCAATGCCATCGGCATCCCGTCGAAGGGCGTGCCCTATTTCATCGAGAAGATCATGCCGCATTACGCGGCCTACGACACGCCGCTGGTCGTCTCGATCTCGGCGCCGACGGCGGAGGGCTTCGCCAGCCTCGCGGCGGAACTCTCGATCCCCGGCGTCGCTGCGATCGAGGCCAACATCTCCTGTCCGAACATCGAAGAGGACGGCAAGGCCTTCGCGATGCGGGCTGAGTCCACCGAGAAGGTGACGCGCCTGCTCCGGGCCGCGACCGAGCTGCCGCTCTGGCTCAAGCTCACCCCGAACACCGGCGACGTGCCCGAGGTGGCGCGCGCCGCCGAGGCCGCAGGTGCCGACGCGGTCGTGGTCGCCAATACCATCCTGTCGATGGCGATCGACCTGAAGAGCTTCAAGCCCTGCCTCGGCAACATCATGGGCGGGCTCTCGGGGCCGGCGATCAAGCCGATCGTGCTGCGCCAGGTCTTCCAATGCGCCAAGGCGGTGAAGATCCCGGTGATCGGCTGCGGCGGTATCTCCACCGCCGAGGACGCGATCGAGTACATGCTCGCCGGCGCCAGCGCGGTGCAGGTCGGGACCGCGACCTTCCTGCAGCCGGCGGCGATGACGACGATTATCGACGGGCTCCGGAGCTTCTGCCTGCATCGCGAAATCCCGCGCGTCACCGATCTGATCCGTGGCGTCGTCATCGAGGAGGCCGACGAGCCCGATCTCGCCTGGCTGGACCCGGTCTCGTGACCGCGCAAGCTGCCGAGATGCGCAACATCTTCAGCGGTGATGAGCGCGACCGCGCCCTTTCCGAGGCGCTGTTCGACGCCTTGCGCGAAGCGACCAGCGATGGCGTCGGCATCAGCCGCGAAGCCTATAGCGAACGCGAGTCCCTGGCGCTCGACCTGGTCGAAGCGAAGGCGCGCGAGCTCGGCCTTGCGACCGAGCGCGACGCCGGCGCCAATCTCGTCGTCACGCTGGCAGGCAGCGAGCCGGAGCTGCCCTTCCTCGCCTGCGGTTCGCATCTCGATTCCGTACCGCAAGGCGGTAATTTCGACGGCGCCGCCGGCGTCATTGCCGGCCTCGCCATCCTCGCCCGCTTCAAGGAAGAGGGCTTCGTTCCGCGCCGGACGATCAAGGTCTACGGGCTGCGCGGCGAAGAGAGCGCCCGCTTCGGCAAGGCCTATATCGGCTCCAGCGCTCTGTTCGGGAAACTCTCGACCGCCGATCTTTCCGTGCGCGATCATGCCAGCGGCCAGGCTCTCTCGGAGTGCATGCGCGCTGTCGGCGTCGACATGGCCCGCGTCGAGAGGGCTGAGCCGTTGCTCGATCCCGCCACCGTCGCAGCCTGGATCGAACTGCATATCGAGCAGGGGCCGGTGCTGGTCGCGCGGGATCTGCCGATTGGCATCGTCACCGGCATCAGGGGCAATATCCGCCATCGCGAGGTCGAATGCCTCGGCGAGGCCGGCCATTCCGGCGCGGTGCCGCGCTGGCTCCGGCGCGATGCGGTCTTCGCCACGGCCGAGCTGATCACCCATCTCGACCGGCACTGGCGCACGCTGCTGGAGCGCGGCCGCGACGTGGTCATAACGGCGGGCGTGCTCGGTACCGATCCGCAGGAGCACGCGATCGCGCGCATTCCCGGCACGGTGCGCTTCTCCTTCGAGATCCGCAGCCAGAGCCGCGAGACGCTGGAGGCCTTCTACGACCTGTTCCTCTCGGAATGCGGACTGGTCGGCGAAGAGAGGGGGGTCGAATTCCGCATTGATCGCCGGCTCGAATCTGTCCCGGCGGTGATGGACGGAGGGTGGATCGCGCGTCTCAAGACGGCGGCGCGAAATCTTGGCCTACCCGACGAGGAGATTCCGAGCGGCGCCGGCCATGATGCGGCGGTTTTTGCCAATGCCGGCATCCCCAGCGCGATGATCTTCGTGCGCAACCAGAACGGATCGCATAATCCGCATGAGGCGATGGCGATCGACGATTTCCTCGCCGGGGTCGCGGTGATGCGCGATGCCATCAGGGAGGCGGCGCAATGAGCGCGAACGAGACCGGCCGCGAGGTCGCGCAGCTGTTGTTCAGGGCCGGCGCCATCCATGTCAGCCGCCAGCAGCCTTTCATTCTGGCGGCCGGCTGGGCGAGCCCCGTCTATGTCGATGTCCGCCTGCTGCTCGGCGATCCCACCTTGCGCCAGGCGGTGACCGATCTTGCCGCCCGCTATGCCGGCGCGGCCTTCCCGTCGGGCAGTCTCGATGCGATCGCCGGCGCCGAGACGGCCGGCATCCCCTTCGCCGCCTGGCTCGCCGACAGGTTGGCCCTGAAGCTGCGCTATGTCCGCAAGCGCCCGCTCGGCATCGGGCGCAACGCCCAGGTGGAAGGCGGGTCCGTCGAGGGCCTGCGCGTGTTGCTCATGGACGACCTGACGACCGACGGCGGCAGCAAGCTCAACTTCGCCCGTGGCCTGCGGGCGGCAGGGGCTGGGGTCGAGCATGTCTTGACGATCTTCTATCACGACGTCTTTCCAGGTGCCGGCGCCCGGCTGCAGGAGGCCGGCCTGACCCTCCACGCCCTGGCCAACTGGGGCGACGTGCTGCGCGCCGAAGCCAGCCAGGGCCTCGCGCAGGAGGATCGCGCCGAGATCGAGCGTTTCCTAGCCGATCCGGTGGCCTGGTCGACCCGTCATGGCGGCCGCGCTAGCCTTGCCGTCCGGACCTGAAGCAGGGAGCGATCTGCGATGGCGGGACGTCGAAAGGAATCTGGCATGGCCGACGACGCTGGAACCGTTCCGCAACCGGATGCTTCGCGCCCGGGTGCGGTGCAAGTCGCCACGACGCAGACCATTGCGCTGGCTGAGGTCTCGACCCGTCGTGAGCATGATCTGCTCGGTGAGGCCGACGTGCCTGCGGACGCCTATTGGGGCATCCATACCCTGCGGGCGGTCGAGAACTTTCCGATCACCGGCGTGCCGGTAGGCCATTTCCCCGAGCTGGTGCGCTCGCTCGTCCTGGTCAAACAGGCCGCGGCCCGCGCCAACCGGCGCCTCGGCAATCTGCCGGCGGCAAAGGCGGATGCGATCGAGCGCGCCTGCGATCTGATAGCCAGGGACAACCGGTTCCACGATCAGTTCGTCGTCGATGCCGTCCAGGGCGGCGCCGGCACCTCGACCAACATGAACGCCAACGAGGTCGTCGCCAATGTCGCGCTCGAGCTGATGGGGCGGCCGAAGGGTGACTACGCCGCGCTCCATCCCAATGACGACGTCAACATGGCGCAGTCGACCAACGACGCCTATCCGACGGCGCTGCGCCTAGCGGTGATCTTCGCGACCGAGCCCCTGATCGCGGCGCTCGATGAACTCGCCTTCGCCTTCAAGGCAAAGGCGGTCGAGTTCGCCGATGTGCTCAAGATCGGCCGTACCCAGCTCCAGGACGCCGTGCCGATGACGCTCGGCCAGGAGTTCGACGCCTATTTCACGACGATCAAGGAGGATGTCTCGCGCCTGCGGGAAGCTGCTGCCTTGTTCCGCGAAGTCAATCTCGGTGCGACGGCGATCGGCACCGGCATCACCGCCGATGCGCGCTATGCGGCGCTCGCCATCGAGGAGCTCGCGCGCTCGGCGCGCCTGCCGCTCGTGCCGGCCACCAACCTGATCGAGGCGACCTCGGACATGGGCGCCTTCGTGCTGTTCTCGGGCGTGCTCAAGCGCGTCGCGGTCAAGCTCTCGAAAATCTGCAACGACCTGCGCCTGCTCTCGAGCGGGCCGCGCGCCGGCTTCGGCGAGATCCGCCTGCCGGCGGTCCAGGCCGGTTCCTCGATCATGCCGGGCAAGGTCAATCCGGTCATTCCCGAGGTGGTCAACCAGGTCGCTTACCTGGTCATCGGCCACGACCTGACCGTCACCATGTGCGCCGAGGGCGGCCAGCTCCAGCTCAACGCCTTCGAGCCGACCATCGGCTATTGCCTGCTCTCCTCGCTGCGCCACCTCACCGCTGCGGTGACGGTGCTGACGACGCGTTGCGTCGCCGGCATCGAGGCCGATCGCGAGCGCTGCCTGGCGCTGGTCGAGGATTCGATCGGGCTCGTCACGGCGCTGGTCCCGGCGCTCGGCTATGAGGCGTCCTCGCGCGTCGCCAAGCGCGCGCTCGCCGAGAAGCGCAAGGTCGCCGACATCGTGCTCGAGGAGGGGCTGCTCACACGCGCCGAACTCGACGAATTGCTGCGCATCGAGGCGATGACCGCGCCCTCGCGCGCCAGGCCGCCAACCCCGTCGCGCGCCTGATCCTCGGTCGCGTCGCCGGCCCGCGCCGAACATGATCCCACCTCGCAGAGAGAAACGATGAACGAGCTGTTGAACTGGTTGCTGCAGCAGAAGGGCAGCCTTCGCACCTATGTCGAATTCCAGGATCGGGCGCTGGCACTGCGTGCTACCGAGCCCGAGCATGCCGCGCTCCTGCGTCTGCTCGCCGATCTCGCTGGCCGCTTTGCCGACGCTTATGACGGTCAGCCGCTCTCGGCCGAAGTGGCGGCGCGCGCGCTCGATCAGCTGATCGAATTCCTCGAAAAGGCCGTCGGCCAAAGCGCTGCAGGCCCGTCCGACCATCTCGTATTGCTCAACCAGATCGGGACCAGCGAACTCGCCTAGTTTGCAGGGGCTGCGGCTAAGGCATCCGCGACGCTGGTGTGGTGCTCGTGGCCAAACTGATCCGCGCTCAGGCGGCTGACGAGCAGATTGCAGCAGTGTTTCACGCTTTGTTGCTGGCGTGTTGCTGCCGAGTAGTCGATCAGGCTTCGCGTCATCAATAGGACAGGATGAGTACTGCCGCGGCTCAAATTCCATGCGCGACCGCATCCACATTTCCCCGCGGTGGTACCGGGAAAATTGCTTCAAACAGTGAGGACTAGCTGGCGCGCGCCTGAGCGATCTAGCAATCTTGGAACGAACCTGTAAGCGCGAGGCAAGCACGGGCTCTTGGAGTCCTTCAGAGATGACATTCGACAATCCAAGCCTGAAAAGCAAAAAGTGCCACAACACCAGACGCTTACGTGGCTCTCAAGCCTAGAGATTGTCTGGAGAGGGCGAAGGGATCCGAACCCTCGCCCCAACCTTGGCAAGCAATTTATCGAGGTGTTTCAGCGGTATACTTGTCACCAGTCGCTCGACGACACGCTGTTGCACTCTTATGCAGCCTGCACCGCTGCGACGTTTCGGGAGCTGAGCGACACGTGTGAACGACGGCAGAGGGTGGAGGCTGCAACCGCGAGGTAAACCGCATTAGCCGAGCCCTCCGGTGACACAAAGACACTCGCCATGGGGCGCTCCAGAGCCGCCGAATGAAGTTCTCTAGCCTCCACTGCAAAATTGCGGAATACGGATTGTGCTCTCCTTATAGGTTGGATATCTCTCGTCAGGGTTGTGATGGGGATGCTGAAGTTCGTGACGCACCGGATGGCGTCGTGACCGGATCTGCCGACAGCATCCCGGTCTGGAGTCTCGGCCACGACGATTTCAGCAACATCTGAGCGTCAACCTGCACCGGGCGCAGTCTCCTTTGCCCGGTGTTATGTCTCCTTGCTGTGTGAGTTTCCGCGTTGAGCCGACCGGCTTCGTCTTCCGCTTCGGCCTCGATCGTGTCGTCGGCGCTGGCGTCGTGCCGGGGCTCGTTCGTGGTGGTTGGTGTCTTCTCCGGCGTCATCAACCTCTTGATGCTGGGCGGTTCGTTCTACATGCTCCAGGTCTATGACCGGGTGCTGAGCTCGCGCAGCGTCCAGACGCTGATCGGCCTGTCGCTGTTGCTGCTCGCCGCCTATGTGCTGCAGGGCTTTTTGGACGGTATCCGCGTCCGGCTGCTCGCCCGGATCGGCGCGCGCTTCGACGAGGCGGTCTCGCCGTCTGCCTTCGCCGCGGCCCAGAAGCTGCCGCTGCTCGGCTTCAAGTCCGAGCAGGCGCTGCAGCCGATCCGCGATCTCGATCAGCTCCGCGGCTTTTTATCCTCGCTCGGCCCGACCGCGCTGCTCGACATGCCCTGGCTGCCGCTGTTCCTGGCCGGGGCCTTCTTCCTGCACCCCTGGCTCGGCTGGCTCGTCGTTGCCGGCGGCCTCGTCATCGTCCTGCTGACCTGGCTGACCGAGTTGAAGAGCCGCGAGGCGACCAAGGCGCAGCTCACGAGCGGGGCGGCCCGGCAGGCGGTCGCCGAGGCGAGCCGGCGCAATGCAGAGGCGCTGACCGCGATGGGCATGGCCCCTGCCTTCCAGCGCAAATGGCGCGAACTCAACCTGCGCCATGTCCGCGACTGGCTCGCCGGCTCGGACGCGACCAGCGGCATCGGCGCCTTCGCAAAAGTCTTCCGCATGGTGCTGCAATCGGCGGTGCTTGGCCTAGGGGCGTACCTTGCCATGCACAACGAGATCTCGGGCGGGGCGATGATCGCCGCCTCGATCATGGCCTCGCGCGCGCTGGCGCCGATCGAGATCGCCGTCGCGCATTGGAAGGGTTTTGTCGGCGCGCGCCAGGGCTTGAAGCGGCTGCGGCAGGTGCTCGACTCGCCGGCTTTCGCGGATGTCGAACGCACCACCCTGCCGGCGCCGCGCCATGAGCTCATTGCCGAAGGGCTGATCGTCGCAGCGCCGGGCAGGCAGGCGCCTATCCTGCAAGGCGTCTCGCTGTCGCTCAAGGCCGGCCAGGGCCTCGGCATCATCGGGCCGAGCGCGTCCGGCAAGTCGACGCTGGTCCGGGCGCTGGTCGGGGTCTGGCGCCCGCTCAAGGGCGAGGTCCGGCTCGACGGCGCCGCGCTCGGGCAATGGGAGCAAAGCGAGCTTGGCCGCCATATCGGCTATCTGCCGCAGGACATCGAGCTGTTCGAGGGCACGGTGGCGCAGAACATCGCCCGCTTCGATCCAGATGCGGATGACGAGGCGATCGTCGCGGCTGCGCAGGCAGCCGGCGCGCATGAGCTGATCCTGCGGCTCGAGCAGGGCTACGACACCCGCATCGGCGAGGCGGGATTAAGCCTGTCCGGCGGCCAGCGCCAGCGCATCGGCCTGGCGCGGGCGCTCTATGGCGAGCCCTTCCTCACCGTGCTCGACGAGCCCAACTCCAATCTCGACCATGACGGCGACGAGGCGCTGACCCGGGCGATCCGCGGGGTCCGCGAGCGCGGCGGCATCGTCATCGTCGTGACCCATCGCCAGACCGCGATCGCCGGCGTCGATCACCTCGCGATGATGGCCGATGGCCGCATCCAGGCTTTCGGCCCGAAGGAGGAGATCCTGCAGAAGGTGCTGAAGCAAGGCGGTTTGCCGAATGTTAAACGCCAGCCGGCGGTGGCGTCATGAACGAGACGGGCGCGACCTTGGAGCAGCAGGGCTTCGGACGTTCCTTGCGGGGCCTTGCGCTCGCCGGCTGCGTCGGCCTTGCCCTGTTCGCCGGCACTGTCGGGGTCTGGGCGGTGGCGACGACTTTGTCGGGCGCGGTCATCGCCAGCGGCCAGTTCGTTGTCGACGGCAACGTCAAGAAGGTCCAGCACGCGACCGGCGGCATCGTCGGCGAGCTCAGGGTCCGCGAGGGCGACCGGGTCGAACAGGATCAGGTGGTGATCCGCCTCGACGATACCGTCACCCGCGCCAACCTCCAGGTCGTGGTGAAGCAGCTCGACGAGCTTGGTGTCCGCCGCGGGCGTGTCGAGGCCGAGCGCGCGGGCAAGGACGCGATCACCTTCGTGGCCGATCTCACCGCCCGCCGACACGAGCCGGAGCTCGCCGAACTGATCGAGGCCGAGATGAGCCTGTTCGAGGCCAGGCGCGCCGCCCGCGACGGCCAGAAGGCGCAGCTTTCCGCCCGCATCGCCCAGCTCGGCGATGAGATCGCCGGCCTCAAGGCCCAGCAAAAGGCGCGCGACCTGCAGGCGGTGCTGATCGAGGAGGAGCTCACCGGGATCCGCTGGCTCTATGCCAGGAACCTGGTCGCGCTCAACCGACGGACCGCGCTCGAGCGCGAGGCGGCAAGCCTGGAAGGCCAGAAGGGCCAGCTCATCGCGGCCTTGGCCCAGGCGCAGGGCAAGATCGCCGAGACCAGGCTGCAGATCATCCAGATCGATGCTGCCTTGCGCGAGGAGGTGATGAAGGAGCTGCGCGAGATTCAAGCGCGGAGCGCCGAGCTGGTCGAGCGCCGCGTCGCTGCCGAAGACCAGATGAAGCGGGTCGAGATCCGCAGCCCGAGCTCAGGCTTCGTCCATCAGCTTGCCGTCCATACGGTCGGCGGCGTGATCACCCCGGCGGAACCTGCCATGCTGATCGTGCCGGCAGAAGACGCGCTCCAGGTCGAGGCCAGGATCAACCCGCCCGATATCGACCAGATCGCGCTCGGCCAGGAGGCGCGGGTCAAGATCCACGCCTTCAACCAGCGCACCACGCCGGAGCTTGCCGGCAAGGTCACCCGCATCTCGGCCGACACCAGCCGCGACCAGCAGACCGGCGCGACGTTCTACACCATCCGCGTCTCGATGCCGGCAGCCGAGTTCGCCCGCCTCGGCCAGAACCGCGTCAGTGCCGGCATGCAGGCCGAGGTCTTCGTCAAAACCGAAGACCGAACACCCCTCGAATACATCGTCAAACCCCTCAAAGACCAAATCGCCAAGGCGTTCAGGGAGAGGTAATGTACGCGTTCAGATCGATACATTAGTTAAGCTCACGCAATGCGAGTGCATTGCCTGGATTTGAAGCTGTATAAGTGGTGACCGTCGTTGCTTCGGTCGGCAATGCGCACTTAGAAAAGACGGTGTCTGTTCTAGGGGCGGAAGCATAATGTCCAAATACTCAACGGAATTGCTCGAATTGTCTGCAATGGTCGTCGCAGCCTTCGTTCGCCATAACCGCCTTCCGCAGGCCGATCTTGCCGGTCTCATTGAACAGACCCACGCGGCGCTGGGCCGCCTCGGCCAGGAGCCAGCAGTCGCGCCGGCCGAAAAACCTGTTCCGGCAGTCCCGATCAGGAAATCCGTGACGCCTGACGCCATCTACAGCCTGGAGGATGGTAAGCCGTTCAAGTCCCTGAAACGGCACCTGCGATCGGCTTACGACATGTCGCCGGAGGACTATCGCGCCAAATGGGAGCTACCGGCCGATTATCCGATGGTCGCCCCGAACTATGCCGAAGCGCGCTCGCAGATGGCCAAGAGCCTGGGCCTTGGTCGGAAGAAGGGGCAGGTCGCCCCGAAAAGGCGAAACAGGAAGACCTGACCTAAGCTCCTGCGACAGCTGTGCCGCGGTCCGAGCCATGACTTCAATGCGGACGTGACTGCTTCCTCCCTAGCTGACACCCCGCCGGCTGACGCGGACCTTCCGCTTCGCCTCCTCGATGTCGTGGCAACGGCCGAATTCGGCCGCCGACCGGCTTCTGCCCTTCGACATCGCCCAATGCCATCGTGGCGTGCCGTCCGGAGCGTACTTGTCATGCGTGATAACGGCGATCTTCTCGCCCGTCTCGTCTTCGACATGGAAGAGATGATCGATGTCCGGCCACGTCCGCCGAACCCAAATTCGCGCCGCCATTGCGTGCCTCCCGCCAATCTTATGTTCTTAGTTTGTTCTGGCATGCGGAATCAAGAGCGTATTCGCGCACCAGCGAGCACATATGCTGGAAGTAGACGAAATGGACCGGGAAATGACCGCAGCTTGTCGGGGAGCGCGGCAATAAGCGAGTGGCGCCGGGGGCGTGCTGCGCAACTTTTCCATGCGACGGTGGACGGCGATCGCTCAGTATTCTCTGCCGAGGTCGGTCCGATTCTTGGTGATCAATGGCTGCTGTCTTTAACTAAGCGCAGCGCAGCCAACTGCTCGCAAATCGAGCAAATGGCTGCGAATCCTGATTGCAGACCGTGTTGCGACCACTCCTCACGGCGCGTTGGTCGCAACGGATAAGGCCGCGGAACGCTAGCGGGTACTTTGGACGGTCAGTCAGGGGTTTCGGGCTCGTCGAGCATTTCATGGATCAGCTCGGCCGCCTTCTCCGTTGAGATCCTTTTGACGCCCGAACTCGCAAGCCTATCGAACATTTTCGCCACCGCCGCGATAGCGTCGTGCTCAGCAGCTGAAATGGCCAAAGACGCCTGAGCCAGGGCCGTGTCCCGATTGGCAAGAACGATCGGTGTCGCCGATGAATGCAGCGTCGTCGTAAATCCGTCGATGAGCTCTCTGGCCCGTTCTTCGGGCGTGTATCCCGGCGGAGGACTGATTTGTGTCATTCTGACGCAACCCAATGACGAGACTAAGCTACCGTTCAATGTCCGTGCCATTGTGGGCGACGTGGCGGTGTGAGCTGCATCGTCACTCCAATGTGGCGTCTGCCGCTGCTATCGGGTTGGGCTCGCCATTGCTGACCTCCTGCGTATGCAAGTCACCGAACGGCTTTATCGCGCGTGTAGCCACGGGCTTTCGGAGCCGTTCAGAATTCGCCCCGAGCCGCTCAGGCCAGAAAAGCAAAAAGCGCCGGGAAACCCGACGCTTACATGCTTCTCAAGTTCTAAGATTGTCTGGAGCGGGCGAAGGGATTCGAACCCTCGACCCCAACCTTGGCAAGGTTGTGCTCTACCCCTGAGCTACACCCGCATCCGAGACAGTCGCGCCGTGTTGGCGGCGCGGCCGGGTTATTGCCCCAAAGCGGCGGGAAGCGCAAGCGTCTTGTTGCAGGAATTTCACACAGGCCTACGTCGGGGCCAATTCTGCCCATTGGAATCTGGACTTCCCAGCCTGTCTTTCCGATCTTCCTGCTCCAGCGATGAAGCGGGATCAGCATGGCGAAGGCGGCGGCGAGAGGCAGGATCGAGCGATTCGGGCGCGGGATGCTCCGCGTTGTGTTGAGCTTGGCCGCATTGGTCCTCCTCTCCACGCTGGCGATCGTTGTCGGCGCCCTGCCGCTCGGTTTCGGGCCGGCGCGGCCCGGCGAGCGGAATGTCACGATCTATGTCGCGAGCAACGGCTTCCACAGCGACATCGTGCTGCCGACCGCAAGCGCGGATAAGGATTGGCGGCCACTACTGGCGGCCTCACCGCTGACCGAGCCCTATCGCGACGCGCCCTGGGTCGCCTTCGGCTGGGGGGCCGAGACGGCTTACACCGAGCTCGGCACTTTGGCTGATCTGTCGCTGGGCTTGATTCTGAAAGCCACCGCCTTCGATCGCTCGGTCGTGCATGTCCAGCCGGTGGCGGCGGTTCGGACAGGGACGGATCTACGCAGCTTCACGATCAGCGAAGCGGGCTATCGTGCACTCGTCGGCCATGTCGAGGCCAGCCTCCAGCTGGACGAGGCTGGCGAGCCCGTGATCCTGCCGGGTGTCAGCCATGGAAACGGCGATGCCTTCCTGCGCGGGCGCGATCGCTTCTGGCTGTTGCGCAGCTGCAATGTCTGGGTCGGGGAGGCCCTGCGCAAGGCAGGCCTGCCGGTCGGGCTCTGGACGCCGCTCGTGCAATCGCTCATGTGGTCGCTCGGCCCCGGCGACGCGCTGGAGCGCTGACCAGAGAGCCCGAGCTGCCAGGATGAATTTCGCCCTGCCGATCGATGTCCCAAAGCCGGCGACGCCCGCCGATCTGATCGCCACGCTCGATGCGCTCGGCCTCGCGACCACGCGCATCGACCATGTCGCGGTCTTCACCGTCGCCGAATCGAAGGAATTGCGCGGCAAGGTTCCCGGCCACCACACCAAGAACCTGTTCCTCAAGGACAAGAAGGGGAAGCTCTTCCTGGTCTCGGCGCTGGAGAGCACGCGGATCGACCTGAAGCGGCTGCACGAGACGCTCGGCGCCAGCGGGCGGCTCTCCTTCGGCTCGGCCGAGCTGTTGATGGAGACGCTGGGCGTGACGCCGGGCTCGGTCACCGCCTTTGCCGTGATCAACGATCGTGGCGGGCGCGTCATCATGGTGCTCGACGCGGCCTTGATGAACGGCGAGCGCATGAACTTCCACCCGCTGGTCAATACGGCGACGCTCGGCATCGCGCGCGATGATATGCTGGCCTTCCTGCGGGCCGTCGGGCACGAGCCGATGATCGTTGAACTTCCGGTGCCGCCGGACGATGGACAGAACGGCTGAAGCCACCCATCTATGGGACGGCCCGCTACGGTGGGCATCCGGTTTTCAAGTCGACAGATTGCTAAGCGAAGGACGAGCCATGCTGGTCAATGGCGATGCGGCCCCGGCCAAGGGGATGATCAAGGACACGACGACGCAGGGCTTCCGCCAGGACGTCATCGCCGAATCGATGAACCAGCCGGTGCTGGTCGATTTCTGGGCGCCATGGTGCGGCCCGTGCAAGCAGCTCACCCCGGTGATCGAGAAGGTGGTCAATGAGGCCGGCGGCAAGGTCAAGCTGGTCAAGATGAACATCGACGAGCATCCGGCGATCCCCGGCCAGCTCGGCATCCAGTCGATCCCCGCGGTGATCGCCTTCCAGCGCGGTCAGCCGGTCGACGGCTTCATGGGCGCGCAGCCCGAGAGCCAGGTGAAGGCCTTCATCGAGAAGCTCGTGGGACCGATGGGCCCCGGGCCGGTCGAGGAGGTGCTGGCGGCTGCGGCGGAGGCTCTGGAGGCTGGCGACGCCGCCGGTGCGAGCGAGCTCTATGCCGAGGTTCTGGCCGCCGAGCCGGAGAACGTCACTGCGATCGCCGGAATAGCACGCCTGCATCTCGACGCCGGTGACATCGAGGGTGCCAAGGGCTTCCTCGCCATGGTGCCTGAAGCGAAGGGGCAGGATCCGGCCGTCGCGGCGGTCAGGGCCGCGGTCGAGCTTGCCGAGCAGGCTGCCTCGCTCGGCGACACAGCCGAGCTCGAGGCCAGGGTTGCGGCCAACCCGAAGGACCATCAGGCCCGTTTCGACCTGGCGCTGGCGCTGAATGCCACCGACAAGCGCGAGGAGGCGGTCGACCATCTGGTTGCGATCATCAAGGCCGATCGCAAATGGAACGACGACGGCGCCCGCAAGCAGCTGCTGCAGTTCTTCGAGGCCTGGGGGCCGATGGACGAGCACAGCGTCGCCGGCCGTCGCAAGCTGTCGGTCCTGCTGTTTTCGTGAGGTGGAAGAGGAGCGCGAGCCGATGGGCATGAACGCGGTCTATTCCGGGCCGGAAGACTGCCCGGCAGTGATCCCGCTGTTTCCGCTCGCGGGCGCGCTGCTGCTGCCGCGCGGCCAGATGCCGCTCAACATCTTCGAGCCGCGCTATCTTGCCATGATCGATGACGCGCTGCGCACGCACCGCGTCATCGGCATGATCCAGCCCGAACCGGAGAACGGGCGCCAGTCGCAGGTGCCGGCGCTGCTCCAGGTCGGCTGCCTCGGCCGCATCACCCAGTTCGCCGAGACCGGGGATGATCGCTACGTCATCACGCTCACCGGCGTCGCGCGCTTCCGATTGGAGGAGGAGCTCTCCGTCACCACGCCTTACCGTCAGGCCCGTATCGCCTATGACGGCTTCACGGTCGATTTCCAGGCGCGCGCCGGCGAGGAGGAGGTCGATCGCGCCGCGCTGCTCAAGGCGCTGCGCAGCTTCGCCAAGGCGAACGAGCTCAAGATCGACTGGAAGGGCGTCAACGAGGCGCCGAACGAGGCGCTGGTCAACGCGCTCTCGATGATGTGCCCGTTCGGCCCCCCCGAGAAGCAGGCGCTGCTGGAGGCGCCGAGCCTGAAGAGCCGGGCCGAGGTGCTGGTCGCGATCACCGAGATCGAGCTCGCGCGGGGTGGTTCCGACCCGGACACGACGCTGCAGTGAGCATCGCTTCCCAGCCTGTTGCCGATGAACTGCCGGTAACCTACCCGCCGCGGCGCTCGATCGTCGCCTGGATATTCTTCGACTGGGCGGCACAGCCCTTCTTCACGCTGGTCACCACCTTCGTCTTCGCGCCGTTCTTCGCGTCGGCCCTGGCGAGTGATCCGGCGCAAGGGCAGGCGCTCTGGGGCTATGCGACCGGCCTCGCCGGGCTCGCCATCGCGCTGCTCTCGCCGCTGCTGGGCGGCATCGCGGATAAGACCGGGCCGCGCAAGCCATGGATCGCCGTGTTCGGCGCGATGCTGGTCGCGGGCTCGGCGATGCTCTGGTATGCGAAGCCCGGCTCGCTCTGGGCGGTGCCGATCGCACTTGCCGGCTTCGTCATCGGCACGATCGGCGCGGAATTCGCGACGACCTTCAACAATGCGATGATGACGCGGCTGGTGCCGCCGGAGAAGCTCGGGCGGCTCTCGGGCACCGGCTGGGCTGTCGGTTATCTCGGCGGGCTGATCTCGCTGGCGCTGACGCTCGGGCTTCTCGCCGCCGATCCGCAGACGGGCAAGACCCTGGCGGGCCTATCGCCACTGTTTGGGCTCGATGCCGCCGCCCGCGAGGGCGATCGCTTCTCGGGGCCGCTGACCGCGCTCTGGTTCGTGATTTTCGTTACGCCGATGTTCCTGCTGACGCCGGATACGCCGCGCAGCGGCGTTCCGCTGAAGGAGGCGGCCGCTGGCGGCTTTGCGCGGCTCAAGGCGACGGTGGCAGAACTGCCGTCACTACCCGGGCTCGGCCGCTTCCTCCTTGCCAACATGATCTATCAGGACGGGCTGGTCGCGCTCTTCGCCTTCGGCGGCATCTATGGCGCCGGCGTCTTCGGCTGGCAGACGATCGAGCTCGGTGTGTTCGGTATCCTCCTGACCGTTACCGGCACGCTCGGCGCCTTCCTCGGCGGCAAGCTCGATGATGCCGTCGGGGGCAAGCCCGTGATCCTCGGCGCGATCGCCTGCCTGCTTTTCGCTTGCCTCGGCATCCTCTCGCTCGGGCCGGGACAGGTCGCCTTCGTGATCGAAGCTGCACCGGCGACACTTGGCGACGGCCTCTTCGCCTCGCTGCCTGAGAAGGTCTATCTGGGCTTGGGCCTGTTGATAGGCCTCGTTGCCGGGCCCCTGCAGGCATCGTCGCGCAGCCTGCTCGCCCGGGTCGCACCGCCGGCAAGGATCGGCGAGTTCTTCGGCCTGTTCGCTCTGGCCGGCAAGGTGACCTCGTTCCTAGGGCCGACACTTGTCGCGCTGGCGACGACGATCTTCGCCAGCCAGCGCGCGGGTCTGGCGGTGCTGATCGGGTTCTTCCTGCTGGGCGGCTGGCTGCTGGCCGGGGTGAAGGTCAGGCGGCTCTAGCTCATAGCGCGGCACCATTGCGGACTCCGGCTGGCAGCAGGCGCGCTATCGTGCCTCTCAGACAGCCGGATTGTGTGGGAGGACGGCGTGCGGATCGTGGAGATGGACGCGCCCGCAGGGCAGGGCGCCCAGCCGAAGCAGGTGGTGGCAGGCGAGACGATCACGACACCGCAGGCGGTGCTGAAATGGTACGAGATCGCTGAAGCCGGCACCGATGCTGGGATCGTCGCGCTGGCGCGAGAGGCAGCGGAGGGGTTTGCGGCCGGCCGGCACGGCGAGGTCGGCTTCGCCATCCTGCATCGCTGCGGCGAGCATTTTCATTTCCTGCTGCTCTGCACCTGGCGGGGCACCAACGAGCTCTGGGAAACAGTGCAGTTCATCGATGAGGGCATGGCGGCGTTCGCGCCGTTCGACGCTCCCCATGCCCATCGCGGGACGTTCTGCATCTGGGAGATGACGGCGGTCTCGCATGAGACCGCGGTGTGGCGAAAGTTCCTGCTCTCGCCACGCCGCGAAGCCGATCTCGAAGCCTATTTGCGCAGCCGTTATACCGGCGAGGCGTGAGCGCCGCCGACGTGCCTTACGGCAGCGCCTTCAAATACCTGACCGGCCGCCCCGGCGCGGCTGCGTTCGCTGCGTGCACGATCGCGTTCGCGTCGATGCCGAAATGGCGGTAGAGGTCGGCGACTGTGCCGGTCTGGCCGAAATGCTCGACGCCGAGCGCCTTCTGCCGGTGGCCGTGGACGCTGCCGAGCCAGGCCAAAGTCGCCGGATGACCGTCCAGCACCGAGACGATGCCGCAATCGCGCGAGAGCTCGCCGAGCAGGCGTTCGACATGGCTGGTCGCCGCATGATTGCCGCGCTGGCGCGCCCGCTCGGCCGCCTGCCAGCCGGCATTGAGCCGGTCGGCCGAGGTGATGGCGAGCAGGCCGACATCGCGCCGGTCCTCAGCCAGCAGGCCGACGGCCTCGATCGCTTCGGGCGCGACGGCTCCGGTATAGGCGATCACGACGGAGGCGTTCGGGCCGGGCTTACGCAGCCAATAGGCGCCGTCGATGATGTCGCGCTCCAGCTCAGGGGTCATGGCGCGCTTGGGTTGCTCGACCTGGCGGGTCGAGAGCCGCAGATAGACCGAGCCACCGGTCTCGTCGCGTAGCCAGGTGCGCTCGTCCGGATCGCCCTCGCCATCCTTCTGCAGGTATTCGAACGACCAGCGCATCATCACGGCGAGCTCGTCGACGAAGGCCGGCTCGAAGGCGCAGAGCCCGTCCTGGCTCATGCCGATCAGCGGCGTCGCGATCGACTGGTGCGCGCCGCCCTCTGGCGCCAGCGTGACGCCGGCCGGCGTCGCGACGACCATGAAGCGGGCGTCCTGGTAGCAGGCATAGTTCAGCGCATCGAGGCCGCGCGAGATGAAGGGGTCGTAGAGCGTGCCGATCGGGATCAAGCGTTCGCCGAAGATCGAATGCGACAGGCCGAGCGCCGAGAGGTTGATGAACAGATTCATCTCGGCGATGCCGAGTTCGATATGCTGGCCCTTGGGAGAGAACTCCCATTTCTGCATCGAGGGGATGCGCTCGTCCTTGAAGGTGTCGGCCATCGATGCCCGCGCGAACAGGCCGCGCCGGTTTACCCAGGGGCCGAGATTGGTCGAGACGGTGACGTCGGGCGCCGTGGTGACGATGCGGTCGGCGAGCGGCCCACCGAGCTTGGCCAACTCGTCGAGCACCTTGCCGAAGCCCATCTGGGTGGACATCGTCGCCTGGATGCCGGCTTCGAGCTTGGCCGGGACTGGCAAAGCAGGGGACGAATGGCGACGGCGGCCCTTGGCGAAGAAGGGCACCTTGTCGAGGAAGGCGCGGATCTCCTTCTCCGGCAGCGTCAGCCCCTCGAACAGATCCCATTCATGGCCGGGGCGGACCTTGTTGGCGGTCTTGAACCCCTCCATCTGCTCCTTGGTCATCAGCCCGGAATGGTTGTCCTTGTGCCCCGCCAGCGGCAGACCGAAGCCCTTGACCGTGTAGGCCAGAAAACAGACCGGCCGGTCGTGGTCGATAGCCTCGAAGGCTTCAAGGATCGAGGGCAGGTCGTGCCCGCCGAGATTGCACATCAGCGCCGAGAGTTCGGCGTCCGAGCGCTTCTCGATCAGCTTGGTCACCGGGCCCTGATCGCCAAGATCGTCCATCAGCCGCCTGCGCCAGGCGGCGCCGCCCTGGAAGGTCAGGGCCGAGTAGAGCTGGTTCGGGCAGGAATCGATCCAGGCCTTCAGCCGCTCGCCACCCTTTTCCTTGAAGGCGGCCTGCTGCAGCGAGCCGTATTTCAGCGTGACGACATCCCAGCCGAAATTCTTGAACATCTGCTCGAAGCGGTCGTAGAGGCCCTCGCGGATGACGGCGTCGAGCGACTGGCGGTTATAGTCGATCACCCACCAGGTGTTGCGCAGGCCATGCTTCCAGCCCTCCATCAGGGCCTCGAAGATGTTGCCCTCGTCGAGCTCGGCATCGCCGATCAGCGCGACCATGCGGCCCTCGGGCGTGTCCTTGGCCCAGCCATGCGCCTTCACATAGTCCTGGACCAGCGAGGAAAAGAGCGTCTGCGCGACGCCGAGGCCGACCGAGCCGGTCGAGAAATCGACGTCGTCGATGTCCTTGGTGCGCGAGGGATAACTCTGCGCGCCCTTGTAGCCGCGGAAATTCTCGAGCTTCTCCTGCGTCTGCAGGCCCATCAGATAGTTGATGGCGTGGAAGATCGGCGAGGCGTGCGGCTTCACCGCCACCCGGTCCTGCGGCTTCAGCGCTGCCATGTAGAGCGCCGTCATGATGGTGGCGAGGGAGGCCGAGGAGGCCTGATGGCCGCCGACCTTCATGCCATCGCCATTGTCGCGCAGATGGTTGGCGTTGTGGATCGTCCACGACGCGAGCCAGAGAATCTTTTTCTCCAGCTCGGCGAGGATGGGCAGGCGAGGATCGGACATCGAGACGCTCCTTGGATGGAAGCATCATGCACAATTGCCTTGGGGAAGGCAGCTAAAGACCGTCTCGCCGGCTTACGGAATTGGCGGTTTCCGCTAAGCTTGCCTGGTGAGGCGAGGGAAAATGCCAGAGTTCAATCTCGACGATATCGACCGCCGCATCGTCCAGGCCTTGCAGGCGGATGGGCGCATCAGCGTGCAGGAGCTGGCCGGCAAGGTCGGGCTGTCGCCGAGCCCCTGCGCCAGGCGGGTGCGCCTGCTGGAAGAGGCCGGGATCATCGAGGGCTATGTCGCCATCGTGAACCAGGAGAAGCTCGGCCTTCCAGTTTCGGTCTTCGCCTCGATCAAGCTGGAGCGGCAGCGCGAGGAGGAGCTCGACCGCTTCGCAGCGGCCGTCTCGCGCTGGCCCGAGGTCGCCGACTGCTACCTGATGACGGGGCAGCGCGACTATCTGCTGCGCATCATCGTCAGTGACCTTGCCGCCTATGAGCGCTTCCTCAAGGACAAGCTGACGCGGCTCGACAATGTCGCCTCGATCGAATCGAGCTTCGCGCTCGGGCGGGTGAAGCGCTCCTATTCGGTGCCGGTCGAGCTCGGGCGAGGCTAGCCGGTTCGTCCGTTTCCGAAGCGCGTCCGGTATTCGCCCGGCGCCACGCCATAGCGGCGCAGGAAGGCGCGGCGCAGGCGCTCGTCGTCGCCGAAGCCGGTGCGGACTGCGACCTGCTGGATGCCGAGCTCGCTTTCTTCCAGGAGGTCGCGGGCGAGATCGAGCCGGACCGCCTCGACAGCCTTAGCCGGGCTGACGCCGGTCTCCTGCACATAGACTCGGGCGAAATGGCGTGGGCTCATCGCCATGATGCGGGCGAGTTCCGACACCGAGAGGTCGCCGGCGGCATGTTTGCGCATATGGGCGTGCAGATGCTCGAAACGGCCAGCGGCATCGCGCGACTGGCGCTGCAGCTCGCCGCTGAACTGCGACTGGCCGCCGGGGCGCTTCAGGTAGAGCACGAGGTCGCGCGCCAGATCGAGCGCCGCCTTGCGGCCGAGATCCTCCTCGACCATGGCGAGCGCCATGTCGATCCCGGTCGAGACGCCGGCCGATGTCCAGATCCTGCCATTGCTGACGAAGATCGCGTCCGGTTTGACGGTGGTCGCGGGGTGGGCCGCGCCGAGCCGGTCGGCATATTCCCAATGTGTCGTCGCCTCGCAGCCGTCGAGCAAGCCGGCGGCGGCGAGGATGAAGGCGCCGAGGCAGATCGAGCCGACGCGGCGGACCTTGCCGCTCTGATCGCGCAGTAAGTCGAGCAGCACCGCCGAGCCGGCCGCGTCCAGCGCCGAGCGGCCACCTGAGACCAGCAGCGTATCGATCGGCCGGGTCGCAGCCTCGGCGAGGGTGATGCTCGGCAACGGCACCCCGGCATCGGTTTCGACCGGGCCGCCATGCTCCGAGGCGAGGGTGATCTCGTAGACAGCGCTGCCATTGGCGCGCTTTGCGTCGTTGAAGACCTGCAGCGGCCCGGTGACATCGAGCAGCTTGGTGCGTGGGAAGAGCACGATGACGACGCGGATCAGCGTTGTGGCTGTCATGGCAGAAAACGAGGTCATGTTGTCATTTATGACATCGCCTGATCATGGCATCCAGTCCCTATCACTGGAGGACAGACGCCATGTTGCAACTTCGGCCGAACTGCGAACTCTGCGACTGCGACCTGCCGCCAGCCTCGCTGGAGGCGCGCATCTGCAGCTATGAGTGCACTTACTGCGCGGAGTGCGCCGAGCGGGTGCTGGAAAATGTCTGTCCGAGCTGCGGCGGCGGCTTTGTGCAGCGACCGATCCGGCCCGTCGGCGATTGGGGTGGGCTCGGCCTCGGCCTTGCCAACCGCCCCGCCTCGACCGAGCGCCATCGCTCGCAATGGACACAGGAACAGCGGCGCGAGCGGACCGAATTGCTGCGCAGCGTGCCGCCCGAGAACCGCTGACGGAAGCGCTGAACCTCAGCGGCGCTCGAAGTCGCGATGGACGTCATGGGTGACGATCCCCGCGCCATCCGGCGGGATCGTCAGCCAGTCCTTGCGGGTCAGCGTCTGCTTGGTGTCTTCATAGCCGGAATGCCAGTGATCCTTCATCGAGGTGCGCGAGAACTCGTGGTCCTTGGCGTGGCTCTCATAGCTTTTCTGCTGGTAGATCAACTGCAGGATAGTATGCTCGGGGATCAAGGCGAGCTCGTCGCGGAGCTTGCGGTCCTCCTCGCTCAGGGCATCCTCGGGGATGTGGGTGAGGGCTTCATGGGTCTTCTTCTTCCAGCCCTGAAGAGTCTGGAACAGGTCGGTGACCATGCGGGTGCGCGAGGAATACATGATGTCCTTGTGCCGCCCCATCACGTCCTGCATCGTGCGTGGCATCGGGCCGCGTGACGAGAACAGATCGACCTGGAAGATCAGCGAGTTCAGCGTGTCGTCCTGGTTGAGCAGGTGTGACAGCGGCGTGTTCGAGACGATGCCGCCATCCCAGTAGTGCTCGGTGCCGATCTGCACGGTCGGGAAGGCCGGCGGCAGCGCGCCCGAGGCCATGACATGCTCGGGCGTGATCTCTTCCAGCATGTTGTCGAAGTAGACGAAGTTGCCGGAGAGCGCGTTGACGGCGCCGACCGAGAAATGCGTGCGCTTTTCGTTGATCAGGTCGAAATCGACCAGCTCGAGCAGGGTCTCGCGCAAGGGCGAGGTGTCGTAGAAGCTGGTCGCGTCAGTGGCGCCGGCTGGCGCGAGCCAGGCGCTGGTGCGGCGCGGCTCGAAGAAGCCGGGCTGGCCGAGCACCGTGGTCATGAAGGACGAGGTCGCGTTGCGGGCCTGGCGAAAGATGTCGCCCTCCGGCGTGAACCACCAGACCTTGCGGTCGGTGATGCGGTTCCAGAAGGTCTCCAGCCGCTCGAGCCGGCGCTCGCGCGGATTGCCGGCGATCAGCGCGGCATTGATCGCGCCGATCGAGACACCCGAGACCCAGTCAGGGGCGATATCGGCTTCGTGCAGCGCCTGATAGACGCCGGCCTGATAGGCCCCGAGCGCGCCACCGCCCTGAAGCACGAGCGCAACGCGGTCGCAGCGCTCGGGACGCCAGCCGAGATGGTGCTCGGTGGAGGACGGGGACGGCGCAAAAGGGGCGTTCATGGCGCGGATTCCGTTCGCTCGGTCTGTGGGGAGAGCTGGATTTCGCCCATGTCTGATGGGCAGGCGGTGACAGGCATGTGACGCGGGCAGGATTGGATATCGGTGTCACGTCCCCGTCAGACAAGCTTCATCGCCCCGTCAGCTTGCTCTTCCACCTCAGCGGCATGGACCTTGCGACGCAGCATCGCGTCGTGTTCGCGCGGCTGGAGATCAAAAGCATGCTCAAGGGCAAGACCGCCGTCGTCACCGGCTCGACCTCGGGCATCGGCCTCGCAATCGCCCGCGCTTATGCGGCCGAGGGCGCCAACATCGTCATCAACGGCTTCGGTGAGCCGGGTGCTATCGAAAAGGAGCGCGCCGGCATCGAGGCCGATTTCGGGGTGAAAGCGCGCTACTCGCCGGCCGACATGGCCCATGGCGGCGCGATCGCTGCGATGATCGCTGAGGCAGAGGCTGAATTCGGCGGCGTCGACATCCTGGTCAACAATGCCGGCATCCAGTTCGTCTCACCGGTCGAGGAGTTCCCGGTCGAGAAATGGGACGCGATCATCGCGATCAACCTCTCGGCCGCCTTCCACGCCATCCGCGCCGCGCTGCCGGGGATGAAGCAGCGCAAATGGGGCCGGATCATCAATACGGCTTCCGCCCATGCGCTGGTCGCCTCGCCGTTCAAATCGGCCTATGTCGCCGCCAAGCACGGTATCGCTGGCCTGACCAAGACGGTCGCGCTCGAGGCGGCGACCTTCGGCGTCACCGCCAATGCGATCTGCCCCGGCTATGTCTGGACGCCGCTGGTCGAAAAGCAGATCCCCGAGACCATGGCGGCGCGCGGCCTGACCAAGGAACAGGTCATCAACGACGTGCTCCTGCATGCCCAGCCGACCAAGCAGTTCGTCACCAGCGAGGAGGTGGCGGCACTCGCTGTCTTCCTCGCCTCCGATGCGGCAAAGTCGATCACCGGTGTCATCCTGCCGGTCGACGGCGGCTGGACCGCGCAGTGAGGACTTCGCCATGAACCGCAAAGACATCCTCGACCTGCCCTCGATGCCGCTTGCCGGGCCGAGCTATCCGGCCGGGCCGTACCGCTTCATCGACCGCGAATACATGATCATCAGCTACGAGACCGATCCGGAGCTGATCCGCCATCACCTGCCCGAGCCGCTGATGCCGATCGCGCAGCCGGTGGTGCACTATGAATGGATCAAGATGCCGGATTCCTCCGGCTTCGGCACCTATACCGAGACCGGCATCGTCATCCCCTGCCTATTCGGCGAGGAGGAGGTCAGCTTCGTCTCGCAGATGTATCTCGATATCGAGCCGCCGATCTCGGCCGGCCGCGAGATCTGGGGCTTCCCGAAGAAATACGCCCATCCCAAGCTCGAAGTGGTCAAGGACACGCTGACCGGCACGCTCGAATATGCCGGCCAGCAGGTCGCCATGGGCACCATGGGCTACAAGCACGAGAGCCTCGCCGGCAATGGCGTGAAGACCACTGCGATGCTGACCAAGACGCAGGTCAACCTGAAGATCATCCCCGGCGTCGATGGCGAGCCGGAGATCTGCCAGCTCGTCGCGCTCAACCTGACCGACATCACGGTGAAGGGCTCCTGGATCGGCCCGGGCCGGCTACACCTGATCCCGCACGTCAATGCACCGGTCGCCGACTTGCCGGTGCGCAAGGTGCTCGGCGCCCATCACTTCATCGCCGACCTGACGCTGCCGTTCGGGCGGAAGATCCACGATTACATGAATGGGTGAGGCCCGCCGGCCGTCATTCTTGGGCGGAGCGAAGCGCAGGCCCGAGAATCTCATGGCGAGAAGGTGCTGGCTGGAGCCTCCTCCGGCCTGAGATGCTCGGGTCAAGCCCGAGCATGACGCGCTGCGACGCTACCGCCCTCGCTTCGTCTCCAGGCTCCGGCTCCAGCGCGAGAGCGCAAAGCAGATCAGCCAGTAGATTCCGCCGGAGAAGACATAGGCCTCCATGTTCATGCCGACCCAGTTCGGGTCGGCGAGTGAGGCCTGGGCGATGCCGAGCAGGTCCAGTATCGAGACGACGAGAACGAGCGTGGTGTTCTTGACCAGCGCGATGAATTCGTTGGTGATCGCTGGCAGCGAGATGCGCAGCGCCTGCGGCAGGATGATGAACCAGGTCGCCTTCCAGTAGCTCAGGCCGAGCGCTGTCGCAGCCTCGCGCTGGCCCTTCGGAAGCGCCTGCAGCCCGCCGCGCACGGCTTCCGCCATATAAGCGGCGATGCAGAAGCCGAGGCCGATCACCGCGCGCGCCAGCCGGTCGACGCCGATGCCGGACGGCATGATCAGGGGCAGCAGGAGCGAGGCGAGGAAGATCACCGCGATGATCGGCACGCCGCGCCAGAACTCGATGAACAGCACCGAGATCAGCTTGACCACCTTCAGCTCGGACTGACGGCCGAGTGCGAGCAGGATGCCGAGCGGGATCGCGATCAGGCTGGCATAGATCGAGATGAAGACGGTCAGCATCAGCCCGCCCCATTCGCGCGTCTCGATCGCGCGAAGGCCGAAGCCACCGGCGAGCAGCCAGACGCCGAGGAACGGCAGGATGACGAGCGCCGCGAGGCCGAGGCGCAGCTTCAGCTGCTTCGGCGCCAGGACGATCGCGGCCCCGCTCAGCGCGAAGAGGATCCCAGCGAGGTTCGGACGCCAACGCTCGTCGACGGGATAGAAGCCGTACATGAACTGGCCGAAGCGAGCCTTGACGAAGACCCAGCAGGCGCCGGTGCCGGCGCAGTCGTTGCGGGTCTGACCGCTCCAGGTCGCGTCGATCAGGGCCCAGCGGATGATAGGGACGGCGATCCAGGCGATGGCGGCGGCCAGCAGCAGCGTCACTACCGTCGTGGCAGGTGTGCCGAACAGGCGCTCGCGCCAACTGGTCGGGAGGGTTGCGGCGGCGCTCATCGGGTCACCAGCGCGATGCGGGCATTGTACCAGTTCATGAAGGCCGAGACGGCGAGGCCGATGACCAGATAGAGCGCGAGCGTCATGGCGATGATCTCGATCGCCTGGCCAGTGTTGGTGAGCGCCGAGCCCATGAACAGGCTGACCACGTCGGGATAGGCGATGGCGGCGCCGAAGGACGAGTTCTTCAGCACGTTGAGATACTGGTTGGTCATCGGCGGCGTCATCACCCGCAGCGCCTGCGGGATAGTGACGAGCCTGAGCGTCTGGCCGGGACGCAAGCCAAGCGCGCTCGAGGCCTCGATCTGGCCGTGCGGGACCGACTGGATGCCGCCGCGCACGATCTCGGCGATGAAGCCGGCGGTGTAAGTGACCAGCGCTGCCAGCAGCGCGACGAATTCGGGGATGACGACGAAGCCGCCGCGATAGTTGAAGCCGCGCAGCACGGGAATGTCCCAGCGCGTCGCCAGGCTCGCCCAGGTGAGCGCCAACACGGGGATGAGCAGCAGCAGGACGAGGCCGACGCGCAGGATCGGCGCGTCCCGGCCGGTCGCCTCCTTGCGCCGTCTCGCCCAGCGCAGGAACAGCCAGTGCAGCAGGCAGGAGATGGCGATTGCGATGAAGGCGTATTTTAAGTTTGCGCCCGCATCGGGCAGCGGGATGGTCAGGCCGCGATTGTTGAGGAAGGCGACGCCGAAGACCGAGAGGCTCTCGCGTGGCGCCGGCAAGGCGGCGATCACGCCGAAATACCAGAAGAGCACGAAGAACAGCAGCGGGATGTTGCGGACGAACTCGACATAGGCGCCGGCGATCGCCTGGACCAACCAGATCGAGGAGAGCCTGGCGATACCGATCAGGAAGCCGAGCGCCGTCGACAGCACCAGCGCGATCACGGTGACCAGCAGCGTATTGGCGACGCCGGCCCAGAACAGCGACAGGATGTTGTCAGACTGGGTGTAGCCGGTGAGGACGAACGGCACCTCGATGCCGGAGGTGCGCCAGAGGAAATTGAAGCCCGAGGCGATACCGGCCTGGACCATGTTCTGTGAGGCGTTGCGGATGAAATAGACCAGCAGCGCCGCAAGGCCGATCAGCAGCGCCGCCTGGTAGAAGACGTCGCGAACGCGCTTGTCGTTGATGAAGGCGAAGGCTTTGCTCAAGGGGCGGCCATCCGGCTTGGGGCGTCATTCTCGGGCGCAGCGGAGCTGCGACCCGAGAATCTCCTGACACGAAGGCTGGTTTCCGAGATGGTCGGGTCAAGCCCGACCATGACGGGGTCGTCTCATTGGAACGGCGGGGTGAAGATCAGGCCGCCCTTGGTCCAGAGCTGGTTCTGGCCGCGCTCGAGCTTCAGCGGCGACTCGAGGCCAACGGTGCGCTCATAGCTCTCGCCATAGTTCCCGACCTGCTTGATCGCCTTGTACATCCAGTCGTCGGCCAGGCCCATCATCGCGCCGAAGCCGCCCTCGGCGCCGAGCAGGCGGCGGACCTCGGTGTTCTTCGAGTTCGCCTTCATCTCGTCGACGTTCTTGGAGGTGACACCGAGCATCTCGGCGGCGATGGTGCCGTTGAGCACCCAGCGCACGATCAGCTGCCAGCGCTCGTCGCCATAGCGGGTCACCGGACCCTGCGGATCGTTCGAGATCGGCTTGGTCAGGATGATGTGATCGTCCGGGACCTTGAGCTTGGCACGCTGGCCGGCGAGCGCGCCGACGCCGGCGGTGTAGGCGTCGCAGCGGCCGCTGTCATAGGCGGTGATGGCGTCATCGTTCTTCTGGAAATTGGTGATGGTGACCTTGAGGTTGCGCTCGCGGAACCAGTCGGCGGCGTTCTTCTCCTCGGTCGAGCCGGCGGCGACGCAGACCGAGGCGCCGTCGAGCTCCTCGGCCGACTTCACATTGGCCTTCTTGCGGACGATGAAGGTCTGGCCTTCGTAGAAGTTGATGCCCTGGAAGTTCAGGCCGAGCGTGGCGTTGCGCGAGAAGGTGATGGTCGAATTGCGCGAGAGCACGTCGACCTGGCCCGATTGCAGGATCGGCCAACGCTGCTGCACCGAGGTCGGCGTGTACTTCACCTTGGTGGCGTCGCCGAGCACGGCAGCCGCGAGCGCACGGCAATAATCGACGTCGAGCCCGGTCCACTCGCCCTTGTCGTTGGCGAAGGAGAAGCCGGGCAGGCCGAGATGCACGCCGCATTCGAGATGGCCGCGCGCCTTGATCGCGTCGAGCGTCGGGCTTGGCGCGAGCTGCTGGGCGGAAGCGGCGAGGGTGCCGGCGGCGAAGAGCGCCGCGGCGAGAACAAAGGTCTTCATGTGCGTTCCCCAGTCTGCATCGGCATTGCGCCGCGTTGGGGCGACTATGCAACAGCCTGACCGGGGAAGGTAAGGGGGGTGTTTGCTGTTTCCTGCCAAAGCTTGACGCGGCGGCAGCGCAGGCGGCCTACCAGCCGCGCTGGGCCTTGATCGCCTGCTTCTGCATGTCCTTCTGCTGGCGCCAGTAGTCCTTCTGCGCATCGATCTGCATACGCTGGTAGTCGCGGATGCGGTCCTTGCGCGAGGTCGCGTCGCGATAGTCGTTCCAGTCGTAGTGGTCGTCGTGGACGTCGTCGTCGCCCAGCGCATCGAAGAAGTTGCGCAGGGCGGAGCGGGCGGGCTCGATCGGCAGGGCGGAGGCTGCCCCCGGCAGCGGCATGAAGGCCGGCGCGGCCGAGACATTGGAGCCGGCGACGAGGGCGATGGCGAGCGACAGGACAGCGGTACGGATCATCATGATAGTGCTCATGTCCGTCACTGTGCCGACCGGCCAAAGGAATGCGGCAGTTTCGGGCTGAGCCAGCGCATCTGCGTGATCTTGCCCGCGGCGTCGGTCTCGAAGCGCAGCCGGACGAATGGCTCGCCGCCGGACATCTCGGCGGGCGCGACGAAGGCGCCGACCGGCGCCAGCCGCGCCTGGAACAGGTAGGGATCGTCCCTGTTCGGCTCGAGCAGGATCTGCGCCTCGGTCTTCTCCAGCGTGAGGTTGAGCTTGCCCTCAGTGAGCGCGACGGTGGCGTCGCCGAGGATCGGTGAGGCATAGCTCCCGGCGAAGGTCGCGGCGATCGGCGACAGGGGGCCGGGCACGAAGCCGGCCGCCTCGGCCTTCGCTGCCTCGCGACGCCCCTTCGCAGCCGTGGCGGCGAGCGCGATGTTGTCGACGACAGGGTTGCCGAGCACCCGATCGTAGAACCACATCGCCAGCGCGTCCGGCATGCCGCCATTGTCGAGATTGGTCAGGATGACGATGCCGGTCTTGCCGTCCGGCAGGAAGCCGGCATGGGCGCCGAAGCCGGCGGTACCGCCATTGTGCCAGATGATCCGGCCGCGCGGCGTCGCGGTCGCGACCCAGCCGATAGCGTAGCTGGTGCGCTCGTTCATGGCGACGCGCGGCGTCCAGGTGACGTCGAGATTGCCTTCGGAGACCAGGACCTTGCCCTCGAAATGGCCGCGGCCGAGCTGCAGGCGCAGCCATTTCGCCATGTCGGGGATGTTCGAGTTGAGAGCCCCCGCCGGGCCGAGCGCATAGGGGAAGGAAGGATGAAAGGGCACGGCGACAGGCTTGTCGGCGAGGCGATGCCCCTGCGCATGGTTGGGCGCTGCGGTGATCGCCTCGGCCGTGGCCGTCGTTGCGCTCATGCCGAGCGGGGTCAGCAGGCTCTTCTGCAGCGAGCCGAACCAGGACGGCGCGCCATTGGCCTTGGCGACGATCTCGCCGCCGACGACATGTGGGATGTTGAGATAGCGGAAATCGGAGCGGAACAGGCCGAGCTGCGGTGCGACCCGTAGCGAGCGGATCAGCGTCTGCTTGTCGTAGCCGAGCATGGTGAGCGCGTCGTTGACATAGGCCGTCAGGCCCGAGCGCTGGGCGGCGAGGTCGAGCACCCGGAAATCGCGGGTGACCCAGGGATCGGCGAGCTGGAACTCGGGGACATGGTCGATGACCGGGTCGTTCCAGCCGAGCCGGCCGGCATCGACCGCCTGCGCCAATGTGGTGGCGAGGAAGGCCTTGGTAGTCGAGCCGATCTGGAAGATCGTCTCGGGTGTGACCTGGTCGGGCTTGCCGAGCGCGCGGACGCCGAAGCCCTTGGCGTAGATCAGCTTGTCGTCATGGACGATGCCGATGGCGACGCCCGGCACCGAGAAAGCCTTCATGCCCTCGGCGACCTGCTTCTCGAACTCCGGCAGCAGCGCTTCGATCGAACCTTGAGTGGGCCGCTGTGCGTCCGCTTTCGTCACGCCGGAGAGGGCCGCGATGCCGAACAGGAGCGCGGCTGCGATGATGCGCTTCATTCACTATCCCCCCAAGCATCGCAAAGGCCGACAGATCGTGCTGCCGAAAGCGGGCAGGCCCGCCGGCGGCGCGACGATCACATGTCATGCTCTGACCCCAAGTAAATAGGATCAGGAGATTGTGACGGGATTGGTGCCTCCGCGGGAGCGCCGCTCAGCCGGGCAGGAAGGCGAGCTTTCCATCCTCGCCTCTGACGGTCTCGATCGCGACGCCGTAAAGCGCCGCGAGTTGTTCCGGTGTCAGCAGATCGGTTGCCTTGCCGCTCGCAAGCGCGCGGCCGTCGCGCAGGAGCAATGCCTGGTCGGCATAGCGCAGCGCCTGGTTCGGATCATGGGTGGTGAAGAGCACGCCGAGACCCTCGCCGGCGAGCCGCCGGATCTGGCTCATCACCTTGCCCTGATTTCCGAAATCGAGACTAGCCGTCGGCTCGTCGAGGATGATGTAGCGCGGCTCCTGCGCTAGCGCGCGGGCGATCATGACGAGCTGGCGCTCGCCGCCGGAGATCTCGGTATAGGGGCGCTCTGCCAGATGCGGGATGCCGAGCCGCTGCAGCATCGCACCCACCACCTCACGGTCATGCGCGGAGGGGGCCGCGAACAGGCTGGAGCGGGCGGTGCGCCCCATCAGCACCACTTCCGTGACCGAGAAGGCGAAGGTTCCGGCATGGACCTGCGGCACATAGGCGAGGGCGCGGGCGCGCTCGCCGACCGAGAGCCCAGCCAATGGCTTGCCGTCGAGCGTGAGCGTGCCCGCCTTCGCCGGCAACAGGCCGAGCAGGGTCTTCAGCAACGTGGTCTTGCCGTGGCCGTTCGGGCCGAGCAGGGCCAGCACCTGCCCGCCGGCGAGATCGAGCGCGATATCGCGGCCGATCTCGCGCTCGCGGTAGCCATAGGCCAGGGCGGTGGCTTCGAGGCTCACGACCAGCCTCCGCGCGCCGAGGCGAGAAGCCAGATGAAGAAGGGCGTGCCGATCACGGCGGTGAGAATGCCGAGCGGCGTCTCGACAGGGGCGGCGGTGCGCGCCAGCGTGTCGATGGCGAGGAGATAGCCGCCGCCTAACAGCGCGGCCGTTGGCATCAGCCGGCCGAAATCGGGGCCGACGAGGAAGCGGGCGAGATGCGGCACGACGAGGCCGACCCAGCCGATGATGCCGGCTGCCGCGACGCTCGCCGCCGTCACCAATGTCGCGGCGGCGACGATGGCGATCCGAAGCGGGCCGGTGGCGAGGCCGAGCGCGCGCGCTTCCTCCTCCGGTAGCGACATCACGCTCATACGCCAGCGCAGCGCCAGCAGGACGACGGCGCCGATCAGGACCGGGCCGAGCAGAGGGATGAGGTCGGGCTTGGCCGTGCCGGCGAGGCTGCCGAGCAGCCAGAAGGTCATGGCCGGGAGCTGGTTGTACGGATCGGCCCAGTACTTCACCAGGCCGATGCCGGCGCCGAGCAGCGAGCCGACGACGACGCCGGTCAGTACCAGCACGAGCACGGGATCGCCGCGCCGGATCGTCGAGCCGACCGCGTAGACCGCTCCGACCGCGACGAGTCCGCCGATGAAGGCGGCAAGCTGGGTGCCGAACAGACCGAGCGAGAGATAGATGCCGATCACCGCGCCAAGCGCCGCGCCCGAGGACGCGCCGAGGATATCGGGCGAGACCAGCGGGTTGCGGAACAGGCCCTGGAAGGCGCAGCCGGCAATGGCAAGCGCAGCCCCGCACAGGATCGCCGCGACGATGCGCGGGCCGCGGATGTTCCAGACCACGGTCTCGATCTGTGGCGGTAGGCCGGAGGGCTCGCCCGAGAAGAATGACCAAACGAGGCGGGCAAGGTCGCCGGGCGCGACCGGAAAGCGCCCGAGCGCGAAGGCGGCGAGCACGGCGAGCGCGAGCAGGAGGAGGGCGATCAGGTTGCCGCGCAGGGAGGAGGTCATTGCAGGCGCAGCGAAGCAAGTCGGGCGGCAAGCCGCAAGGCCATCATCGGTTCACCCCCGCCCCGCCAGCACGCGGTCGAGCTGCGCTTCGCTAGGCGTCACCTGGTAGAACAGCGTGTGGAAGTCGCGGGCGAGCTTGCGGATGTCCTCCGGGAACTGCGCGGGATAGAGCAGCTTGGCCAGCCACCACAGCCCGATTGCCCGATTGACCGAGGGCGGGAAGTCGACCCAGCCGAAGGGCAGCTTCGGCGAGAGATGGACCCGGCCTTCGCGAACCGCCTTGACCCCGGCCCAATTCGGATCGCTGCGCACGCTTTCGGAGAAGGCGAGGTCGATCGTGACGATCACATCAGGGTTCCAAGCCAGCACCTGTTCGAGCGAGACCTGGGCGAGGCCGCTGCCCTGCTGTTCGGCCGCGGCATTGCGGGCGCCGAGGAAACTCAGCGTCTCGACATTGATCGAGCCCCCGAGCCCGGTCTCGAGTCCGCGTGGGCCGCGCGCATAGTAGACGCTCGGGCGCTTCTCGGGCGGGATCGCAGCGATGCGTCCGCGGATCGTCGCGAAACTGTCCTCGCACCAGCGCGCCAGCGTCTCTGCGCGCTCGCTGCGGCCGGTGAGCTGGCCGAGGATGCGATAACTCGCCGGAGTCTGGTCGAAGCGGCCGTCGAGCAGGGCGTAGGGGATGCCGGTCTGCTGCTGCACGCGCTCGGCGAGCTCGACATAGGTGCGACCGGTCGAACCGGAATCGATGATGAGGTCGGGCTTTGCCTGCAGAACGGCTTCGAGATTGGCGCTGTTGCCGCGGCCGGTGATGCGGCCGACCTCCGGCCTGTCGCCGATCCCAGGCAGCAGGAACTCACGCTCCTCCGGCCGATTGGCGCGGGGCCAGCCGATCAGGAGATCGGGCGCGAGCGTGTAGATCAGGATCGCTGCCGGGGGGCCGGCCGGAAAGATGCGCTCGACCTTGCCGGGGACCGGGACCTCGCGGCCGGCGCCGTCGCGGATAGTCGTGGCGTGAGCGAGGCGCGGTGCAGCGAGCGTTGCGCCGAGGCCGGCGAGGACGGCGCGGCGATCAGGATGCGGCATGGGAGGTTCCCGTCGTGCCGTGCGAATGGCTGCAGTGATGCGGCTTGATGTCGAGCAGCGGCGTGCCGTCGAGGCAGTCGAGCCCGCGCACCAGCAGGACGCCATCCTCGATGCCTTCCAGTCTCACCCGCGACAATGCGATCGGGTTCGGGCGTACCGGTGAGCGCAGTGCAAAGGTGCCGAGTGTGCCGCCGCCACGCGGCGTCTGCGTCAGCAGATCGCGCCTGGCTTCGTGCATCCAGTAGAGAAGATCGAGTTCAGCGAAAGCTTCGATGCCCTTGAGCGCCGCCTGCCAATGCAGATCGATCTCGACGCGGCAGAGCGGCCCGTCCTGCCGGCCCTGGCGCGGGCAGTCGTCGCGCGTCGCGAAGGGAGTGCGGATGCGGCCGATGAAGACGAGCCGAGCATCGCTGCGCTCGGGCAGGGGCGCTTCGGTCTCGCCCGGCCGGGTCGCTTGCCAGTCCATGATCTGCCCTTCCCGTTATCCCTCGCGCGGCAGCCCCGGCGCGATGAAGCCATGACTTGCCAGAATCGCCTGACCCTGCGGCGACAGGATGTACATGGCGAGCCGGTAGCCGTCCGGCGAGGCCCTATTCAGCACCGTCAGGCCGTAATCGGCGCCCACTGTGAGTTGGTCCGGCAGGTGCAGCATCGCGATCCCCGGCTGCTCCTTCGCAAGCGGCTGGGCATTGGTGCAATAGGCCAGGAAGATGTCGGCCTCGCCGCTCGCCAGCTTGTGACCGTAGACATTGAGCCCTTCCGGCGCCGGCAGGCACTCCGGTCCGCCGGTCAGCTTCAGGGCTTTGGCTTCGAGCGCGGCCTTGGCGCCGGGCTTTACCGCCTCGGCTCTGGTGAAGACGGTGAAGGCATAGTCGCCGGAGGGGTCAGCCTTCGGCGTCGAGGTACCGAGCTTGACCTTGCGATCGAGCATCAGGTCGAGCAGATCGGTGCTCGTGGCCGCCAGCCCCGGCCGCAGGAAGGCACAGAGCTCGTTGCGGGCGAAGAGCACGGCCGGGCCGGCGAGGCCGGCATGCGCCAGCGCCCGCGGATGCTCCAGATTGGCCGAGGCGAAGACCTCGCCGGTCTCGCCTCTGGCCAACCGGTCCCTGAGCAGGCCGGAGGCGCCGAATTGCGCGGAGACGGGAACCCCCATCTCGCTCTGGAAGGCTTCGGCGATATCGAGCAGCGCCGCGCGCAGGCTGCCGGCAGCGTGCAGACTTACCGGGGCTGGCGCAGCCAAGATCTCACTTCCCCTAGCGTGGCAGGCTAGGCGCGACGAAACCGTGCCGCGCCAGGATGCGCTGCCCGTCCGGCGAGAGGATGAACATCGCCAGCCGATAGGCGTTCGGCGAAGCACCGTTCATCACCGTCAGCCCGTAATCGGCGCCGACCAGCAGCTTTTCCGGCAACCTGACCATGCGGATGCCGGGCTGCTCGCGCGCGATCGGGTCGGCATTGGTGCAATAGCCGAGGAAAAGGTCAGCTGCGCCGGTCGCCAGCAGATGGCCGGTGCCGTTGCGGTCCGGCGGGGTCGGGGCGCTGTTCGGGCCGCCGACGAGCTGCAGCGCCTTGGCCTCCAGCGCCGCCTTGGCTCCGGGCTTCAGCGCCTCGGCCTTGGCGAAGACCTGCCAGGCATAGTCGCCGGACGGGTCGGCCTTCGGGGTCGAGGTGCCGAGCTTGACCTTGGGATCGAGCATGCGCGCGAGCAGCGTGTTGCTGGTCACGTCGAGCCCTGGACGTGCGAAGGCGCAGGTCTCGTTGCGGACGAACAGCACGACCGGGCCGGCCTTGCCGTCCTTCGCCAGCGCGAGCGGATGGTCCATGTTCGCGGAGGCGAAGACCTCGGCCGGCTCGCCCTTGGATAGCGCCTCGCGCAGCAGGCCGGAGGGGCGGAAGCTGGTCGTGACTGGAATGCGTGCGGAGGCCTCGAAGGCTTGCGCGACCTCGGTCAGCGCATTCTTGAGGCTGCCGGCAGCATGGAGCAGCACCGGCTTCTGAGCCTGCTGCGCCGGAGCGAGCGTCGGCCACAGGCCGATCAGGGCGGTGAGAGCGAGCTTGCGCAGCATGTCAGGCGCCCGCCTGGCTGGCGTTCGGGAAGAACAGCTGCTGGCCGTCGATCTTGTAGTCGGCGATCGCCTTCTGGCCTTCCGGGCTGGTCAGCCAGTCGGCGAAGAGCTTGCCGTCATTGACCTTCACATGCGGGTGCTTGGCCGGATTCACCGACATCACGCCGTACTGGTTGTACAGGCGCTGGTCGCCCTCGACCGAGATGACGAGATCGCCGCGGTTCTTGAACGAGATCCAGGTGGCGCGGTCGGAGAGGACATAGGCGCCCATGGCGCCGGACGTGTTGAGCGCTGCGCCCATGCCCTGGCCGATCTCGCGATACCAGGGGCCCTTCTGCGCTGCGATGTCGACGCCCGCGACCTTCCAGAGATTGAGCTCGGCGGCATGGGTGCCGGACTTGTCGCCGCGCGAGACGAAGGGCGCGGCCTTCTCCTGGATCTTCTTCAGTGCTGCGACGATGTCCTTGGTGCCGGCGACGCCGGCCGGATCGCTCTTCGGACCGATCAGGACGAAGTCATTGTACATCACCGGGCGGCGCTCGGTCGAAAAGCCCTCCTCGACGAATTTCAGCTCCTGCGCCTTGGCATGGACGAAGACCACGTCGGCATCGCCCCGGCGGGCGGTGTCGAGCGCCTGGCCGGTGCCCTGCGAGATGACACGGACCTCGATGCCGGTCTTGGCCTTGAACAGCGGCAGGATGTGGTTGAACAGGCCGGAATCCTGGGTCGAGGTGGTCGAAGCCACGGTGATGAAGCGCTCGCCGGCTGGGGCTTGGGCGAGGGCGATGCCGGTCAGGCCGAGGAACAGGCCGGCGGTGAGGAAGGAGCGGCGGGGCAAAGCGGTCATCGGGCGTTTCTCCTGTCGTTGGTCTTTGTGGGTCACCAGAGCAGTTCGCCGGCGAGGAAGGCGCGTGCTTCTGCCGATTGTGGGCCGGCGAAGAAATCCTTGGCAGGCGCGTCCTCGACCAGCCGGCCGCGATGCAGGAAGAGCACGCGGTCGGCGAGGCGGCGGGCTTGGCCGAGATCATGGGTCGACATCATCACGGTGATGCCCTCGGCCACGAGGCCGGAGAGCAATTCCTCGATCTGGCGCGTCGCCGCAGGGTCGAGCTGCGAGGTCGGTTCGTCCAGGAAGAGCAATTCGGGACGCAGCGCCCAGGCGCGGGCGATGGCGAGGCGCTGCTGCTCGCCGCCGGAGAGCAGGCGCGCCGGCTGGCTGGCGCGCTCGGCGAGGCCGAAGCGTTGCAGCGCCTGTGTCGCACGCTCCTTGCGCTCTGCGCTATTCGCACCGGCGGCGGCGAGGGCATGGGTGATGTTGGCCTCGACCGAGCGGCGCAGCATGATCGGCTTCTGGAAGACCATGGCGTGGCGTTTGGCCCGGCCGTCGGCTCCGGCTGCCCAGCGCACCGCACCGCGGCTCGGCGTCAGCAGGCCGTGGCAAAGGCGAAGCGTCAGCGACTTGCCGGCGCCGTTCGGCCCGAGCAGCACGGTGAGGCCGCCGGCCGAGATGATGAAGCTGTTAGGCTCGACCAGCAGCTTGCCGTCGCCGGAGAAGGCGGCGGCCTCGACGGTGAGCGGCAGGATCGAGGTCGGGCTCAGCATGGCAGCTCAACCGGCATAGCGCGCGCCGATGCGGCTGGCGCCGAAGGCGATGGCATTGATCGCGAGCGTCAGCGAGAGCAGGACGAGGCCGAGGCCGAGCGCCAGCGGCAGGTCGCCCTTCGAGGTCTCCAGCGTGATCGCCGTCGTCATGGTGCGGGTGTAGCCGGCGATGTTGCCGCCGACGATCAGGACGGCGCCGACCTCGGCGCTGGCCCGGCCGAAGCCGGCGAGCAGTGCCGTCGCCAGTGCAAAGCGCCCGTCGAACAGCAGGGTCGGGATGGCGCGCAGGCCTTCGAGGCCGACCGAGCGCAGATGGTCGCGATACTCGCCCCAGAGGTCCTCGATCACCTGCCGCGTCAGCGCGATGACGATCGGCAGGACGAGGATCACCTGCGCGATAATCATCGCGGTCGGGGTGAACAAGAGGCCGAGCGGCCCGAGCGGGCCGGAGCGCGAGAGCAGCAGGAAGACGGCAAGACCCGCCACGACCGGTGGCAGCCCCATCAGCGCGTTCAGGCAGACGATGATGGCCGAGCGCCCGGGAAAGCGCGCCAGCGCCAGGGCAGCGCCGAGCGGCAGGCCGATCAGCGCCGCGATCAGCACGGCGGTCAGGGTGACGCGCAGCGACAGGAAGACGATGCCGAGGAAGCCGGGATCGAGCCCGACCACCAAGGCAAAAGCCGCCTGAAAGATCGCGCCGACGTCCAAAGCCTGCTCCCGCGTGCCTGCCTTGAGATTGCAAGCATTTGCAATTGGTAGAGTTCAATGCGACCAAATGCCAACGCTGTAACCAGCGCAGGTATGTGCAGGCAAATGCAGGATCAGGGTTGGCTCACGACTGAAGAAGCGGCCAGCTATCTGCGCCTCAAGGAGCGCAAGCTCTACGAGCTGGTCGGGCAGGGTACGGTGCCTTGCACCAAGGTCTCCGGCAAATGGCTGTTCCCGCGCGCTGGGCTCGATCGCTGGCTCGAGGCCGGGCTGTCGCGGCCGGCCGGGTTCGATGCGGTTCCGTCGCCGCTGATTGTCGGCGGCAGCCAGGATTCGCTGCTGGAGCTTGCCATCCGCGAATCCGGCTGCGGGCTGGCGCTGCTGGCCGAGGGGTCGCAGGCCGGGCTCGATCGGCTGGTGCGCAACGAGGTGGCGATGGCGGCGCTGCATTTGCATGCGACGCCGGATGACGACGCTGCCAATCTTGCCGCGATCCGGGCGGAAGCCTCGCTGCACGATGCGGTGGTGCTCAACTTCGCCCGGCGCGAGCAGGGGCTCTTGGTCGCCCCGGACAACCCACTCGGGCTCGATGGGCTCGGTGCGGCGATCGGCAAGGGCGCGCGCTTCGCCCAGCGCCAGCGGGGTGCCGGCGCGCAATTGCTGCTGCTGAGCCTGCTGGAACGTGCCGGGGTTCCGTCGGGGCAGATGGTCGTCGCCGACGGGACCTGCGCCACCGGCCAGGATCTGGCGCTGGCGATCCGCTCCGGGCGGGCCGATTGCGGCATCGCCGCACGCGCCATCGCCACGGCCTTCGGCCTTACCTTCCTGCCGCTGGTCTGGGAGCACGTCGATCTGGTGATGCGCCGGCGCAGCTATTTCGAGCCGGCGACGCAGAAGCTGCTAGCCTGGATGCGGAGCCCTGACATGGCGGCGCGGGCGAAGGAGTTCGGAGGCTACGACCTCTCGATCAGCGGGAGCGTGCGGCTGAACCGCTGAGCTTCGGGCACTCGCGAAACAAGCTTGCAAATCGGCCGGGCAATTGCAGCGCCTCTTGCGCCGGTGGCGGCATAGTCTTCCGGCTGGATGCAGCAGGCAGGAACGGCCCCGTGACGATCGATCTCGACACACTCGTGCAGGAGATGACCGCCTGGCGGCGCGACCTGCACGCCCATCCGGAGTTCGGCTTCGAGGAAAAACGTACCAGCGCCTTCGTTGCCGACAAGCTGCGCGAGTTCGGGCTCGACGGCGTCGCCGAAGGCGTCGGCGGCACCGGCGTGGTCGGCACACTGAAGCGCGGCAGCGGCAACCGGGCGATCGCGCTGCGGGCGGACATGGACGCACTACGCATCCCCGAGCAGGGCGAGCTGCCGCATCGCTCGCAGAACGCCGGCGTCATGCACGCCTGCGGTCATGACGGCCACACCGCCATGCTGCTCGGGGCAGCGAAGCTCCTGGCGGAGGAGGGCGGCTTCGACGGCACCGTGCGCTTCGTCTTCCAGCCGGCCGAGGAGTGGGGGCGCGGGGCGCTCGCCATGCTCGATGACGGATTGCTGGAGCGCTTCCCGTTCGAGGAGATCTACGGGCTGCACAATGCGCCGAGGCTGCCGGTTGGCCAATTCCAGACCCGGATCGGGTCGATCATGTCGGCGGAGGACAATTTCGAGATCGTCCTCACCGGCGTTGGTGGCCATGCCGCCCGCCCGCATGTCGGCAATGAGACGCTGGTCGCCGCCTGCGCCCTGGTCACCAGCCTGCAGACCATCGTCTCGCGCCGCCTGAGCCCGGCGCAGATCGCCGTGGTCTCGGTGACGGAGCTGCTCACCGACGGCACCCGCAACGCCCTGCCGGGGCAGGCGCGCATCCTCGGCGACGCCCGCAGCTTCCATCCCGAGGTCAGCGCCGACATCGAGGCACAGATGCGCGTGATCTCGGAGGGCATCGCGCGCGCCTACAATGTCGAGCAAGCGGTCACCTATACGCGCGAATTCGTGCCGCTGCTCAACCAGCCGGCCCAGACGGAGGCGGCGCTGGAAGCTGCGCAGGCGGTGCTCGGCGCTGAGAATGTCTCTGTGGTATCGGAGCCTTTCACCGGCTCGGAGGATTTCGCCCGCTTCCTCGCGCATGTGCCGGGCTGCTTCTCCTTCGTCGGCAATGGCAACAGCGCGCCGTTGCACAACCCGCGCTATGACTTTGACGACAAGGGACTGATCCACGGTGCGCGTTTCCACGCCGAGATCGTCAGGCGGCGGTTGGCTGTGGCGTGATGACGAACCTCGCAGTGGAAGGATTTGGCGGAATGCGCACACGACCTGCCGTCACCAGCGATGCTGAAGCGATGAGCGCGGTCCTGCGCGCCATCATCGCTGCGTATGGGCGAGAGCGTCCCAGTGATCCCGACTTCGTTCTCGCGACCTACATCGTCCACCCAGACCGCGTCGCCTGCACAGTTGCGCTCGACGATGCCGGGACGGTTGTCGGTTTCCAGTCCCTGCGCCGGGCGCGGCCTGGCGATCCCTATGGAACGCCCGATGGCTGGGGGAGCATCGGAACGCATGTCGCGCCGCGTGCCGGCCGGAAAGGTGTCGGCACCGCATTGTTCGCGGTTACGCGACAGGCTGCGCTCGACGCGGGCATCGAGCGGATCGACGCGGCCATCGGCGCCAACAACGCGCTGGGCCTAGCCTATTACGGGGCGCGAGGTTTTGAGACCCACAGAACCGAAAAAGATGTGGTCCACAAGGTCTACACGGTGTCAGAGGGCTGACGGACAGCCCTCGAACCGTCGCCACGCACAGACCCTGTGCACATACTCCCGCTCGCGCTGCGCCTCACCGAAGGGCGCGACCGGCCAGAGCCAGCTCTCGTCTTCCTTCGGCAGCGCGACGCCGTACATCAGGTCGAGCCGGTCATGGATCGTGCCTTCGCGGTCGCGCTCTACCATCTCGACATCGCTGATCAGGCAGACATGGGCCTTGAAGCGGGCGAGGTCGGCGAGATGCCAGGCAATGCAGCGGGCAGGGAGATCGGTGGGGAGGGCGGCGGCTCGGGCGGGATTGTCCTCGAGCCAGTCGGCCACCGGCCAGGCGAGTTGCGAGAGCAGATTGGCCGAGACGACAAGGTCGACGCTATCGTCGTTGACTAGATCGGCGAGCGGGTCCTGCCGTCCGTCCGCCTCGCTGGAGAGCCAGGCCATCGCGCCGGTGAGATCGCGGCTGAGGAGGCTGACCTTGGGCTGCCGCCAGAGTTTCAGGCGCAATAGCGGCAGATGGACGATGTCGACGAGTACGACCTCGTCGAAGCTTTCGCAAAGCGCCTCCAGCGGTATGTCGCGAGCGGGACCTGAGCCGAGCACGACGACTTTGCGCCGCCGCGGCAGCCCTGCCGCGACCTCGGCGATGATGGCACGGCAGCGGGCCTGATGTGGCTCCCAGGCCTTGCGCTGGCGCCAGCCGCGCGACCAGAGCGCGACGCCTTCCTTCAGCAGGCCGAACCGGCGCGCCAGCGGCGCTGATGGCGTCAGGGCCCGCAGCGCCAGCTCGGCGAGCATCATGCCCCTCGGATCAGTTGAGGGCGCCGCGCCCGGCGACCGGCCAGACCGCCTCGACATGCGCATCCGGCCCTGAGAGCCCGCGCACGCAGACATACCAGTCGTGCAGGTTGACGGTCGGGTCGCAATGGCTGGGCACGAGCAGGACACGGTCGCCGCGATGGGGTACGGCGACGGGGTCGCCGGTCAGGATGCCGTGCTCGTCGGAGGGCTTGGTGTAGATCACACCGTCGCGCTGCCACGGCACCGGCATGCCCGAATCGACCGCCGCCGCCTTGTGGCCGGCATCGACGATGGCGCGGTCCGGCACCGGCTTGCTCATCACCCCGGCGAGCACGAACAGCGCATGCTGGAAGGTGTGGAAGGGCGTGCCGTCGGCCATGCGGTTCCTGGCATAGTCGGCATCCATGAAGATGTAGGAGCCGCATTGCAGCTCGTTCCAGATGCCGGAGCGGCTCTCCAGCTCGAAAGTGCCGGTGCCGGCGCCGCCGACGGTCTCGCAGGCGAGGCCGGCCTGGGCGAGGCGTTCGATCGCATTGCGGGCGAGCAGACCGGCGCGCTCGATGGCTTCGCTTCGCTCGTCGATGGAACGCATGTGCTGGGCGGAGCCGTGATAGGCCTGCACGCCGCGGAAGCGCAGCGTGTTGCTGCGCGCCACCGCCTCGGCAAGCCGGACCGCCGCCTCGCCGGGTGCGACGCCGCAGCGGCGTCCACCGATGTCGAGCTCGACCAGCACGTCGAGCACGACATCGTTGCGCGCCGCGGCCTCGGCGGCCTCGCGCACGCCGTCGATATGGTCGACACAGAGTCCGATACGGGCATCGCGGGCGAGTTTCGCCAGCCTGTCGAGCTTGGCGGCGCCGGCGATCTCGTTGGTGACGAGCACGTCGGTGACACCGCCGGCGACCAAGACCTCCGCTTCCCCAACTTTCTGGCAGCACTGCCCGACCGCGCCATGGGCGATCTGGCGCATCGCGATCTCGGGGCTCTTATGTGTCTTGGCATGCGGGCGCAGGCGCACGCCGCTCGCCTCGGCGAAAGCCGCCATTGTGACGAGATTCCGCTCGAAGGCGTCGAGATCGATGATCAGGGCAGGGGTGTCGATCTCGGCGAAGGACTGTCCGGGCCGAGCCGGCGGGGTAAGGGGCATGGGCGCTCATATCTGGTGAATCAATCTCATGGCCATGGGACGTCAGGTTCTTGTCCGGAGCAAGACCGGTAGTGGCGCTCGCATGGCCGCCATGTTAGGCCGCGCCCCATGAAGATCGGCCGCGTCACCGACGATACCCTTGCGCTCTTCGTCCGAGTCTGGCGTGAGCGCGGGCGGCAATACCTGCCGCAAATGCTCACCATCCTCGCCCTCGTCGTGGTCATCGCGGCGACGACGAGCTTCTATCCGCTGCTGATCAAGGCGGCTTTCGACGCCTTCGCCGACCCGATCGGGGCCGAGGCGACCGGCTTCGTGCGCCGCATGGAGCGGCTGGTGTCGAAATCGATCAATATCGAGATCGGCGTCGTCAATGCCGTCGCCGTCGTCGTGGTGATCGTCACCGCGATCAAGGGCTTCTCGCTGCTGACCCAGACGGTGATGACCAACAGCGTCGTCAGCCGGATCGAGGCCGACATGCAGAGCGCGCTCTACGATCACCTGATCGACGCCGACCTCGCGCAGCTGCAGCGGGAGAACCCGGCTTCGCTGACCCAGCGCTTCACCACCGACTTCACCTTCGTCAAGGAGGCGCTGACGCGGCTGGTCAATATCGCGATCCGCGACGTGATGACGGCAATCGCGCTGGTCGGCGCCATGCTCTGGATCGACTGGAAGATGACGGCCGTGGTGCTCCTGATCGCGCCGATCGTCGCCAGGCCGATCGGCCGGATCGGCAAGAAGCTGCGCCGGATGGCGGCCTCGCAGCAGGAGCAGACCGGCATCATGGCGAGCCTGGTCACCGAGAGCCTGCAGGGCGCGCGCGTCGCCAAGACCGATTCGCTCGAGCCTTATCTGAAGCAGCGCGCCGCTAGCGCCTTCGAGACGATCCGGGCGCTGAAGATGAAGGCGGCCAATGCGCGCGGCCGGCTCGACCCGCTGCTCGAGGTCGCCGGCGGCATCGCGGTCGCCGGCGTGCTCGCTGCGATCGGTGTCCGCATCACCTCGGGCAGCTCCACCGTTGGCGATTTCACCGGCTATGTTTCGGCGCTCTTGCTCGCAGCACAGCCGATGCGCTCGCTCGGCAATCTCAACGCCATCGTGCAGGAGGCCGGCGCCTCGCTGAAGCGCTACTACGCGCTGATCGATGAGAAATCGCTGATCACCGAGCGCCCGGATGCCAAGCCTTTGGTGGTCACTGGCGGCGAGGTCGCCTTCCGCGACCTGCGGTTCCGCTATCGCGACGACCAGCGCGGCCTCGAAGGCATCGACCTCGTCGCCGAGGCCGGCAAGACCACCGCTCTGGTCGGCCGCTCCGGCTCGGGCAAATCGACCATGCTGGCGCTGGTGCCGCGGCTCTACGATCCGACCGAGGGCAAGGTCGAGATCGACGGGCAGGATACCCGCGAAGTAACCCTGCACAGCCTGCGCAGCCAGATCGGCGTGGTCAGCCAGGATGTGGTGCTGTTCGATGACACGGTGCGCGCCAATATCGGCTTCGGCCGCCCGGGCGCCAGCGAGGCGGACATCGTCGCTGCTGCCAAGGGAGCGGCGGCGCATGATTTCATCATGGCGATGCCCGATGGCTACGAGACACGGGTCGGCGAACGCGGCTCGCGCCTGTCCGGTGGCGAGCGCCAGCGCCTTGCGATTGCCCGTGCCATCCTGAAGGACGCGCCGATCCTGCTGCTCGACGAGGCGACTTCAGCGCTCGACACCCAGTCAGAGCGGCTGGTGCAGGAGGCGCTGGCTGAGCTGATGAAGGGCCGGACGACGCTTGTTATCGCGCATCGGCTCTCGACCGTGCGCGAGGCCGACCAGATCGTCGTGCTCGACGAGGGCAGGGTGATCGAGACCGGCGATCATGACGGGCTGATCGCGCGCGACGGTGCCTATGCGCGGCTCTACCGGCTACAATTCGCGGAGGGCTAGAGCCATTCGCCTGGAGACCGAACGCCTCGTCCTCGATTTGCACGGCGTCGAGCATTTCGAGCCGCTTTGCCAGATGTGGGGCGATGCGGCGGTGGTGCATCATATCGGCCAGCCCTCGACGCCGCAGGAGGCGTGGATGCGGCTGCTGCGCTATCGCGGGCTCTGGCCGCTGCTCGGCTATGGCTATTGGGCGTTGACCGAGAAGACGAGCGGTCGCTTCGTCGGCGATCTCGGCTTCGCCGACTTCCATCGGGCGATCGAGCCACCGATCCGTGGTATTCCCGAGGCCGGCTGGGTGCTCGCGAGCTGGGCGCACGGCCGGGGCTTCGCGAGCGAGGCACTCACCGCCGCGCTCGCCTGGCTCGATCGGCAGAGCGAGCACGAGGGCGCGGTTTGCCTGATCGCGCCGGGAAACCAGCCGTCCCTGCGGCTCGCCCGGCGCTTCGAGTTCCGTGACGAGCGCATCGTCAGCTTCTCGGGGCATGAAACGGTGCTGCTCCGACGCGCACGGGCCACGCAGGGCTGAGGCGGAGCGTCGGCGCCGATACAAGCATGACGGGTATGCGGTCTCGGCAGGCAACTGCTGACAGGACCTGCCACATTCGGCTGTCAGTGTGCCGGTTTAAAAATTGAAAGAGACTTCGTCGTGACGACTTCGACTACCGCCATGCCGGCGCGCAAGGCCACCCGCCGTGAATGGCTGGGCCTGATCGCCATCGCTTTCCCTTGCATGATCTATTCGATGGACCTGACGGTCTTGAACCTCGCCGTGCCGACCCTGATGCGCGAGCTCAAGCCATCGGCCGGGCAGTTGCTTTGGATCATCGACATCTACGGCTTCATGGTCGCGGGCTTCCTGATGACGATGGGCACGCTCGGCGACCGGATCGGCCGGCGCAAGCTCTTGCTGATTGGCGCGGCCGCCTTCGGTGTCGCCTCGACCGTTGCCGCCTTCTCGACCAGCACCGAGATGCTGATCGTGACGCGGGCACTGCTCGGCATCGCCGGGGCGACATTGGCGCCCTCGACGCTCTCGCTGATCGCGGTAATGTTCGAGGACGAGACCGAGCGTACCTTCGCCATTTCGATGTGGATCGCGAGCTTCTCGGCCGGCGCCGTGATCGGCCCCTTGGTGGGCGGTGCGCTGATCGAGTATTTCTGGTGGGGCTCGGTCTTTCTGATCGCGGTGCCTCCGATGCTGATCCTGCTCGTGATCGGGCCGATTCTGCTGCCGGAATACAAGGCGCCGCAGGCCGGCAAACTCGACCTTCCCAGCGCTCTGCTTTCGCTGGCGGCGATCCTGCCGGTGATCTACGGGGTCAAGCACTGGGCCGAGTTCGGACTTTCGATCTATGCGGCCGCCTGCATCATCGCCGGGCTCTTGTTCGGCGTGGTGTTCGCGCGCCGGCAGCAGCGCCTCGCCGACCCGATGGTCGACCTCACTTTGTTCGGGATTCCGGCCTTCCGCGCGGCGCTGGCGATCAATCTCGCCGGTATCATGGTGATGTTCGGCAGCTTCATTTTTGTGGCGCAGTACCTGCAACTGGTGGCCGGGTTGACGCCGCTCGAGGCGGGCATCTGGTCGCTGCCGTCGGCGATCGCCTTCACGCTCGCGTCCTTCGCTGTCACACCGCTGTCCGTGCGCTTCAAGCCGGCGACGCTGATGGCTGGCGGCATGATCCTGTCGGCGCTCGGCTTTGTCTGGCTGGCCTTAGCGCCGAACCTCGTCCAGATCGTCTCTGCCTCGGTGATGTTCTCGATCGGCTTCACGCCGGTGATCGCGCTGACGACCGGGATCGTTGTCGGCTCGGCGCCGCAGGAGCGAGCGGGCGCGGCTTCCGCCATGTCCGAGACCAGCATCGAGCTCGGCGGTGCGCTGGGGATCGCGGTCTTCGGCAGCCTCGGCACGGCGCTCTATCGCCAGGGCATGGCTGACCTCTCGGTCGCAGGTGTGGACGGCGCGACGCTGGCGCCGGCGCGCTCCACGCTCGGCGGGGCGCTCGCAGCGGCGGAGCGGCTCGCTCCCGACCAGTCGGCGCATCTGCTTGAGGCGGCGCGCGAGGCCTTCATGACCGGCTTCCATGCGGTCGCGCTGATCGCGATCGCCGGCATGGTCTTCTGTATCGCGGTGGCGCTGACCACGCTGCGTGATGCGCGGCCATCAGGGGCGCACTGAGGTTTGTCAGGGCTCGCGCTGCAACGCCTCGGCGGCGGCGGGGAAGCCGCGGAAGGAAAGCGGCAGCGCGACCTCGCGCTTGCCTGCATCGAGATAGCGCATCTGGCCGGCTTCGCTGAAGCCGCGCCAGCGCTTGAAGTCCGCGTCGCTCAGACTGGCTTCGGCGAAGCAGCCGCCGGGCAGGCAGCGCTGGAAGACGGCCAGCGCCTCATCCTTGTCGGCGACGGTGACGCGCACGCTCGCCTTGTCGCCGAGCGCAAGGTTGGGCGGAACCTGGATCACCAGCTTGATCGGCTCGTCCTTGACCGGCCGGCCGATCGCGACCAGGGCGATCGGGCCACGCTGGCCCTGCTGCTCCAGGGTCTGGACGATCTCGCAGACACGGGCGGCGACGCTCGCCTGGCAGCGCATCACCCAGTCGCCATAGGTCGCGGTGGTGTTGTCGGGTTGGGAGACTGCGCCGGGCGCGGGCGCCGTCTGCGCCTGGGCTGGCCGTTGCGGGGCAGGGCGCTGCGCCGGTGCCTGGGCTAACGCAGCGCCGGCCGCCAGGACGGACATAGAGAGGGCGAGGATGGTCAGTCGGCTCATGGCAGGGCGTGTCCGATAGCGGCGATGAACCGAGTTCAAGACCAGGATCGATCGTTGCGCAAGCCGGAGTTGTGAATGGGCATCAAGGATGCCAGCCGGTTTCCTGTGCCGGGGCGTCATCCTGCACTTCTTGTGCACGGGCTTCCTCGACCACGGCGAAGACGGCGCGCAGCGCGGCCTCGACGCCCTCGCCCGAAGCGGCCGAGAGCGCGATCGGGGTGCGTCCGGCGGCGCGCTTCAGGCGGGCGAGCTGCTCCTTGCGCACCTCCGGTGTCAGCGCATCGACCTTGGAGAGCGCGACGATCTCGGGCTTCTCATCGAGATCGGCACCATAGGCGGCGAGTTCCTTGCGCACCGTCTTGTAGGCCTTGCCGGCATGCTCGGTCGTGCCCTCGACGAGATGCAGCAGCACGCGGCAGCGCTCGATATGGCCGAGGAAGCGATCGCCGAGGCCATGGCCCTCATGCGCGCCTTCGATCAGCCCGGGAATATCGGCGAGCACCATCTCGCGTGCATCAACGCGAACGACGCCGAGGCCGGGATGCAGTGTAGTGAAGGGATAGTCGGCGATCTTGGGTTTTGCCGCGGTGACGGTGGCGAGGAAGGTCGACTTGCCGGCATTGGGCAGGCCAACGAGGCCGGCATCGGCAATCAGCTTGAGGCGCAGCCAGACCCAGCGCTCCTCGCCCGGCAGGCCGGGATTGGCATGGCGCGGTGCCTGATTGGTCGCGGTCTTGAAATAGGCGTTGCCGAAGCCGCCATTGCCGCCCTTGCACAGGACGAAGCGCTGGCCGGGCTCGGTCAGGTCGGCGATCAGGGTCTCGCCGTCCTCGTCGAGCACTTCGGTTCCCGGCGGCACCTTGAGCACGATCGCGGTGCCATTGGCACCGTGCCGGTCCTTGCCCATGCCGTGCTCGCCGATCCGGGCCTTGAAGTGCTGCTGGAAGCGGAAGTCGATGAGGGTGTTGAGCCCCTGCACGCATTCGACCACGACGTCGCCGCCGCGCCCGCCATCGCCGCCATTAGGGCCGCCGAACTCGATGAATTTTTCGCGTCGGAACGAGACGCAGCCGGCGCCGCCGTCACCGGCCTTCACATAGATCTTGGCTTGGTCGAGGAATTTCATGGAGGAGTAGGTAGTCGCATGAGCGCAGGAGAGCAATGCGTCGCGACGCTTCTCCGGGCCGGCGGCGTCGCACTTTACGCAGAATTATGTTGCAGTGCAGCAACGAATGCCCATTTCGGACGTTGTCACCCGCCAGCGCCACTCCGGCAGCTGACGATACAAGGGCCATCACGATGCGAAAGCTCTCCGACACGATCGCCCGCCTATCAGCCTATCGCACCCAGCTGGGGACCGGGGCGGGCGTCGATGTGTCCGGCCGCCTCGGCACCTTGCCGGATTTCGGCAGCAATCCCGGCGCGCTGCTCGCCCGGACCTATCTCCCGCGCGAGCTTCCGGCCGGTGCGCCGCTCGTGGTGGTGCTCCATGGCTGCACCCAGACTGCGTCCGGCTACGATCTCGGCACCGGCTGGTCGACCCTCGCCGAGCGCGACGGCTTTGCCCTGCTGCTTCCCGAGCAGCAGCGCGCCAACAACGCCAATCTCTGCTTCAACTGGTTTGAGCCGGGCGATATCCATCGCGGCAAGGGCGAGGCGCTGTCTATCAGCCAGATGATCGAGGCCATGATCGTGCGCCATGGTCTCGATCGGAGCCGCGTCTTCATCACTGGATTGTCGGCTGGTGGCGCCATGGCCGGCGTTATGCTCGCAACCTATCCCGAGCTCTTCGCCGGTGGCGCGATCATCGCCGGTCTGCCCTACGGGGTCGCGACGACCATTCCCGAGGCCTTCGACCGCATGCGCGCCCACGGCTTGCCCGGCGAGCAAAAGCTGCAGGATCTGGTGCGCTCCGCCTCCCGGCACGACGGACAATGGCCGAGGATTTCGATCTGGCAGGGCAGCGCCGACCGCACCGTCGCCCCTGCCAATGCCGCAGCGCTCATCGCGCAATGGCGCGGCGTCCACGGCCTGCCTGCCGAGCCCTTGGCGAGCGAATCGGTGGATGGCCATCGGCGCCGCGTCTGGCGTGACGCTGAGGGCCGCGAGCTGATCGAGGAGTACAGCATTGCCGGAATGGGGCATGGCACGCCGATCGCCGGCGACGGTATCGGCCGGGGCGGCCCGTTCATCCTGGCCGCCGGGATTTCCTCGACGCGCCGGATTGCCCGATTCTGGGACCTTTCGCCGGAGGTAGTCGAAACGGCGTCGCATTCCGCGGTCGCTGCGCCGCTAGCCCAAAAGCCTGCAACCACACCGGCCGCGACAACGGCAGTTCCCGGCGAACCGCCGCGGCATACCGGTCCGGCCGGCTCGAATCAGGCAGCCACGGCCGGCGTGCGCAAGATCATCGAGGATGCGCTGCGCTCGGCCGGGCTGATGCGGTGACGGTCCCGTCGATAAACGGGACCGCCCTCTTCAGGCGAGGCATGGCTCCTCGCTGAAGCTGTCCGCCTGCTGCTGCTGTTCGGCGGCAGGCAGCGGCGCCCAGCCGGAGGCGCTCCAGCTCTTCAGCGCCGCCCAGGTCGAGCGGTCGAGCCGGAACTGCTCGCAGGGGAAGAGGCCTCCGCGCGCCGGCAGCGACTTGAGGAAGGAGCCCTCCTGCCGAAAGCCGCTCTTCTCCAGCACCCGGCGCGAGGCCGGGTTGATGACGCGGGTATCGGCCTCGATCGCGTCGATCTCGACCAGCGAGAACATGGTGTCGATCAGCGCCTGCACCGCTTCGGTGGCATAGCCCCTGTTCCAGTAGGGCGTGCCGAGCCAGTAGCCGATGAAGGGCCGCCCGGTCGCCTGCTTGTGCGCGCCGATCATGCCGATCAGCTCGTTCGGCTTCTCGCGCGGGGTGATCGCCAGCACGAGATGCTCGCCGAGCGCATTGCCCTTGCGAGTGGCGAAGACGAAGGGATCGGCCGCCTGCGTCGGATAAGGGTGCGGGATCGAGGCGGTCATCTCGGCGACAGCCTTCTCGCCGGCGAGGCGCAGGATGGCGGTGGCGTCGGCGATCCGCGGCCAGCGCAGCCACAGCCGCCGGGTCTCGAGCCGGAAGACGTCGTCTCTCGTCAATTCGGGGAACATCAGGTTTCTCCGTCGGCGCAAACGAAAGGGGGAGATGGGCTTTGGTCCCATCTCCCCCTCGTTTGACCTTCGGGAAACCCGCGTGGGGTTCTTATTCCCTTGATCCGTCCGGTTCGATGGAACCGGCGGATCGAGAACATTCCCTATCCGCCGTTTACTCTGCGGCCTCTTGGGCCGGGACTACGTTCACGAAAGCTCGGCCGAGCTTCGTCGTGAATCGGACGCGACCGTTCGACGTGGCAAAGAGCGTATGGTCTTTGCCCATGCCGACGTTCACGCCGGCGTGCCATTTGGTGCCGCGTTGACGAATAATGATGTTGCCGGCCACGACCGCCTGGTCGCCGAAACGCTTTACGCCGAGACGCTTGCTTTCGGAGTCGCGACCATTGCGCGACGAGCCGCCTGCCTTTTTGTGAGCCATAACGCCCTACCTCAAAAACTCTTCAGTCCATGTAACCCGAATCGGCGGCGAAAGCCACCCCGACCGGGCGTGAAAGCTGCGCGGAGCCTGTCAGCGCCGGTCAGTAGTCCTCACCGGACGCCTGCTCGGCCTGGTCGACCTTAGCACGCGGCGGCTTGCCGGCGAGCAGCTCCTTGGCCTGCTCGACCCACTCCTCGCGAGTGGCGCGGCCACGAAGCTTCAGCTCCTCGTCCCACTTGGCGACGTCGGCCTCGGTCCAGGCGGCGATGTCGTTCCAGGAGGTGATGCCGGCGGCGCGCAGCTTCTTCTCGATGGTCGGGCCGACGCCCGAGATCAGCGAGAGGTTGGAGGCGTCGAGGCCCTCGGCCTTGGCTTCCGCCTTGGCCTTGGCAGGCTTGGCCGCGGCCTTGCCCTTGACGGCTTCGCTGCCGGCCTTGAGCGCGACCGGGGCAACTTCGCCCTTCTTCATCTCCGGCTTCTTGCCGCCGGTGAGGATGTCGGTGATGCGCACAACGGTCAGCTCGGCGCGGAAACCGCGCTTGCGCTTCGAATTCTGGCGGCGGCGCTTCTTGAAGGCGATGACCTTCTCGCCGCGGGTCTGCTCGACGATCTCGCCGGCGACGGTGATGTCGCCGAGGAACGGCGCGCCAACCGTCGACTTGTCACCGTCGGTCAGCATCAGCACGGAGCCGAAAGCGACGGTGTCGCCCGGGTTGCCCTCGAGCTTGGCGATCGTAATGCGGTCATTGGCGGCGACGCGGAACTGCTTGCCGCCGGTCTTGATGACTGCGAACATCTTAGTGTTCTCCATGTTGAGCCCCGCCCTGTCATGAGCCCTTAAAGGGGCGCACGCGGGACGGCTTTTTGGCAGTCGGTTGCGTGGTCGGGTTCGCTCTTGAAGCTCGCTGAGCCTGCCGCATCGAAGCGGCGCCGTCGGCGATAGCCAAAAGAGATCAGGCGCGGGTTTCCCCACGCCGGACGCGGCTTCCTAGTCGCGCACGGGCTGGCCGTCAAGGAAAAGCAGCATGGATGCGAATGATTTCAGGGCCGTGACAGGCTCGTTGCCGCATCGCATCGGAAAGGCTTGTGCGGAGGGGACGCGTTGTGTAGTAACCAGCCCGCTTCGACCAGAGCGACCGCGGACAGGTGGCAGAGAGGTTGAATGCACCGCACTCGAAATGCGGCATACCCGCAAGGGTATCGGGGGTTCAAATCCCTCCCTGTCCGCCATCGATCCTCTAAAGGGTTGATTTTCCAGAGAGCTTAGGCGCGGACGTCATGAGTTCGCCCGCAGCGTTTATGGTCGCGGGGCGGCGCGCTACCGCGACAATCCGAGCCAGCAGCCAAGGCCGGTCGAGCTGCGCGCAAAGCTATTGGCGCCACCGCCGCGCTGTGGGACGACCTTCCGCCTATCGACCTCACGGCTCTCGACGTCAAGGGAGCGAAAATCCGGGAGCTCGAAGCTTGGTGCCTGCGCGATGCAGACACCAAGCGGACGCTGCTCAATCCCAGCGGAGCGGACCCGCACAACCGATCGGACGACGGGCTAGCGCATGCGCCGATTTTGAAGGAGACCTAGTTCCCGCCGCACAATGCACCGGAGCTGGATCTTTGCCTTGAGCCCACGATACTTAATTCTTGCCGCCACCTTGTTGGAGGAGATCGCCGGGGGAAAGCATGCAGTCGGCGATCTGCTGCCCTCCGAGCACGAACTCGCCGAACTGCACGATGTCAGTCGCTCCACAGTACGGGCGGCGCTGCTCCAGTTGCAGAACCTCGGCGTGATCAGCCGGCGCAGAGGGGCCGGGACGCGGGTCGAGACATCGCGGCCTGCGGTTTCGAGCGCGGCTTACAATCAGTCGCTGCGGACATTCGATGATCTCGTGCAATATGCCGATGCAACCGAGCGCCGCGTGTTGGCGATGGCGGATGTCGTCGCCGACGATGCCCTCGCGCAGCGACTGCAGTGTCGCCCGGGACGGCGCTGGCTGCATGTCTCGGCCATCCGCGTCAGCACCGATGACGAAACTGCCGCGCCGATCTGCTGGACTGATCTCTATATCGACGGAGACTATGCCGAGTTGATGCGTCGGGATCTCCCCGGTTATCGGCATACCGTCTCGGCCCTGATCGAAGAGCGGCATGGGCGGCGTGTCAGCGAAATCCGGCAAACGATCCGCGCCGCTGGGCTGACGGAGGCTGTTGCCACAGCTCTCGCGGCCGCGCCCGGCGACCCCGCGCTCGAGATCACACGGCGCTATGTCGATGTCACGGGCATCGCCTTCATCACAACCTTTAGCCTCCACCCCAGTGATCGCTTCGTCTACGAGATGCGCCTCAGGCGACGCTCGGACAGCGCCGAGGGCTGAAGCCGGCGCGCGATTTCCCCGGATGTGAGAACGCCGGCCCCGGTTGACCGGTCGGGGTGGCTTGACATTCGATATATGTTCGAACATTTATAAAAGTACGAACATAGAAACTCTAGGGAAGACGCCAGGTGACCAGCACCGTTTTCGACTCGCGGCTGTTCCGCGACATGTTCGGCACTGCGCAAATGCGGGCGGTGTTCTCGGACGAGGGCCTGGTCAGCCGCTATGTCGAGGCTGAGCGGGCACTTGCCCGCGCCCAGGCGCGCTGCGGCGCGATTCCCAGCGAAGCCGCCGCCGCGATTGACGATGCCGGACGGAATCTCGTCGTCGACTTCGACCGCTTGCGCTCCGAAACCGAGATCGTCGGATATCCGATCCTGCCCCTCGTCCATCAGCTGTCCAAAGCGGCCGGCGCGGCCGGTGGCTTCGTCCACTGGGGCGCGACTACGCAGGACATCATGGATACCGCCAACGTCCTGCAGATCCGGGCGGCGCTCGATCTCGTTGAGCGCGATCTTGCGACGCTCGCGACGATCCTGGCCGGCCTCGCAGCGAAGCACCGCGACACGCCGATGGCCGGCCGCACCCACCTGCAGCAGGCCTTGCCGATCACCTTCGGCTACAAGGCCGCGATCTGGCTCGCCGGGATCGGGCGACATCGCGAGCGGCTGACACAACTGAAGCCGCGCGTGCTGGTCGGCCAGTTCTCCGGCGCGGCAGGCACGCTTGCCTCAGTGGGCGCGGGCGGCCTCGAGATGCAACGGCTGTTCTGCGAGGAACTCGATCTGGGCCAGCCCGCGATCACCTGGCACGTCGCACGCGACGGCCTCGCTGAGACCGTCGCGCTGCTCGGCCTGATCACCGGGTCGCTCGCCAAGATCGCGACCGACGTGATGCTGATGATGGCGACCGAGTTCGGCGAGGTCTCGGAGCCCTTCGTCCCGGGGCGCGGTGCCTCGTCGACCATGCCGCAGAAGCGCAATCCGATCTCGAGCGAGCTCATCCTCGCCGCTGCCAAGGCCGTGCGCCAGCACGTTGCGACCATGCTCGACGGCATGATCCACGATTTCGAGCGCGCGACCGGCCCCTGGCATCTCGAATGGGTGGCGCTGCCGGAGAGCTTCCTGCTCACCGCCTCGGCGCTGACCAACGCGAATTTCATGCTCGGCGGCCTCGTCGTTCACGAGAAGCGCATGCGCGCCAATCTCGATCTCACCGGCGGCCTGATCGTCGCCGAGGCGGTGATGATGGCGGCGGCGCCGAAACTCGGCCGGCAGCATGCCCATGACGTCGTCTACGGCGCCTGCCGCCAGGCGATCGAGGAAGGCGGCCGCCTCGCCGACATCCTGGCCGGCATGCCCGAGGTCGTCGCCGCGCTCGGCAGCCGTGAGGCAATCGAGCGCTGCTGCAATCCGGCCAATTATCTCGGCCTCGCCGGGGAGATGGTCGATCGCGTGCTCGGCGCGACTTCGGTCGCGACAGGCCGCGCCGCCTGACCACCTTGCTCCAATCGCTCTGAAAGACGCCGCAAGAGCGTCCCGCCCGTCACAATTCAAAGGGAAGAACGACCATGAAAGCTGTCATACTGGGGCTGGCCGCCGGCCTGGCTCTCGCCGGCCCGGCAAGCTTGTCCGCCCAGGATTTTCCGAGCAAGCCGATCTCGATGGTGATGCCCTATGCGGCTGGCGGACCCGGCGACACCCTGACCCGCATCTTGGCTCAGTCGATGAGCGGCCACCTCAAGCAGCAGGTCATCGTCGAGAACCTCGCCGGTGCGGGCGGCACGATCGGCAGCGCACGCGTCTCCTCGGCCCCGCCCGACGGGCACACGCTGCTGTTGATCCATGTCAGCCAGGCCACGAACCCGTTCCTCTATCCAAACCTCAAATATGACGTGATGAAGGATTTCGAGCCGGTCGGTCTGGTTGCCGATCTGCCGTCGGTGTTCGTCGCCCGCAAGGATCTGGCGCCGAAGAGCTTCGCCGAGTTGATCGCCTATGTGAAGCAGAACGCCGAGAAGGCGACCTATGCCCATGCCGGAGTCGGCTCCGCTTCGCATCTGTGCGGGCTGCTCTTCGCCGAGGCGGCGGCCGTCAAGCTGACCCAGGTGGCCTATCGCGGCAGCGGTCCGGCGATGAACGACCTGATCGGCGGCCAGGTCGACTTCATCTGCGACCAGATCGTCAACGTCGTCCCCAATGTCGAGGGCGGCACGATCAAGGCCTATGCCGTGACCAGCAAGGAGCCGGCCAAGGCGTTGCCGAACCTGCCCACTGCCGACAAAGCCGGGCTTCCTGGCTTCGATCTCACCATCTGGTATGGATTGTTCGCGCCAAAGGGCACGCCCAAGCCGGTGGTCGACAAACTTGTCGCCGCGCTCGACGTCGCGCTGAAGGACAGGGCGGTGCGGGACAACTTCGCCAAGCTCGGCGCGGAGGCTGTCTCCGCCGAGCGGGCGACGCCGGAAGCACTGCGCAAGCACCTCCAGGCCGAGCTCGACAAATGGGGCCCGGTCATCAAGAAGGCCGGCGTCACCGGCCAGTGACATCGCAGCTCCATTTTCGGCCATGAAAATCGTCGACATCCGCGACATCGCCGTGCGCCTGCAAGGCGATGTCGCCAATGCTGTGGTCAGCTTCGCCGAGCACGACGTCTCCCTGATCGCGGTCGTCTCGGACGTGATCCGTGCCGGCCGCCCGGTCGTCGGCTTCGCCTTCAACTCGATCGGGCGCTTCGCGCAGACCGGAATCCTGCGCGAGCGCGTGATCCCAAGGCTCAGGGTGGCCGCGGCAAGCGACCTGCTCGATGCGGAAGGTCGCCGCTTCGATCCGGCCAAGATCGCGGCGGTCGCGATGCGCAACGAGAAGCCCGGTGGTCACGGCGACCGGGCTGGTGCGGTCGCCGCGCTCGAGCTCGCGATCTGGGATCTCAACGCCAAGCTCGCCGGCGAGCCCGCCTGCCAGACGATCGCGCGCGCCTTCGGCCGCTCGGCGCCGGCAGCGACCGTCCACGCCTATGCCGCCGGCGGCTACTATTACCCTGGCGACAGCGCGAACGGGTTGCGCAACGAATTCGCCGCCTATCGCGATCTCGGCTTCACCGCCTTCAAGATGAAGATCGGCGGCGCGCCGCTGGCGCAGGATCTGGCGCGTATCGAGGCGGCGCTGGCGCTCGCCGGCGACGGCGGAGCGCTGGCGGTTGACGCCAATGGCCGCTTCGACCTCGACACCGCGCTGGCCTATGCGCAAGCGATCGCGCCCTACCGCCTGCGCTGGTACGAGGAAATCGGCGACCCTCTCGATTTCGACCTCAACCGCCGCCTCGCCGAGCGTTATGAAGGCGCGATCGCGACGGGTGAGAACCTGTTCTCGGCTGCCGACTCCAGGAATCTTCTCCTCTTCGGCGGAATGCGTCCCGGGCTGGACCTGTTCCAAATGGATGCCGGCCTAAGCTACGGGCTGGGCGAATTCGTCCGCATGATCGCGCTGATGGAGCAGCATGGCTTCGACCGGAGACAGGCCGTCCCGCATGGCGGGCACCTGATCAATCTGCATATCGTGCTCGGCCTCGGGCTCGGTGGCTGCGAATGCTATCCGGGCGTCTTCCAGCCTTTCGGTGGCTATCCGGCGGTCTGCATGCTCGGCGCGGGCGAGGTTCGTGCCGCCGACGCGCCCGGCTTCGGCCTGGAACAGAAGCTGGAGTTGCGGCCATTCCTCGCCGAGCTCTGCCCACAGGCGTTCTGATGACTGTGAGAGGGCAAGCTACGATGCAGTCCCGCACCGAGCACGATGCCTTCGGTCCGGTCGAGATTCCGGCCGACCGGTACTGGGGCGCGCAGACGCAGCGCGCTCTCGCGGTCTTCGCTATTGGCGAGGAGCGCTTTCCGGCCTGCCTGATCCACGTCTTCGGCCTTCAGAAACTGGCCGCCGCCCGCGCCAATCGCCGCCTCGGCGCATTGCCGGCCGGGATCGCCGAGATCGTCGAAACGGCAGCGGAGGAATTGAGAGCCGGCGAACTCGACTGCCACTTTCCGCTGACGATCTGGCAGACCGGCTCGGGCACGCAGACCAACATGAACGTCAACGAGGTGCTGGCGAACCGTGCGAACGAGTTGCTCGGTCATGGTCTCGGCACGCGCGCGCCGGTCCATCCCAACGACCACGTCAACCGCTCGCAATCCTCGAACGACAGCTTCCCGACGGTGATGCACATCGCCACGGCGCTGGAGCTGCGCGACAGGCTCATCCCGGCGCTGACCCTGCTGCGCGATGAACTGCAGGCCGGCGCCGCGCGCTTCGCCGGAGTCGTCAAAATCGGCAGGACGCATCTGATGGACGCGGTGCCGATGACGATGGGCCAAAGCTTTGACGCCTTCGCCCGGCAGATCGGCCACGGCATCGACCGGGTGATGGCGACATGGCCGCGGCTGAGCCTGCTGCCGCAGGGCGGCACAGCCGTCGGCACCGGGCTCAATGCGCCGCCGGGTTTCGATCTCATCTTCTGCGAGGAGGTGAGCGCGCTCGCCGGCATCGCCTTCACGCCCAACCCCAGCAAGTTCGAGGGCATGGCCGCGCATGACGTGCTGGTGGAAGTCTCGGGTGCGCTCAACGTGCTGGCGGTGTCGCTGAGCAAGATCGCCAACGACATCCGCTGGCTTGGCTCCGGGCCGCGCTGCGGCCTAGGCGAACTCGTCATACCCGATGACGGGCTGACCTCCTCGATCATGCCGGGAAAGCGCAACCCGACGATAGCGGAGGCGCTGCTGCAGGCCTGCTGGCAGGTCATCGGCAATCACGCGACAATCACGGCGGCCGGCGCCTCCGGCAATTTCGAGCTCAACGTCGCCAAGCCGGTCCTGATCTACAACCTGCTGCAATCGATCCGGCTGCTGGCCGACGCCGCAAGCGTGTTCGCGACGAGGCTCGTACATGAGCTCGAAGTCGACGCTGCGAAGCTCGCTGCCAATGTCGAGCGCTCGCTGCTGCTGGCAACCGCGCTGAACCCGGTACTCGGCTACGATGCCGTCGCGACGATCACTGCGAAGGCCGTCGCGGACGACCTGACACCGCGCCAGGCCACGATCGAGCTCGGCTTGCTATCGGGCGAGGAATTCGATCGGCTGGTCAGTATCAGGAAGCACCTCTGAGCGATTGCGGCGGCGCTGGCCGCCATTGTTGCCGCCGAAACCTAACGTCGGCAGCGAGCGCCGCCATAGCCTGGCTCCAGCGCAGCTGCGGCGGCGCGCACAGGGCGACGGCCGGGACATGCTGGTCGCGGGCGATCTTGCCCAGGCCGACGATGGCAAGACGGATCGGCGGCATCGGTTCAAGGCTCTCCGCGAACGCAGCCTCAAAAGCTCAGGCCGCGTCCTTCCATTTCGGCAAGGCGTCGCCATGAGCGGCGATGAGTTCGTCGACCATGCGCCTTGTCTCCTGCAATGACAGCACGCTCGCCGCATGGCGGTCCAGCGCCGCGGCCCGGTGGACGCGCTCGCGGTCGCCGTCGAGCGCGGCGCGCACCGTCAGGTCCTGGACAAAGACATGGGGCGCGCAATGCGCCGCGAGCTCCGGCGGCAGCGTGCCGGCATGGCAGGGGCGCAGGCCGTTGCGATCGACGATGACCGGCACCTCGACGCAGCAGCCTTCGGGCAGGTTGTCGATCAGCCTGGTGTTCTCGACATTGCCGTAGATCACCGTCGGCTCGCCGGTCACCATGGCGCGGATGATCAGCGATCCGTACTCGTCGCTGCGCTCCAGCGGGAAGTCCTCGCCGGCCAGGAGCTTGCGCCGCGTTTCAGTATAGCGGCCGAGATTGCGGACGCTGCGCCGGACGTACTCGTCGACCGGAACGTCATATTCGGCGATCTGGTCGTCGCGGCGCAGGAAGTACGGGGTGTACTCGGCATTGTGCTCGCTGGATTCGCTGACGAACCAGCCGAGCGTCCGCATCAGCTCAAAGCGGACCTTGTCCCTGGCGTAGATCTCCGGGTCGGCCATCGCCTTGCGCAGCGCCGGATAGGCGTCCTTGCCGTCGATCTGGAGCTTGAGGAACCAGGTCATGTGGTTGATGCCGGCGCAGTCATAGCTCAGCCGCGACTGCTCGACGCCAAGATAGCTCGCAAGATCGCGCGCCGTGTGCTGGACGTTGTGGCAGAGGCCGACGACACGCTGCTCCGGATAAGCCTTGTAGACCGCCCAGGTCAGGATGCTCATCGGATTGGTGTAGTTCAGCAGGACGGCGTCGGGGCAGAGCTCGCGCATCTCGGCGACGAGATCGAGCATGAAGGGGATGGTACGCAGGCCCCGGAAGATGCCGCCAATGCCGACCGTGTCGGCGATCGTCTGCTTCAGCCCGTATTTCCTGGGTATGTCGAAGTCGAGCAGCGTCGCCTCGTGCATGCCGATCTGGACCATGTTGATGACGAAGTCGCAGCCTTCGAGCGCCCGCCTTCGGTCGAGATGCTCCTCGACCACCGCATCGGCGCCGAACTGCTTGGCGGTCCAGCGCGCCATCATCCCACCGGTCTCGAGCCGCTCGGGGTCGATGTCATGCAGCGAGATCACGACGCGCCCGAGCTCGGTGAAGTTCAGGATGTCGGTCAGCAGGTTTTTGACGAAGACAGCGCTGCCCGCGCCCATCATGGCAATCTTGACCACCGGTCTTTCCCTTTCGACATGTCGATACTGGTTGGCCCGCGCCGATGCGCGGGCGGTCACTTGAGGCCCGAGCCGGAGATGCCCTGGACGAAATAGCGCTGGAAGAAGGTGAAGATGATCAGCATCGGCACCAGCGAAAGCAGCGCGATCGCCATGATCATCGTCCACTCGGTGTTGAATTGGCCGCGCAGCAGATTGAGGCCGAGCTGGACGGTGTACATCTCGTGCTTCATCATCACGACCAGCGGCAGGGCGAAGTCGTTCCAGCGCCACATGAAGGTGAAGATCACCAGCACGGCGATGATCGGCTTCGAGAGCGGCACGACGATCTTGAAGAAGATCTTCAGTTCGCTGGCGCCGTCGATGCGCGCCGCCTCGAGCAGCTCGTCGGGGATCGAGACCATGAACTGGCGCACCATGAAGATGCCGAAAGCCTCGGCTGCGCGCGGCAGGATGACGCCCCAGTAGTCGCTGAGCAGGCCGAGCTCGGAAACCACCAGGAAGAGCGGCACGATGATGACCTGGAACGGGATCATCAGCGCAGACAGCACCGCGAGGAAAAGGATGTCGCGGCCGGCGAAGCGGAACTTGGCGAAGGCATAGCCGCAGAGCAGGTTGATCGTCACGGTGATCACCACCGCGAACACGGTGATGATCAGCGAGTTCATCGTCCAGCTCAGGAACGGCACGCGCCCGATTGCGTCCGTGAAGTTCTGCCAGACGAAGCTCGACGGGATCAGGCCGGCGGCGCCACTGAAGACCTCGTCCTTCGGCCGAACCGCAGTCGCGAACATCCAGTAGACGGGGAAGAACATGATCCCGGCGCCCGCGACGAGGAGCAGCCAGATGCCGGTGGTTTCGAGACGCCCGGTCAGGGCGTTACGGCTCGTTCCCGCGATCATGACGGCGCCCTCATGCCACGTCCTCGACCCGGCGGTTCCCCCGCCACTGCAGCAGGGTGAAGATCAGGATCATCACGAACAGGACCATGCCCATGGCGCTGGCATAGCCCATCTCCGAACCGACGAAGGCGGCCTGGTAGATGTACTGGACGATCATCGTCGTCGAGAAACCGGGACCCCCGCCAGTCATGACGTAGATCAGGTCGAAGACCTGGAAGGAGTGGATCACGCCCAGGATCAGCAGCAGGAAGGTCGCCGGCCGCAGCAGCGGCCAGGTGACGAAGCGGAACTGCTGCCAGCGGCTGGCGCCGTCCATCTGCGCAGCATCGTAATAGGTCGGCGAGATCGACTGCAGCGCGGCGAGATAGACCACCATGCAGAAGCCGATGCGGACCCAGAGCGAGGTGACGATCAGGGAGAACAGCGCCCAGCGCGGCGAGGACAGCCAGGCGACGGGCCCGATGCCGATCTGTTGCAGCAGCGTGTTGATGACGCCGTAATTGTCGTTGAAGAGCCAGGCCGCGATCACTGCCGTGGCGACGTTGGAGATCACCACCGGCAGGAAGAAGACGCTGCGCAGGAGAGTGCGGCCGAGAAGGTCGCGGTTGAGGGCGATCGCCAGCACGAGGCCGATGGCGAGGCTCATCGGGACGGTCGCGAAGGAGTAGATCGCGGTATTGCTCAGCGACTGCCAGAACAGCGCGTCATGAGCGAGGCGAGCATAGTTCTCCAGCCCGATATAGCGCGGCGTATCGATCAGGCTCCATTCCCGCAGGCTGATGTAGAATGCGTAGAGCAGCGGGAAGAAGACGAAGACCGAGAACAGCGCCATGTTCGGGGCGATGAACAGGTAGGGCGTCAGCTGGTTGCGCCTGGCCTGCAGCCAGTAGCGCCGCGCATCCGCCGCCGAAGGCCGGCCGACAGCCGGCCCCCTCAGGTTTTCCGCGATGGCCATCACCGCTGCCATCAGACCAGCAGCGTGGAACGCACGTGCTTTTCGATGTTCGCGACGGTCGCTGCCGGCGACTGGCCGGAGGTGAAGGCAAGCTCGAGCTCGTCGGCCAGCTTGGCGTTGAAGCGATCCCAGGTCGGCATGACGATGGTGCTGACGAGATGCTCCGGGACGGTCGCCGACTGCTCGAGGAAGACCTTCATCTCCTCGTTGCGGATGTCATAGACGAGGCCCTTGTCCTTCAGCGATTTGCGCACCGGCAGGAACTGCGCCTTGGTGACGAAGGCGCGCATCGGTTCCTCCTCGACCATGAACTTGACGAAGTCGGCCGCGACGTCGGGGCTCTTGCTGTCACGCGAGACCGCCAGGGCATTGCCGCCGAGATCGGCGGCCATCGCGACGTCGCGCGGCAGATAGGTGACGCCCCATTTGAACTTGGCCTGGTCCTGGATGAAGGGGATCTGCCAGTCGCCATGCAGCAGCATGGCGATCTTGCCGGTCGCGAACAGGTTCTGCACCGGCTCGGAACTCTTCAGCGATGTATTGGGCGGAACGAGCCCATCCGTGAACCAGCTCTGGGTCCAGGCGACGGTCTCGGCCGCCTCCTTCGTATTGATCTGCGGGCCCTTCAGCTCGTTGTCGAGCAGCTGGCCGCCATGCTGATAGAGATACATCAGCCAGCGATAGGCGTTGGAGTTCTGCCAGTTCATCGCGAAGGCGTAGTTCAGGCCAGCCTTCTCCTTCACCAGCTTGGCGGCGCTGATGAACTCCTGCCAGCTCCAGCTCTTGTCGAGGCTCCTGGGCGCCTCGATGCCGAGCTTCTCGAAGATCTCGGCGTTGTAGAACAGCGCGAAGGTGTCGGTGTGATGCGGCAAGGCGTGGGGCTTGCCCCTGAAGGTCGAGGCACGCCAGACCGAGGGCAGGAAGTCCTGGCCGAACCCGGCATCGAGATATTGCGACAGGTCGATCGCCGCGCCGCTCTGCCCGTAGCGCCCGATCCGCTGGTACTGGGCGCGGAAGATGTCCGGCGCCTGCTTGCCGGCGAAGCGGGTGTCGAGCTGCTGGTAATACTGGCCGCTCGGGACGACCTCGAGCTTGATGGCAACGTTGGGATTGCGGGCCTTGTACTGCTCGATCAGGGCGTTGAAAGCGGCGACCTCGGCGGGCGACCCCCAGGAGGTCATGCTCAGCGACGCGGCCTTCTGGGCGCTCGCTGCGCCCCAGTACATGCCGGCCCCGGCGCCAATGCCGGCGCACAGGCCGGTCTTGAGGAAGCTGCGCTTGGTGATGGTCGTCATTGTTTCGATCTCCCTTGGACTTTTTTATCGTTGGAAGGTGGTGGGCTTTCTCAGGCTCCTTCCCGGCCGGTAGCGGCGCGCATGCCGCCGCAGGATTCGCGCACAAGCAGACGCACCGGCAGCACCTGCTCGCGCGGTGGCGGCTCGGCCTCGCCTTCCAGCCGGCCGATCACCGCCTCGACCGCGAGCCGGCCGATATCAGCGCGGGAATAGTCGACCGTGGTCAGTTCCGGCGTGACGAAGCCACCGAGCGCGATGCCGTCGAAGCCGACGACCGCCATCTCCTGCGGCACCCGCACGCCGCGTTTGCGCAGCGCATGCAGCGCTCCGACTGCCATCTGGTCGCTGTAGACGAAGACGGCGCTTGGACGCTTCTCCTGCGCCAGCAGCTCTTCCATCGCGGCGAAGCCGCCAGCGAGGCTCGGCTCCGCCATCGCGACGAGCTGCGGGTCGGCGGCGATCCCGGCTTCCTGCAGCGCCCGCGCATAGCCGTCCGAGCGCTCGCGGCGCTTCAGCAGGCGCTGCGAGGCGCTGCCGATATGGGCGATGCGGCGATGGCCGAGAGCGAGCAGGTGGCGGGTCGCGACATAGCCGCCCCGCTCCAGATCGACGCGTACCGCCTGGATCGCCGGATCGGGGCTGTGGTGCTGCATCACCACGATCGGCATGCCGTTCTCGGCGAGCTTCTTGAGGTCGGCGGCGAGATCGGCGGGCGGAGCAGCGACGATGACGCCATCGGCGACGCCGCCCGAGAGCAGCGAATAGGCCCGCCGCTGCACCTCGTCGAACTTCGCCGACATGATGTTCAGCGAGTAGCCGCGCTCGAGGGCAGCCGCATGGGCGGCGCCGATGATCTCGGCATTGTAGAAGCTGTCGAGCGTATAGAGCAGCAGCGCGATGACGTTGGTGCGCCAGCGCCGCAGCGAGCGAGCGGCATGGCTCGGCTGATAGCTCAACCGGGCCGCCGCGTCGGCGACGCGGGCCCGCGTCTCGGCCGAGATGCCGAGCTCGCCGCCGCGATCATTGAGAACGAGGGAGACAGTGGTGCGCGAGACGCCGGCGAGCTTCGCGACCTCGGCGCTGGTGGCGCGGCTATTAGTTCGCTTGAGCGGAAGCGCGCGCTTCACCAAGGCCGTCTCCATCCCCAGAAATGCTATCTAACACGATTTAGAAGGAAGCTAAATGCCCGATCGTTAACCTGTCAAGGCCGGCAATGTGGGCCTTTTCAATTTTGCGGAGAGTTCCAGGGCGCGGGCTTGGCCAACTTGCTCGGCGTTTGCGGTCAGCCGGACGGCGCTGCAGCCGCTATCGAGCAGCTGTCTGAAAATAGGCGATAGGTCGCGATCCGGCTGCCGCCTAGCCTATCGATGATGGCGATGGTCGAGCGGCGAAGCGACGGAGATGCTTGATGATTCCGCCTGCACGCCGGTTTGCATGCGAAATTGGATACTGTTATCGCTTCAAGCCTCAAGCGCTCCCGCCGCATGGCCCCCGGCCATGGTGAAAGAGGAGCCGGCGGGAGGTTGGGATGCAGCTTTTGGCCATCCAACAGGCTGTGGCCCCTGGCAGTATTCTGGCGACCATGCCGCAGGTCATCGAGAGTGTGGGCCGCCCCGATTTTTCGACCGGCCTGTTCGACATCGCTCGTCGCTTCACCGGCACCGAGATCGTTACGGCTTTCATGACCGCGCCCGATGGCGAGGTCCATACGCTCCTCGCCGAGAACCGGCAGGAACCGGGCAAGGCCGCGCTCGAGGTCGCACGACGCTATGTCTCCCGCCATTGGCGCGCCGATCCGGCCAACGCGATCGCGCTCGATGAAGGCTGCGACCGCGATTGCTGGGGCGTCCGCATGCGGGCCAGCGACATCGCCAGCCCTACCTACCGCAGCGAATGCTATGTCGCGGTCGGGTTGTCGGAGCGCTTTTCGCTGATCCAGCGGCGGGTGGCCGGCACGATGCGGCTCAGCATCTACCGTCGTCGCAAGGAAAGCTTCAGCGACGAGGAGATCCTGCATCTCGTCGAAAGCGCGCCGCTTCTCATGGCGGCCCTCTGGCGCCATTATGAGGCGGTGAAGCCCGCGGACGGGCACCGCGCCGCGCCAGTTCTCCAGGCTCGGCTCGAGGCGGTTGCGCCTAGCCTATCGAAGCGCGAGCGCGATGTCTGCGCGCTCATCGCGACCGGTCTGACCTCCGAAGGGATCGCGCTCGAGCTCGGAGTCGGCCTCAATACCGTGCTGACCTATCGCAAGCGCGCCTATGCCCGGCTGGGAATTTCCTCGCAGAACGAGCTGATGCGCATCCTGATGTAGCGCCCAGCAGCGGCGGCTGGATCAAGCCATCCGGTAGCCGCCGTTCACGTCGAGCGTCGCGCCGGTGATGTAGGATGCCTGCGCAGAGAGCAGGAAAGCTACAGCCCCGGCAATGTCGTCCGGTTGGCCGAGGCGGCTGAGCGGCACCGCCTGCGCCAGCATATCCAGCGAGCCCGGCGCGGCCGAGCGCGGCGTCGCCGCTGCCAGCATCGGTGCATCGATGATCCCCGGCGCGACGCAGTTCACGGTGATACCGAGCGGCGCGAGTTCGCGCGCCATCGCCTTGGTGAAGCCAAGGATCGCCGACTTCGACGAGATGTAGCTCGCCGAGCCGCGATAGCCGCCGAGCTCGGCGGCGACGGAGCTGGTCGTGGTGATGCGCCCGCCCTCGACCGGCCGCTCCCGGCGGCGGCGCGCATAGGCGCGGATGCTCAGGAAGACGCCGCGGGTGTTGACCGCATGCGTACGTTCCCAATCGTCCAGCGTCATGTCGAAGATCGTCGGCCGTTCGCCATCCGCCGCCATCAGCAGGATACCGGCATTGCAGATGAGCGCGGTGACCGGGCCGTGAGCGGCCTCGATCGCTTGGAACAGAGTCTCGACCGAGCTTTCGTCGGAGACGTCGACCGCCCAGGCGCTATGGCCCTCGCCTGGCAGCGAGGTGGCCACCGCTGCGGCCGGTTCCTTCGTCAGGTCGCAGACGGCGACGCGCCAGCCGTCGATGGCGAGCTTGTGGGCAATCGCGGCGCCGATTCCACGTCCGGCACCGGTGACGAGGGCTAGCTTGGTCATGTCAGCGTCCGTTGATTCGCTGTAGATGCCTTGCGCGAGCAGGGCCCTGGAGGAGAAATCGCGGCCGTGGCTGCGCGTGAAGAAACCGGCTGAGAGGCCGCCATCGGCCATGATCAGGGCGCCGTTGACGTAGCTCGCGAGGTCCGAGAGCAGGAACAGGCAGACATTCGCGATCTCCTCCGGCCGGGCGAGCCGGGCGAGCGGCGTGCGGTCTTCCATGACGCCGGAGACGAAGCTTTCGGGAATGCCGGCGCGGATCATCGGCGTGTCGGTGGCGCTCGGGCCGATGCAGTTCACCCTGACGCCGTGCGAGCCCCATTCGATCGCAAGATCGCGCGTGAGGCCGACCACGCCCGCCTTCGATGCGCAGTAATGAGCCCGTCCCGACTGGCCGCCGAGCGAGGAGACCGAGCCGATGGTGACGATGGCGCCGCGACCGCGTGCGACCATGCGCCGACCCGCCGCCTGGCAAGAATAAAAGGTACCGGAAAGGTTGACGCCGATCACCGCCTCCCAGCTCTCGGTGAGGAGTTCGGTCGCGGGGGCGGGGCGCGAGATGCCGGCGGCGGTGATCAGCCCGTCGAGCGGGCCGAGGTCGCGCTCGATAGCTGCAATCGTCGAATCCGTGGCCGCCGGATCGCGCACGTCGAAGCTTACGGCGACTGCGCGGGCGCCGAGCGCCTCGATCTCCTGGACCACCGCAGCGGCGCCTTCGGCATTGGCGTCCGCAACCGCCACAGCGGCGCCCTCACGCGCCAGCGCCATGGCGCAGGCCCGCCCGATGCCGGAGGCGCCGCCGGTGACCATGACCGTACGGCCTGAAAGCCCGAAACTGGCGCTCATATTCTGCCTCCCCGAGTTGGGATCGTGCTCCGCCGCTCAACCCAGTTTCTGGCCGCCGAAGGCCGGCCGCTGTGACAGGCGCGCACACCAGGCCGCCGCCTGCGGCCGGCCGTCGCGCCAATTCAGGTCAGCGAAGCGCAGGTCAAGATAGGCAAGGCCGCAGAAGAAGGTGATCGTGCCGATGTCGACCCTTTCGCCGAAGGACGGGGCTTTGCCTTCGATGATGTCGAGTACGGCCCGGACCTTGGCGAGCTGGCCGTCGATCCAGCGCTCCCAGCGCATCGCCTCGTCGCGCAGCAATCCCTCATAGCGGGCGAGGAGGGCGGCATCGAGCAGGCCATCGCCGAATGTCTGCTCGGTGAGAGCGTTCCAGCGCGCGGCCGGGTCCGCCGGGAAGAGAGTGCCGCCGGCGCGGTGGTTCAGGTATTCGCAGATGACGCGGCTGTCGGTGATCACCGTGCCGCCCTCGGTCAGCAGGGTCGGGACCTGGCCGAGCGGGTTCGACTTGATGATGTTCTGCTCGCGTGCCAGCGGCCCGCCGGATTTGTATTCCTGCGAGACGTCGAGCATCTCGATCTGGTGGAGGAGGCCGAGTTCGGCGGCGGCGATCCGAACCTTGAGGACGAAGGGCGAGGTTGCGGACTGGTAGAGCTTCATCGCGGCAGCCTTTCTCAACGGGGCAGATGGTCGGGCCCGGCGGCGAGCGCGCGCCCGGCGATGAAGCCGAAGGTCAGCGCTGGGCCGAGGGTGATGCCGGCGCCGGGATAGGCGCCTGCCATGATCGAGTTCATGTCGTTGCCGCAGGCGTAGAGCCCAGGGATGGGGCGCTCGTTGCGGCTGAGGACACGGGCCTGCGGATCGCAGATCAGGCCGGTCGCCGTGCCGATATCACCCGGCCAGACCTTCACGGCATAGAAGGGACCGGTCTCGATCGGCCCGAGGCACGGATTGGGCTTGCGGGCGGGGTCGCCGAGATAGCGATTGTATTCGCTCGTGCCCTTGCCGAAGGCGCCGTCCACGCCCGAATGCGCCGCCTCGTTCATCCCGGCAACCTCGGCCGCGAGTGCCGTTGCGGGCACGCCGATTCGCTCGGCCAGAGCAAGTATGCTGTCACCTTCGAACAGGTAGCCCGCCTCGACGAAAGCCTTGGGCGATTTGAGGCCGGGATGGACGAGGCCGAGCCCGTACTTGCGCAGGAAGTCGCTGTCACAGACGAGGAAGGCCGGCACGGCCCCGCTCGCATGCATGGCCTCGACGAACCCATGATAGGAGGTCGCTTCATTGACGAAGCGACGGCCCTTGCTGTCGACCGCGATCAGCCCTGGTTTGGCGCGGTCGAGGATCAGATGCGGGAACTGGACCTCGCTGCCATCCGGCTTCTTTAGGACCGAGACCGGCGCCCAGAACGCCGCGCCGATATTATCGTCGCGCAGGTTTCCGCCCGCATCGAGGCCGAGCGCGATGCCATCGCCGGTGTCGGTTGCCGGCGCCATCGAGCGGTGGACTTCGGCATGCGGCAGGTGCTGGCCCCGCATCACAGCATTGGCCGGGAAGCCGCCGCTTGCCAGCACTACGCCACGCCGCGCGCCGATGCGCTGCTCGCCGCTCGGGCCTTTCGCCACGAGGCCGATGACGGAGCCGTCGCTAAGAATCAGCGAGCCCGCGGCCGTCCTTATGCGCAGATTGACGCCAGCCAGCCGTGCCGATTTCAGCAGGCGTCCGGCGAGCGCATTCCCCATCAGCAGCCGCGCGCCGCGCGGATGCCGCAGCCGTTGGAGGGCGTGCTGAAGCAGAAGCTTCGCACTATGTCGGAAGTTGGCGAGGCTGCGGAAGCGACCGACCAGCGCGTCGATATCCTTGCGGTTGACCATCATGCCGCCGAGCACGGTGAATTCCTTCAGCGGCGGCCGCAGCAGGGCGAAATCGGCACCCAGATCGTTGCCGTCATAAGGGGCGGGATCGACGGTCCGGCCGCCCTTGGAGGCGCCGGGCTGCTCGGGCTGGTAGTCGGGCGAATAGGCGCGCGCTTCGAAGCGCAAGGCCGTTTCGCTTTCGAAGAAGCGCACCATCTCCGGCCCGTTGTCGAGGAAGGCGCGCATCAGGTCCGGCCGCAGGCGGTTGCCGAGCACGGCCTCGACATAAGTCATCGCCGCCTCGCGGCTATCGGCATGCCCGACCTTCGCGGCATGCGGGTTCTCCGGGACCCACATGGCGCCGCCGGAGACCGCGGTGCTGCCGCCGATGAACTCGCTCTTCTCGATCAGCAGGACGTCGAGCCCGGCCTTGGCGGCGGTGATCGCGGCTGCCATGCCGCCGGCGCCGGAGCCGACGACGACCACGTCGCACATCTCGTCGAAATGTTCGCTCACGGCTCTCCTCCGCTCAGATGCCCATGCCGCCGCCGAGCGATTTGCCGCCGTCGACGAGCAGGACCTGGCCATAGATGAAATTGGTGCGTGGCGAGGCGAGGAAGGCGACGGCGTTGGCGATGTCCTCGGGCGCAGCGAGCGCCCCGGTCGGCTGCTGGGCGAGCAAAGCGGCGCGGGCCTCCTCCGACTGTTTCGCCACCATCTCGGTCGCAACCGCGCCCGGCGCCACGGCGTTGACCGCGATGCCGCGCGGCAGCAGCTCCATCGCCATCGCCCGCGTCAGCCCGACGACGGCGGCCTTCGAGGCGACGTAGTGGGCGTGGTTGCGCGCGCCGAGAAAGGTCCGCGAGGCGATGTTGACGATGCGGCCGCCCGTTTCCATCCGCCGTGCCACAGCCTGCGAGAGCAGGAACAGGGCGGTGACGTTGACGTCCATCATCCCCCTGAAATCGCCGGCGGCGAGCTCGAAGAACGGCTTGTTCTCGAAGACGCCGGCATTGTTGACGAGCGCCTGCGCCGCCGGCAGCCGTTCCGCCAGCGCAACCAGGCCGTCATGATCGGCGAGATCGATCGGCTCGAAGAAGGCGGAGTGGCCGGCCTTCGTCAGGTCGGCGACGAGGGCGGTCGCGCGCTCCACCTCGCGATCGAGGATACCGACCGAGAAACCGTCGGCGCAGAAGCGTTCGACGATGGCCCGGCCGATGCCGCGGGCGCCGCCGGTGACGAGTGCGATTGGTTTGTCGTGCGCGGCAGCCATGAGCCGTTCCTGTACGTATCGTTGGTTCGGCTCAGCCGCCGAGATAGGTGCGGCGGACGCTGTCGTCCCGTCGCAATTGTTCTGACGGGCCCTCGAGGGCCACCTCGCCGTTCTCGAGGATGTAGGCGTAGGAGGAGCAGCCGAGGGCGATCGCAGCGTTCTGCTCGACGAGCAGGATGGTGAGCCCCTCGCGGTTCAGCCGTTCGATGATCGCGAAGATCTGCTGGACCAGCAGCGGCGAGAGCCCGAGCGAGGGCTCGTCGAGCAGCAGCAGCCGTGGCCCGGCCATCAGCGCCCGGCCGATCAGCAACATCTGCTGCTCGCCGCCCGAAAGGGTGCCGGCCTTCTGCTGCAGCCGCTCTTGAAGCTTCGGGAAGTACTCGAACACGCGCTCCAGATCGCGCCTGATCCCGGCCGCGTCACTGCGGCGATAGGCGCCCATGTCGAGGTTCTCGCGCACGCTCATGTCGCGGAAGACCTCGCGGCCCTCAGGCACCTGCAGGATCCCGGCGGAGACGACCTTGTGCGACGGCCAGGACTGGATCGCCTCGCCGGCGAAACGGATCTGTCCTGCCGTCACGGGCACGAGGCGTGACACTGTGTTGAGCGTCGTGCTCTTGCCGGCGCCGTTCGAGCCGAGCAGGGCGACGATCGCGCCCTCGGGCACCTTCAGCGACACCTCCGAGAGGGCCTGGATGCGGCCATAGGAGGCGCAGATGGCGTCGATTTCGAGCAGGTCAGCCATGGGGCGCCTCCTGCGTAGTCTCACGGCCGAGATAGGCTTCGATCACGGCGGGATGGGCGCGTACCTCGGCGGCGGTGCCCTCGGCGATCTTGGTGCCGAAGCTCAGCACGGTGATGCGGTCCGAGATCGACATGACCAGCTGCATGACGTGCTCGACCAGGAGGATGGTGATGCCGTCGCGCTCGCGCAGCTCGCAGAGCAGCCGGTCGAGCGCGGCGATCTCGCGATTGCGCAGGCCGGCGGCGGGTTCGTCGAGCAGCAGCAATTTGGGGCGGATCGCCAGTGCGCGGGCGATCTCGACCATCTTCTGGTGGCCGAAATCGAGATTGCGCGCCTTGGTCTGGGCATAGGCCGAGAGGCCGGTGCGCTCGAGCAGATGCTCGACATGCTCGGCGATGCCGCGTGGCCGGGCGCTGATCGCGTCGCGCCAGGAGTGGCCGGCATGGACGTGCGCGCCGATCAGCACATTCTCGAAAACCGTGAGCTCGGCGAACAGCTCGAGGTTCTGGAAGCTGCGGGCGATGCCGAGCCCGGCCATCTCCTTGGCGGGCATGCGGGTGATGTCGCGCCCGTCATAGGTGATGCGGCCTTCGCTCGGCGTATAGAACCGCGAGATGCAGTTGAAGGTGGTCGACTTGCCGGCGCCGTTCGGGCCGATCAGCGCATGGATCGAGCCCTTCGCCACCGCCATGTCGAGCCCGTCGACCGCGGTGAGCCCGCCGAACCGGATGGTCAGGCCGGCGACATCGAGGAAGGGCGCGGCAGTCTCACCGGCCATGGCGCGCCTCCCTGATCCGGTCGCCGATGAAGGCGAAGAGGCCGCGCGGCGCGTACATCATGAACAGGATCAGGATCGCGCCGTAGATGATCTCCTGATATTGCGGCGCCTGGCGCAGCACCTCCGAGATCAGCCCGAAGACGATGGCGCCGCCGATCGCGCCGGCGATCGAGCCGAGCCCGCCGACGACGACCATGGTCAGCACCAGGATCGTGGTCTGGAAGCCGAGGCTGTCGGGATGGATGAAGGTCTGGAACAGGCCGAACATGCCGCCGGCGAAGCCCGCAATCGCGGCCGATAGGCCGAACGCGACGACCCGGGTACGGCGGACGTCGATGCCCATGGCCATGGCCGCGACCTCGGATTCGCGTACTGCACGGAAGGAGCGCCCGAGCCGCGAGCGCGAGATCGCGACGGTGACGCCGATCATCAGCAGGCAGAAGAACAGGACAAAGGGGTAGGCCTGCTTGTCGCTGAGGATCTCCAGCGGGCCGAAGCGCGCCGGGCTGATGCGCAGGCCGTTCGGGCCGTTGGTGACGCTGTCCCAGTTGGCGAAGACCCATTGCATCGCCTCGCCGAAGGCGAAGGTGGCGAGCGCGAGGTAGATGTCGCGCATGCGCAGCGCCAGCGCGCCGATGAACAGGCCGACGACGCCGGCGACAAGCGCGCCGAACAGCATCGCGAAGGGATAGGGCAGGTCGACGGCGCGGTTGGCCAGCGCGCTGGCATAGATGCCGATGCCGTAGAAGGCGGCGTGGGCCATGGAAAACTGGCCGGTCTCGCCGATGACGATGTGCAGCCCGAGGCAGAGCACCACGAAGACCAGCAGCAGGTTGGCGATGTAGATGACATAGCCGGTGGTGAAGGCTGGCAGGGCCATGGCAACCAGCGCCACCACCGCTAGTCCTGCGATGGCCGGTCCCGTGAGCGCGCGCTTGCCGGGCGCCACCGATGCGAGGGGAGAGGACGACACGGAGTCAGACCTTCTTGATCGTCAGCTTCCCGCCGAACAGGCCCTGCGGACGCAGGACGAGCACGATCAGGATGGCGAGGAAGGGGGCGAGCACGATGGCGCGGGAGGAGATGAACAGCCCGACCATGTTTTCGACGATGCCGATGATGAAGCCGCCGACGATGGCACCGGGCAGGCTCGAGAAACCGCCGACGATCGCCGCCGCGAAGGCGAGCATGACGATCGAGCCCATGTCCGCGGTCATCAGGATCTTGGGCGAGATCAGCAGCGCCGCGATCGCCGAGATGACCCCGGACAGGCCCCAGATCAGCATGTGGCAGCGGCGCAGGTCGACGCCGACGAGCTGGGCCGCCTTCGGGTTCATGCCGACGGCGCGCATGGCGCGTCCCGTCTTGGTGTAGTTGAACATCCAGAAGAAGGCCGCCATCACGGCGACGGCGGTGCCGAAGATCGCAAGGTCGAGCAAGGTGACCGACGCCTGGCCGATCATGACGGAATCGGTCGGCACCAGAGCGGGGAAGGAGCGCGGCGTATCGCCGAAGCCGGTGCGGCGCACGAGCCCCTTCAGGACATAGGACAGGCCGAGCGTCGCGATGACGAGATAGACGAGGTCCTTGGCCGACTTCGCGACCTGATCGAGCACGACGCGCCGGAACAGCGCCATGGCGAGGAAGGCGGCGAGCAGCGTCGCCGGCAGCACGATCCAGATCGGCATCTGCTGGAAGACGAAGAGATAGAGCGCGACATAGCCGGCCGCCATGAAGACCTCGCCCTGGGCGAAGTTGGGCACGTCCGAGGTCTTGAAGATGATCACGATGGCGAGCGCGAGCAGAGCGTAGACGCTGCCCGAGACCAGGCCCGAGGCGATGCCTTGCTGCAGGAAGATCAGCGCGAGTTGCAGGTCCATGTCCGGCCGGGGCTCAGGTCAGGGGAGGGATGGCGGCCTAGGGGCCGCCATCCGATGTCGGGAGAGGGCGAGGTTGCCCGCGACGGTCACTTCGCCTCGTACGTCCAGCGGCTGGTGAAGACGCCCGGCAGCGGGGCCATCGTCGTGCCGTCGTATTTGATGAAGATCGTCGAGCGGTTCGCGGCGCGCTGCTGCGGTCCGAACTGCATGCGCCCGGCCATGACGCCCGAGTCGAAATCCTGCGCCTTCAGGGCGGCGAGCACCTTCTCGCGGGTCGGGTTCGGGCCAGCATCCTGCAGCGCCTTGACCAGGGACATCGCCGGAGGGATGCCATACGGCATGTAGGTCTGCGGATGGTCGGGCTTGGCGGCGAGATCGGGATAGGCCGCCTTGTACATGTCGTAGATCGGCTTGAGCTTGTCGCCGCCGGGCGAGTCGATCATGACCTCCTGGGTATAGAAGTTCTTCAGCGCGTCCTTGCCGACATTGCCGACGAGCTGGTTGAGGCTCGCCGTGCCGGTGACCGAGAGGATGATCGGCTTGTTGAAGCCGAGCTCGGCCGCCTTCTTGATCAGCAATGCGGCCGGACGGGCATAGGTCACGAGCAGGATCGCGTCCGGATTGGCAGCGCGCAGCTTCAGGAAGGGCGCGGTGACGTCGTTGATGGTCGGGTTGACCGATTCGACCACGAGCTTGACGCCATTGACCTCCGCGTCCTTCTTCGAGCCCTCGAGGTTCCAGGCGCCATAGGCGTCGTCGTGGTTGATGTAGGCGACCGTCTTGGCGCCCAGGCTCTTGGCGGCGAATTCGACCATGGCGCCGCCGACCGCGTATTGCGAGATCGAGAACGCGCCGAAGATGTAATCGGTCGGCGGGAACAGCGCGCCGTCACCCGACGCGTTCAGCATCAGATAGGGCACCTTGTTGCGGACGATGTAGTCCTTGGCGGCGACGACGGCGGCCGAGCAGGACCCACCGTTGAGCATGAAGACGTTCTCCTGCTCCACCAGCTTCTTGACGGCGGCGACGAGATCGTTGGCGTTGCAGCGGTCGTCCTCGACGACGTATTCGATCTTGCGGCCATGGATGCCGCCGTCCTTGTTGACCTTGTCGTAGTACATCTTCGCTGCGTTCACGACGTCGAAGCCATAGGCCATGTTCTGGCCCGAGAGCGGCCCGAAGATGCCGATCTTGATCGTCTTGTCGGTGATGCCGGGCTCCTGCGCGCCGGCTGCGAGGCTCATCAACAGCCCGCCGGCCAGTGTCAGGCCGCGTACGATTCCGTTCGTCTTCATCATGTCCCTCCCTGTCATCGTTTTGCCTTGTCGTTGAGGCGGTCCGCTCCGGCAGGGCGGTCCGATCCTGCGGGGATCATAGCGGAGTGCGCCGCCGCCTCTGTCACAGCCGCTTGGGACATCGGGTGACATTGTCCCCGCGGGCGGCCGTCATCGACGCTGCTCGGCTTCGAGCGGTAGCGCGGCTGCACCAGACGAGGGATAGGACAGCTTCTGGAAGATGTGGAAGGTGCGCATGATGTGGTTGCGCATCGCCTGCTCGGCACGATCGGCATCGCGCGCCTGCAAGGCTGCAACGATGATCCCGTGATCCTGGTTGCTGAGGCGGAATTCCTCGGGCGAGGTCATTCGCGCCACGGAGTCATTGAAGTAGAAACGCCCCGAGCGGAGGATCGCGTCCTTCAATTTCCGGTTGCGGGCCGCGTCGACGATGATGCCATGGAATTCCCGGTTGCTCTCGACCCTTGTCTTCTGGTCGTTCGGGTCGATCGCGAGCCGGCGCGCATGGGCGGCGGCGGCCGCCGAGATCTCCGCCTCCGTGGCGCGCTCGGCGACGAGACGCGCGGCATAGCCTTCGAGCGCCGCCCGCACCTCGGAATTCTCGCCAGCTTCGACGGCTGTGATCTCGCGTACGGCCCAGCCACGCTTGCGCGGCAGGATCAACTGCTCGACGGCAAGCCGCTGCAATGCCTCCCGAACGGGCGTGCGGCTGACGGCGAGCGCGGCTGCAATATCGGCTTCGATGAGCGGCTCATTCGGCCGCATCTCGCCGGAGAGGATCGCGTTGCGCAATGTCTCGTAGGCATCGCCAGAGCGCCGGCGAGTAGCAGCCGATGACTCTGCGTGCTCTTCGGGAAATCGCTCTGACGCTGGAAGGACGAGGCGCTTTTGCATGCCGGCGATTGGTTCGCATCTTATCGCTATGCGATGAGAATGCCGAGTTTCTGGTGCCGCCGCTGTCACCACGGCTGGGGACAGAAATGCGATCACTCAGCGGGCGCCCCGGAGTGCCCGGTACGTGCCAGAAGCCGACATCAAGTCGATGCCTGAAAGGGGGCCCCCTTGATTGATCCGCTGAGATCCGATGCAGCCGTCGGCAAACTGGAGGTCGAACCGGTTACAGGCAGCGCTCCTGTATCCCGAAGCAGGGATTCGTAGGTTCGCTGCTCCACATCTCAGCGGGACATCATCGCAAGCGGCCACATCACGATCTGCGGGAAGATCACGAGCAGCGCGAGCACGATGATCTGTGCAATCATGAACGGCATGACACCTTTGATCACGCCCGTCATGGGTACCTTCGCGACGCCGCAGACGACGTTGAGAACGGTCCCGACCGGCGGCGTCACCAAGCCGATCGCGTTGTTCATGATGAACAGCACGCCGAAATAGACCGGATCGATGCCGGCCTGCTTGACCACCGGCATCAGCACCGGCGTCATGATCAGCACGGTCGGGGTGAAGTCGAGCGCGGTGCCTACGATCAGCACAAGCAGCATCAGCACCGCCGTCAGCAGCATCTTGTTGCCCATGAAGGGCTCGACCATCGCGGCGAGCTGCTGCGGAATGTTCGCCGTCGTGATCAGCCAGGCCGAGACGCCGGCGGCGGCGACCAGGAACATGATCACGGCTGTCGTCTCGGCGGCGCGGTACATCAACCCGAACAGATCGGGGATCTTGATCTCCCGATAGATGAAGACGCCGACGAAGAGCGAATAGGCGGCGGCGATCACCGCGGCCTCGGTCGGCGTGAACAGGCCGAATTTGAGGCCACCGATGATGACGATCGGCAGCACCAGGGCCCACAGCGCGTTGCGGGTCTCGGTCAGCCGCTCGGCCATGTTGCGCCTAGGTTCGACGCGCGGATTGTCGCGCTTGATGCTCCAGCGCCAGGCGAACATGATCGCGACGCCCATCAGGACGCCTGGCACGATGCCGGCGATGAACAGCTTGGTGATCGAGACGCCGGCGGTGACGCCGAAGATGATCATGCCGATAGAGGGCGGGATGACTGGCGCAATGATGCCGCCGCAGGCGATGAGGCCGCAGGAGCGGTCGATGTTGTAGCCGGCGTTGCGCATCAGTGGGATCAGCACCGAGGCGAGCGCCGCGGTGTCGGCGACCGCCGATCCTGAAAGTGAGGCCATGATCACCGCGGCGATGACCGCGACATAACCGAGCCCACCGCGGATATGGCCGATCCAGGCCATCGCCATGGTGATGATGCGCCGGGTCATGCCGCCAGCATTCATCAGCTCGCCGGCGAGCATGAAGAAGGGCACGGCGAGCAGCGGGAAGCTGTTGGCGCCGTCCCACATGTTCTGGATGACGATCTGGGGATCGGTGATGCCCATATGGAGCATCATCACGAGGCCGCAGCCGATCAGTGCGAAGGCGACCGGCATGCCGAGCGCCATCAGCCCCAGCAGCGAGGCGATGAAGACGAAGACGATCACGACCTTGCTCCTCCGGCGGCGTTCGCCTTGACGTCGCGTGCAGCCTCGAGGCCCTCGGCGAGGCCTTCCTCGTGCACGTCGATGAGTTCGTGATCGGCGACCTCGCCACGTGCGAGCCGGATCAGGTTGGACAGGCAGATCAGGGCGATGGCGGCACCGGTGACGTAGCTGACGCCATAGACCCAGAGCATGCTGATCTGCGCGACGGGCGAGGCATTGCCCGCGATGATGTCATGCTGCAGCCAGGTCCCATAGAAGATGAACAGTGCACAGATCAGCATGACGACCTGGCTGATCGCCCAGCAGACCTTGCGCCCGAGGACCGGCAGCGCCTGCACCACCATGTCGACACCGAGATGACTGCGTCGGTGCAGGCCGATGATGCCCCCGAGGAAGGTCATCCAGACGAAGGCGAAGCGCGGCATCTCCTCCGACAGGTCGATGCCGGTGTTGAAGAACAGCCGCAGCACCACGTTGCCGAAGACCATGACCAGCATCACGGCCATGCAGGCCACCAGGATGATCTCGATCAGCCGGTAAAACCAACTGACTCCGGTTGCGAGCAGATTGCCCATCGATCACCTCGCTGGTGCGTGCGGAGAGTTCGGCCGGCTCGCCACGAGCCGGCCATGCAGGTGCATTCGCCTTACTTGGCGGCGCGCGCCTTCTCGATCTCGGCGGTGAACCCATCGACGAACTGCTCGCCAATCTGGCTCTTGAACTTGTCGACGACCGGCTTGACTTTGGCCTGGACCTTGCGCAGGTCCTCGGCCGAGACCTGATCGACCGTCACCCCCGCCTCCTTGAACTTGCCGATGACATCGCGGTCGCCCTCATCGAGGAGCTTGCGCTGCAGAAGCCCGGCCTCGACCGCGGCTTTCTGGATGCCGGCCTTGTCGCTGGCCGACAGCGTGTCCCAGAACTTCTTCGATGCCACCAGGGCCACCGGCGTATAGACGTGGTTGGTGATGGAGATGTACTTCTGCACCTCCTGCATCTTGTTCGACCACATGTGCAGGAGCGGGTTCTCCTGGCCGTCGAGCGCCTTCACCTCGAGCGCGGTGAACACCTCGGAGAACGCCATCGGCACGGCGTTGGCGCCGATCGACTTCCAGGTGTCGAGCGCGACGGGATTGGCCATCACGCGCAGCTTGAGCCCGGAGACATCCTCGGCCGTCTTCACCGCGCGGCGACTGTTCGACAGGTTGCGGAAGCCCATGCCGGTCCAGGTCAGGCCGACCAGCCCGCTCGGCTCGATCTTCTCGAAGATCGACTTCACCGAGGCGCCGTCGAGGACCGCATAGACCTCGTTCTCGTTCTGGAAGAGGAAGGGCAGATCCCAGACCTGCACCTCCTTCACCCGGGTCGAGAGCGGCGCAAGCGTGCCGATGTAGAATTCCTGCGTGCCGGCCTGCACGGCCTGGAGCTGCTTCTCGTCGCTGCCGAGCATGGCGGAATGGAAGGCCTGCACCTTCACATTGCCATTGGTGTAGGTGCCGGCGAGCTCCGCGAACTTGTTCACGGCGGTGGCCTGCGGATGGGTGTCGGGCATGGCATGGCCGATCTTGGCCTTGACCTCGGCCAGAGCCGCCGTGGAGCCCAGCAGCGTCGCCGCCAGCAAAGCCGCGATGGCCGCACGCCGCGAAGTCGAATTGATCATGACCGCCTCCCTGTTTCTGTCGTTGAATGCATGCGCGCGGATGCGCCCGTTTCGTCTCGATCAGCCCGGCCGCAAAGCCGGGCAGCGTCTCATTTCCGCTGCTTCTTGATCTCGGCGTAGAAGTCGTTGACGAAGGCGGCGCCGATCACCTCGGAGTTCTTTGCGATCACCGGCTCGATCGCCTTGCGGATGGCTTCGAGCTCGGCCGGCGGCATCTCGACCGCCGCCATGCCCTTGGCCTTGAGCTCGTTCAGGACCTCGCCGGCCTCGCGGAGCTCAACCTCTCGCTGGAAGGTGCGCGTCGTCTCCGCGGCCGCCTGGATAGCGGCCTGTTGCTGGGGCGTCAGCGAAGTCCAGAACCGCTTCGAGGCGAGCAGCGCCACCGGCGTGTAGACATGATTGGTGACCGTCAGGTGCTTTTGCACCTCGAACATCTTGTTGGCGTACATGTCGACGAAGGGATGCTCGTAGCCGTCGAGCGCCTTCGTCTCCAACGCGGTATAGACCTCGGTGAAGGCCATCGGCACGGCGTTCATGCCCATGGCGTTGAAGCTCGCCAGCGCCATCGGGCTTTGCATGACCCGGACCTTCAGCCCCTTCATGTCGGCGAGTGAGGCGATCGGCCGCTTGCTGTTCGACAGGTTGCGGAAGGCGCCGCCGGACCAGGCCAGGCCCTGCAGATTCATATCGGCGAGGTTGTCGAGCAGGCGGCGTCCGGCCGGCCCGTCGAGCACCGCGGCCGCCTCGGCGTCGGTCGCGAACAGGAACGGGAAGTCGAAGATCTGGAGTTCTTTCTTGCGGGCTGCGATCGGCGAGAGCGCGCCCATGTAGAAGTCGATCGTGCCTGACTGGGTGGCGATTAGCATCTTCTCCTCGGAGCCGAGCGCGGCATTGCCGAAGACCTCGACCTTGACGCTGCCATTGGTCGCCTTGGCGACCTCCTCGGCGAAGCGCTTCATCGCTGCGGCGCGCGGGTGGGCATCGGCGAAGGAGTGGCCGAGCTTGGCGGTCTTCACATCCTGAGCCGAAACCGGCGCGACATATGCCGCAGCGACGGCCACCCCGGCGGCGAGGCTGGCGAGCACGGTCCGGCGCGTTTGGTAGAGCATGGAGACCTCCCGTGGGGCGCGCTTGACTTCGCTCTGCTGGCGGCGCCGATAAGTCCCCATAACGCTGCAGATGTCAGGTTGTCAAACAACTGACAGCATGACAATGTAAGGTAACATCGGGAAACGCCATGCAGCTGTCATCGATCGGATCCAGGCCCAATCTCGCCAGCGACGCTGCCGCCGCTTTGGCGAAGTCGATCAGGACCGGCGCGCTGCAGCCGGGCGCGCGCCTGCCATCCGAGACCGAGCTCGCGCGCCAGCTCGGCGTCAGCCGCCCCGTGGTGCGTGAGGCAATCGCCTATCTGCGGGCCGACGGCATCGTCGAAAGCCGGCGCGGCCTCGGCCTGTTCGTCAACCAGCAGGATTCGCTGCGCCTGCGGCGGACCGAGATCGAGGCGTCCGAGCAGTCGATTCTGCAGTTCCTCGAATTTCGCCTCGGCATGGAGGTCGAGGCGGCGCAACTCGCCTCCCTGCGCCATACGCCCGAGGATCTGGCGCGGATGGAGGCGGCCGACGCTGCGCTGAACGCAGCCGACGACATCGGCGAGGAAAGCGCCCAGCACGATCTGGCGCTGCATCTCGCCATCGCCGCGGCCGCGCACAATCCGCTCTTCCTCAACGTGCTGCAGTTCGTGTCGAGCCCGCTGCTCAACTCGATCCAGAGCATGCGCAACAAGGACCGCGGCGAGGCCTCGAACATCGCGATCCGCCGTGCCGACCATGCCGCGATCGTCGACCGTGTCCGCGCGCGCGACCCGGCCGGGGCCGGAGAAGCGATGCGCAAGCACATCGGCGAGTCCTATCGCCGCTACGCCTCGCAGATCACCACGGGCGGCCCGCCGCCGGTCCATCCCGCCCTTCAAGCGATAGCGACCCGGGAACGCTGAACGTGAACACCCTGTTCGATCTTTCCGGGCGCACCGCGCTCGTGACCGGCTCGTCGCGCGGGCTCGGCCGCGCCATGGCCGAAGGGCTCGCCGCTGCGGGAGCCGCAATCATCCTCAACGGTGCCGACCAGGGCCGCCTCGACGAGGCCGTCGCCGCCCTGACGGCCGCCGGCCATGCTGCGCGCGGCCTGCGCTTCGATGTGACCGACGAGGCCGCGGTCGTCGCCGCGTTCGAGGCGCTGGATGCCGAAGGCGTCGCGGTCGACATCCTCGTCAACAATGCCGGAATCCAGTTCCGCAGGCCGATGCTGGAGCTCGAGACGGCCGACTGGCAGCGCGTGATCGACACCAATCTGACCAGCGCCTTCGTCGCCGGCCGCGAGGCTGCCCGCCGCATGACTAGGCGCGGCCACGGCAAGGTCATCAATATCGGCTCGCTGACCAGCGAGCTCGCCCGCGCCACCGTTGCGCCCTACACGGTGGCGAAGGGCGGCATCAAGATGCTGACCAAGGCGATGGCGGCCGAATGGGGCGAACTCGGCATCCAGGCCAACGCGATCGGCCCGGGCTACATGCTGACCGACATGAACCAGCCGCTGATCGACAATCCGACCTTCGATGCCTGGGTGAAGGGCCGCACGCCGGCCCGGCGCTGGGGCCGGCCGGACGAACTCGTCGGCACCTGCGTCTACCTCGCCTCTTCCGCCTCCGACTATGTCAGCGGCCAGATCATCTATGTCGATGGCGGCATGATCTCGGTGCTCTAGGCCATCAGGCAATCCGACCAAGAACATCGACGCGCCAAGCGCGACCAAACTGAAGTCCAGGGAAAAGCGCCATGAAGATCACCGCCATCGAGACGATGCGGACCGAGGAGTTCGCCAACGTCCTGTGGGTGCGCGTCCACACCGATGCCGGGATCATTGGCCTGGGCGAGACCTTCTATGGCGCCGGAGCGGTCGAGTCGCATTTGCACGACACGCTGTCGATGCGCCTGCTCGGCAAGAATCCGCTGCATATCGAGGCGCTGCATCGCGAGATGTCGAACCTGCCGATGGCTCAGGCATCGACCGGCGTCGAGTCGCGCGCCACCTCGGCCGTCGACATTGCGCTCTGGGACATCTTCGGCAAGGTCTGCGGGCAGCCGGTGCACCAGATGCTGGGCGGCCTCTGCCGCGATCGGCAGCGCATCTACAACACCTGCGCCGGCTACAAGTATGTACGCTCGCACAACATCAAGCCGGTCTCGACCTGGAATCTCGGCGAATCCGCAGGTCCCTATGAAGACCTCGACGGCTTCATGAACCGTGCCGATGCCGTGGCCGAAAGCCTGCTCGAAAGCGGCATCACCGCCATGAAGATCTGGCCCTTCGATCCGCCCGCCATCGAGAACCAGGGCGTCCACATCACGCCAGCGCAGATGAAGAAGGCGATCGAGCCCTTCGAGAAAATCCGCAAGGCCGTCGGCGACAAGATGGAGATCATGGTCGAGTTCCACTCACTCTGGAACCTGCCGACCGCGATCAAGATCGCCCGCGCGCTCGAGCCCTACAGCCCGACCTGGTACGAGGATCCGATCCGGATGAACTCGCCGCAGGCGCTCGCCGAATATGCGCGCTCGACCACCGTCTCGGTCTGCGCCAGCGAGACGCTGGGCTCGCGCTTCCCTTACAAGGATATGCTCGACCGGGATGCCATGCACATCGTCATGGCGGACCTGTGCTGGACCGGCGGCCTGACCGAAGGCCGTAAGATCGCGGCGATGGCCGAGACCTATCACCGGCCCTTCGCGCCGCATGACTGCATCGGCCCGGTCGGCTTCATTGCGGCGATCCACGCCTCGTTCAGCCAGCCCAACACGCTGATCCAGGAATCCGTCCGGGCCTTCTACACCGGCTGGTACAACGAGCTCGTCACCGAGATGCCAGTGTTCGTGGACGGCTATGTGCTGCCGATGGAAGGCCCGGGGCTCGGCGTCGAATTGCTGCCCGCCGTTTTCGAGCGATCCGACCTGACCGTTCGCCGCTCGACGCTCTGAGCTTCCATCTCGACCGGGCCGCCGAGCCTGTCCGGCCCCCTGCCTGCGACATCGGATGAGTTCATGCGTATCATTTTCCACGGCGAGAACGCGGCGTCCTTCAGCCAAGGTTTCAGGGAACTTGTCGGCGGCGAGGCCGACATCCGGATCTTGCCGGATGCGCTCAGCGACGAGGCCGACCGGCGCGCCTATGCCGAGGCGGATGTCATTATCGGCGTCAAGTTCGACGGCACGCTTCCCAGGCCTGATGGCCTCAAGCTCTTCCACGTCCCCGGCGCAGGCTATGACGCGGTCGATCTGAAAGCGCTGCCGGACGGCGCGAGTGTCTGCAACTGCTTCGGCCACGAGCAGGCGATCGCCGAATATGTCATGAGCGCGCTGCTGGCCCGCCATATCCCGCTGGCTGATGCCGATCGGCGCCTGCGCCAGGGCGACTGGGCCTATTGGGCCGGCGCGCCGGACCGGGTCCATGGCGAGATCGCCGGCAAGACGATCGGCCTGCTCGGCTTCGGCCATATCGGCAAGGCAATCGCCCGGCGAGCCAAGGCCTTCGAGATGCGGGTTCATGTCGCCAATCGGAGCCCGGTCGAAACGTCTGAGCTGGTCGACCGCGCTTTCACGCTGGACGAGCTCGACGCATTCTGGGGCTCGGCCGACGTGATCGTCGTGTCGTTGCCGCTGACCCCGGAAACGAAGGGATTGGTCGGAGCGGCTGCCTTCGCGACGATGCGCCCGGACGCTGTGATCTTCAATGTCGGCCGCGGCCCGATCATCGACGAAGCCGCACTCTATGGTGCGCTCAAGGACAACCGGATCGGCGGCGCGGTGATCGACACCTGGTATCGCTATCCGGGGCCGGCGGACGCCAACCCGTTGCCGGCGACGCTGCCCTTCCACGAACTGCCGAACATCGTGATGACGCCGCACATGTCCGGCTGGACCGGCGGCACGATCCGGCGCCGCCAGCAGACCATCGCCGACAATATCCGCCACAGTGCGGCAGGTGAGCCGCTCGTCAATCTCGTCAGGGCCGCACAGGCCTGAACCCTCTCCAGCAGCCGGCCGGACGAAGCCGGAAACAACGAAGGCGGGCAAAGCCGCCAACCAGGGAAACGTCCAATGAAAGTCTTCAGGCAACTCAGGATCGCCGGCACGTTGCTGGCACTCGGCGCGGGCATGCTGGCGGCGAGCCAAGCTTCGGCCCAGACGGTCACCGAGATCGTCAAGCGCGGCAAGGTCAAGATCGGCGTGCTCATCGGCGCCCCGCCCTATGGCTCCGTCGACGCCCAGGGCAACGCGATCGGCTACGATGCCGACGTCACGGCACTGGTCGGCAAGTATCTGGCCGTGCCGGTCGAAATCGTGCCGCTCACCCCGCCTTCGCGCATTCCAGCGCTCGAGGCCGGCAAGGTCGACTTCCTGATCGCGACGCTGGCGCCGACGCCCGAGCGTGCCAAGGCGGTGATGTTCACGATCCCCTACAGCGCCTTCCAGACCGGCATCTACGCCAAGAAGGGCACGCCGATCAAAGACTGGGCCGACCTCAAGGGCCGCAAGGTCGGCGTCAATCGCGGCTCCAGTGTCGAGCGCGAGTTCACCAATCGCGAGAAGGAACTCAACCTCACCATCCTGCGCTTCGAGGACGACGCCACCACCATGCAGGCGCTGTTCTCCGGGCAGGTCGAGGCGATCGCCGGCCCCGATGCGCAGGCCAACGCCGCGATCAAGGCGCGCGGCGAGACCGAGACGGAGCTGAAGTTTGTCTTCGGCATGCAGCCCAACTCGATGACCGTCCGCAAGGACGCCTACGAGCTGAGGCAATGGCTCAACAACACGATCTACTACATCAAGCAGAACGGTGAGTTGAACGCCATTTCCGAGAAGTGGGTCGGCTCGCCGCTGCCGCAGCTGCCGACCTTCTGACTAGTCCCTGAGCTACCGGCGGAGCATTCCTCCGCCGGCTTTGCGCGACCTGCAGGGAAGGGATCATGCGGTATCAGTTCCAGTTCGACGCGGTCTTCGCCGAAGCCGACCGCATCCTCAACGGCGTGCTCCTGACGATCGGGCTGTCCTTCGGCGCGATCGTCCTGGGCCTCGCGCTCGCGGTGCTGCTCGTCGCGGCTAAGAGCCTGTTCGGCCGCTGGGTCGGCATGCTCGTCGACGCCTATGTCGAGCTGATGCGCAACACGCCCTTCCTGGTGCAGCTCTTCATGATGTTCTTCGGGCTGCCGCTGATCGGCATCCGCATGTCGGGCACGGAAGCCGCGCTGCTCGCCATGACGTTGAACCTCGGCGCCTACGCGACCGAAATCATTCGCGCCGGCGTCGACTCGATCCACCGCTCGCAGATCGAGGCCGGCCTGTCGCTCGCCATGACCAAGCGCCAGGTCTTTCAGTATGTCGTGCTGATGCCGGCGCTGGCGCGGGTTTGGCCGGCGCTGTCGAGCCAGTTCGTGCTGATGCTGCTGGCGTCCTCGATCTGCTCCTTCATCTCGGTGCCCGAGCTTTCCGGCACGGCGGCGATCATCGAGCAGAACACCTTCCGCAGCTTCGAGACCTATATCGTCGTCACACTGATCTATCTCGCGCTGGCACTCAGCCTGAAGGTCTCGCTGCTCTGGCTCGGCCGGCGAATCTTTCCGCGCCTCTCCAGCCTCGACCGTCTCGACGCCAAGGCGGAGGCGGCGTGATGACGACCTTCGGTTGGCCTGAAGTCCTCTTCATTGTCCGCGCCGCCGGCTGGACCCTGCTGCTGACGGCGATCGCCTTCCTGATCGGCGGTCTGATGGGCGGCGTCCTCGCCATCCTGCGCCTGTCGCGGGTCAAGCTGCTGCGCCGGTTTGCGTCCGGCTACATCCTGGTAATCCAGTCGATACCGGTGCTCATGGTGTTGTTCATGAGCTATTACGGGCTGTCGCTGTTCGGCATCGAGCTGCCGCCCTTCTTCGCCGCCTCGGCCTCGCTCGCAATCTATGTCTCGGCCTATCTCGCCGAGATCTGGCGCGGCTCGATCGAGGCGGTGCCGTTCCAGCAATGGGAGGCCTCGTCCTCGCTGGCCCATTCGCCGGCGCAGACATACCGCTATGTGATCCTGCCGCAGGCGGTGCGCATCTCGCTGCCGCCGACCGTCGGCTTCCTAGTCCAGTTGGTGAAGAACACCTCGATCGTCTCGGTGGTCGGCTTCGTCGAATTGTCGCGGGCCGGCCAGCTCGTCAACAACGCGACCTTCCAGCCCTTCCAGATCTTCACGCTGGTGGCAGCGATCTATTTCGCCATCTGCTTCCCACTGTCCCGGCTCAGCCGCCATCTCGAAAAGGTGATGAATGCCAGCCGTCCTCATTGAAGACGTCCACAAGAGCTATGGTTCGCTGGAGGTCTTGAAAGGCGTCTCGCTCGCCGTCGAGCCCGGCCAGGTCGTCGCGCTCATCGGCCGCTCGGGTTCGGGCAAGTCGACGCTGCTGCGCTGCGTCAACGGGCTGGAGGCCTTCCAGTCGGGACGCATCGAGGTCGCTGGCCATGCTGTCGACCAGGACCAGAAACGGCTGCGTGAGCTGCGCAAGGACGTCGGTATCGTCTTCCAGAGCTACAACCTGTTTCCGCATCTGACCGTCGGGCAGAACATCATGCTCTCGCCGCGCATCACCAAGAACGTGCCGCAGGCGGAAGCGCTGGCGCTGGCGAAGGACGTGCTCGCCCAGGTCGGGCTTTCCGACAAGTTCGACAGTTATCCGGACAATCTCTCCGGAGGCCAGCAGCAGCGTGTCGCGATCGCCCGCTCGCTGGCGATGAAGCCGAAAGTCATGCTCTTCGACGAGGTCACCTCCGCGCTCGACCCCGAGCTGACAGGGGAGGTGTTGCTGGTGATGGAGAAACTCGCCAAGGACGGCATGACCATGCTGCTCGTCACCCACGAGATGAATTTTGCCCGCACGGTCGCCAATACCACGGTGTTCATGCATCAGGGCAAAATCTGGGAGAGTGGCCCGTCAAAGACGTTGTTCGCCGAGCCGCAGACACCCGAGCTTCGCAATTTCGTCGGTGCAGGCAAGCACTGAGCAGACCGCGGGTTTGTAGCTCGCCGCCGGTTGTTGAACCGGGCCGGAGCCCGGTTGCCGCGCTTCCGTGAGCGCGATGCCATGGGTTTGCCCGTGGCGCTCTTCGCGGTGGGAGGGCGATTGTAACAGCTGCGTCTGGCCCAGTTGATCTCTCCTTGAATTCGTGCAATTAAATGACCGACCGGTCGGTTGATAAAAACGGCACGACGGATTTCGGGGAGGCGCATCTTGGCGGACGCTTTCATTTGCGATGCGGTTCGCACGCCCGTCGGCCGCTATGGCGGGGTGCTTTCGGGCGTCCGGGCCGATGACCTTGCGGCGATCCCGCTGGCGGCGCTGATGCAGCGCAATCCGTCCGTCTATTGGGCCCAAGTCGACGACGTCATTCTCGGTTGCGCCAACCAGGCTGGCGAAGACAATCGTAATGTCGCACGCATGGCCGTGCTCTTGTCCGGGCTGCCGGTCGACGTGCCCGGCACCACGGTCAACCGGCTCTGCGGCTCGGGACTCGATGCGCTCGGCCTCGCCGCCCGCTCGATCCGCGCCGGCGACTGCGAGCTGATGCTCGCCGGCGGCGTCGAGAGCATGTCGCGCGCGCCCTTCGTGATGCCGAAGGCCGACGCCGCCTTCTCACGCGCCAACGCGGTCTACGATACGACCATCGGCTGGCGCTTCGTCAATCCGAAGCTGAAGAAGGCCTACGGCATCGATTCCATGCCCGAGACGGCCGACAATGTCGCCGCCGACTTTGGTGTCTCGCGCGTCGACCAGGACGCGTTCGCGCTGCGCAGCCAGCAGCGCTGGGCTGCGGCCCAGGCCGCCGGCCGCTTCGCCGACGAGATGGCGCCGGTCTCCGTGCCGCAGAAGAAGGGCGATCCCGTCATCGTCGACCGCGACGAGCATCCGCGCCCCGACGTGACGCTCGAACAACTGGCCAAGCTCAAGGGCGTGAACGGCCCCGATCTCAGTGTGACCGCTGGCAACGCCTCCGGCGTCAATGACGGCTCGGCGGCGCTGATCGTGGCGAGCGAGGCTGCCGCAAAGGCGAACGGCCTGACGCCGCGTGCTCGCGTCGTCGCCATGGCGGCAGCCGGCGTCGCGCCGCGCATCATGGGCATCGGCCCGGTGCCGGCGGTGCGCAAGGTGCTGCAGCGTGCCGGGCTGGAGCTCGGACAGATGGATGTGATCGAGCTCAACGAGGCGTTCGCGGCGCAGGGGCTCGCGGTGCTGCGTGAACTCGGCCTGCCGGACGATGCGCCGCATGTGAACCCGAATGGCGGCGCGATCGCGCTGGGTCATCCCCTGGGCGCGAGCGGCGCCCGGCTGGCGACAACGGCGATGTGGCAACTCCAGCGCAGCGGCGGGCGTTTTGCTCTGTGCACCATGTGCGTTGGCGTGGGGCAGGGAATTGCAGTGATCCTCGAGCGCGTCTGACGCGCGAACCGGAACAGGAGGCGAGCCGATGTATGCCCAGATGGTGAAGACCGAGGCGAAGCGGGTCCGCAGCCTCGACGAGATGGAGCCGCAGGAGCGCGCCTTCCAGCAGCGCATCGATGCCGGCCAGAAGATCGAGCCGAAGGAGTGGATGCCGGAGGATTATCGCAAGACGCTGATCCGCCAGATCAGCCAGCATGCTCATTCCGAGATTGTCGGCCAGCTGCCGGAGGGTAACTGGATCACACGCGCCCCGACCCTGGAGCGCAAGGCGATCCTGCTCGCCAAGGTCCAGGACGAGGCCGGCCACGGCCTCTACCTCTACTGCGCGGCGGAGACGCTCGGCATCAGCCGCGACCAGATGTACGAGCAGCTCCATTCCGGCAAGGCCAAGTACTCCTCGATCTTCAACTATCCGACGCTGAGCTGGGCCGATATCGGCGCGATCGGCTGGCTAGTCGATGGTGCCGCGATCATGAACCAGGTTCCGCTGCAGCGCTGCTCCTACGGGCCCTATGCCCGCGCCATGGTGCGGATCTGCAAGGAGGAGAGCTTCCACCAGCGCCAGGGCTTCGACATCATGACCGTGCTCAGCAAGGGCACGCCGGAGCAGAAGGCGATGGCGCAGGATGCGCTCGATCGCTGGTGGTGGCCGTCGCTGATGATGTTCGGCCCCTCCGACGACGCCTCGGTGCATTCGGCGCAGTCGATGGCCTGGAACATCAAGCAGGATTCCAATGACGAGCTGCGCCAGAAGTTCGTCGACCAGACCGTGCCGCAGGCCAAGTATCTCGGCCTCACCGTCCCCGATCCGGCACTGGCCTGGAACGAGGCGAAGGGCGGCCACGATTTCGGCGAGCCGGACTGGACCGAGTTCTTCGCGGTGATCGCCGGCGAGGGGCCCTGCAATCGCGAGCGGCTCGAGGCGCGGCGCAAGGCCTGGGACGACGGCGCCTGGTTCCGCGACGGGCTGACCGCCCATGCGAGCAAGCAGGCGGCGCGGCGCCAAGCCTCGCGGATCGCCGCCGAATAGCGCCGCCAGCGGAAGGAGCAAAGCGATGTCTAGCGAATGGCCCCTCTGGGAGGTCTTCATCCGCGGTCAGCACGGCCTCAACCACCGGCATGTCGGCAGCCTGCATGCGCCGGATGCCGAGATGGCGATTCACAATGCGCGCGATGTCTACACGCGCCGCAACGAGGGCGTCAGCATCTGGGTGGTGCGCTCCTCCGACATCGTCGCCAGTGCGCCCTCCGACAAGGGCCCGCTCTTCGATCCGGCCAACGCCAAGGTCTACCGGCATCCGACCTTCTTCGACGTGCCGGACGAAGTGGGACACATGTGATGACCGCGGTTGCCACCTCTCCGGCCATTGCCGAGTTCGCGTTGCGCATGGGCGACAGCTGTCTGATCCTCGGCCATCGCAATTCGGAATGGTGCGGCCACGCCCCAGCGCTGGAGGAGGACATCGCGCTCGCCAACACGGCGCTCGACCTGATCGGCCAGACCCAGCTCTGGCTGGAGCTCGCCTGCGAGGCCGAGGGCAAGGGCCGGACATCCGACGAGATCGCCTTCCTGCGCGACGTCTCCGGCTATCGCAATCTTCTCCTGGTCGAGCAGCCCAACGGCGATTTCGGCCGCACGGTGATGCGGCAGTATCTGTTCGACGCGTGGCATCTGCCGCTGCTGAAGGCGCTGATGAGCTCGACTGACAAGCGCATCGCCGCGATCGCCGAGAAGGCTTCCAAGGAGGTCGCCTATCATCTGGAACGCAGCGCCGATTTGGTGATCCGCCTCGGCGACGGCACCAAAGAGAGCCGTGACCGCATGCAGGCGGCCGTGGATTTCCTCTGGCCCTATACGGGCGAGATGTTCCTCGCCGATGCGCTCGACGAGGAGCTGGTGGCTTCAGGCCTGGCACCGGGGCCGGGCTCGCTCAAAGCGGCCTGGCATGAACATGTCACCCGCACCTTCGCCGATGCGACACTGAAGGCGCCGGAGAAGAGCTTCGCCCAGAAGGGCGGCCGGCGCGGGGTTCATTCCGAGCATCTCGGCTTCATCCTGGCGGAGATGCAGTTCCTGCAGCGCGCCTATCCCGGTGCGCGCTGGTGAGGAGGCGCTGATGGACGCCGCCACTCTATCGCACCCTGCTATCGATGAGATCTGGTCCTGGCTCGGCGAGATTCCGGACCCCGAGATCCCGGTGATCTCGCTGGTCGACCTCGGCATCATCCGCGACGTCGCCTGGGCGGGCGACACGCTGGAGGTGACGGTCACGCCGACCTATTCGGGCTGCCCGGCGACCGGCGTGATCAATTTCGAGATCGAGCGCGGCCTGCGCGAGCACGGCATCGAGAAGCTCGTCCTCAAGCGGCAATTGTCGCCGGCCTGGACCACCGCATGGATCAGCGCCGAGGGCCGCGCCAAGCTGCACGACTATGGCATCGCCCCGCCGGTGGAAGGCACGGCCGCCTGCGCCGGTGCGCTGCGGCCGCTTCAGGTGTCCTGCCCGCGCTGCGGCTCGCAGAGGACCGAGCGCATCAGCCAGTTCGGCTCGACGCCCTGCAAGGCGCATTTCCGCTGCACCGACTGTCTCGAACCGTTCGACTACTTCAAGAGCATCTGAGGGATCGATGGCCCGCTTCTTTCCACTGGAGGTTGCCGATATCCGCCGCGAGACGCGCGATGCGGTCGTCGTCACGCTCGCACCGCGGGTCGAGGACCGCGCCGCTTTCGATTTCACCCAAGGGCAGTACCTGACCTTCCGCCGCTGCTTCGAGGGCGAGGAGCTGCGCCGCTCCTATTCGATCTGCGCCGGCAAGGACGAGGGCGTGCTCAAGGTCGGCATCAAGCGCGTCGACGGCGGCGCTTTCTCGACCTGGGCGAACGAGGAGCTGAAGCCCGGCGACGTGGTCGAGGCGATGTCGCCGATGGGCGCCTTCCATGTACCGCTGCGACCCGAGGAGGGGCGGCATTATCTCGCCTTCGCCGGTGGCAGCGGCATCACGCCGGTGCTCTCGCTGATCAAGACGACGCTGGCGCGCGAGCCGAAATCGCGGTTCACGCTGGTCTACGGCAACCGCTCGATCAATTCGATCATGTTCCGCGAGGAGCTGGAGGACATCAAGAACCTCCATCTCGGCCGCTTCAACGTGGTGCATGTGCTGGAGAGCGAGGCGCAGGAGGTCGAGCTCTTCTCCGGCTGCATCGACGCCGAAAAATGCGCGCGGCTGTTCAAGGGCTGGATCAACATCGCCGCCATCGACATGGCCTTCATCTGCGGGCCGGAGCCGATGATGCTGGCGATCGCCGCGGCGCTGCGCGAGCACGGCCTGCGCGACGACCAGATCAAGTTCGAGCTGTTCGCCTCCGCGCCGCGCCGTGGCAAGCACGTCGTCAAGAGCGCCGCCGACAACGGCAAGGCCGCGACCTGCACCGCGACGATCACGCTCGACGGCATGACTCGGGTGATCGAGATGGCCAAGACCGGGCAGACCATCCTGGAGGCCGCGCTCGGCGCCAGCCTCGACGCGCCCTATGCCTGCAAGGCCGGCGTCTGCTCGACCTGCCGCGCCATGGTCGTCGAGGGTGAGGTCGAGATGGAGACCAACCACGCCCTCGAGGACTACGAGGTCCGCCAGGGTTATGTGCTGACCTGCCAGTGCTATCCGCTCTCGGACCGGGTGGTGGTGACCTATGACCAGTGACACCGACACCATGCCGCTCGAGGCTTATCTGGCCCAGGGCGGCAAGCTGACCACGCCCGAGAACGCGCCGCCGCGCTATCGTGGCGAGCTGCTCAGGCTGATGGCGACCTTCGTCGACAGCGAATTGGCCGGCGCCGCCGGCTTCGCCGATATCATCAACCAGGGGCCGGGCATCAAGGAGCGCATCGCTGCCTCCCGCATCGTGCTGGAGAAGCTCGACCATGCCGAGCGCGTGCTCGCCGTCATGGGCGAGTTCGGCGCCGACATCTCGCGATATGCCAACCACCATCCCTGGGCCGATCGCGTCGCCCGCGACAGCGATCTTGGCGCTGCCCGCCATGGCGCCGACATGCGGCTCGCCGTGCTGCATTACCCGCTGCAGGGCTGGCTCGATGCGGTCGTGATGAACGTGCTGATGGGCCAGGCCGTGGTGATCCAGCTCGACGAGTTCGCCCAGCTTTCCTACCAGCCTCTGGCTGAGATCTTCCGCGCCATCCTGCCGCGCGAGCGGCGGCATAAGGAGCTCGGCGAGGAGGGGCTGCGGAAGCTGCTGGAGGATGCCGCCAACCGCCCATTGGTTGCCGAGGGGCTCGCCTATTGGCGTCCCCGCGTCGCCGCCAGCTTCGGTAGCGGCAGTTCGGCGCATTTCGCGACGCAGAAGAAATTCGGGCTGCGCCACACCGGCAATGCCGAGCTCGCCGCTACCTGGGAGCGACAGGTGGACGAAGTGCTGCGCAACGCCGGCATGGCCTGATCCGCATCTCAAACTGACGACGGCGACAAGCCGCACCCGTGATCGACAGGGGACTCCAAGGAATGAACGCGCCAGTGAAGACCGTCCGCCAGCTCGAATCCTTCATCGCCGGAGACTGGGTCCGCGGCGCCGGCAAGGCGGTGCCGCTGCTCGATGCGGCGACCGGGGCGGAAGTCGCGCTGATCGACGCGAGCGGCCTCGACATGAAGCGCGCCCTGGAGCATGGCCGCGAGGCCGGCGGCCCGGCGCTGCGCAAGATGAGCTTTCATGAGCGCGCCTTGATGCTGAAGGCGCTCGGCCAGGCGCTGATGGAGGCGAAGGAGGAGTTCTACGCTCTCTCCACCGCGACCGGCGCGACACGCACCGACAGCTGGATCGACATAGAGGGCGGCGCCGGCACCTTGCTCTCCTATGCCTCGAAGGGCCGGCGCGAATTGCCGAACACGCGCACCCTCGTCGATGGCGATGTCGAGGCGCTCTCGCGCGACAACAGCTTTTCGGGCCAGCATATCCTGACGCCGCTGGAGGGCGTCGCGATCCACATCAACGCCTACAACTTCCCGTGCTGGGGCATGCTGGAGAAGCTGGCGCCGACGCTGCTCGCCGGCATGCCGGCGATCGTGAAGCCTGCGAGCCAGACCGCCTATCTGACCGAGCTCATGGTGCGCCGGATCGTCGCGACCGGCATCCTGCCGAAGGGCGCGCTGCAACTGATCAGCGGCTCGGTCGGCGATCTGCTCGACCATGTCGATTGCCAGGATGTCGTGACCTTCACCGGCTCGGCCGCGACGGGCCGCAAGCTTCGCACCCACAAGGCGATCGTCGAGAACTCCGTGCGCTTCACCATGGAGGCGGATTCGCTCAACGCCGCGATCCTCGGCCCCGACGCCGTCGCGGGAACCGAGGAGTTCGATCTCTTCGTCAAGGAGGTCGCCCGCGAGATGACGGTGAAGGCCGGGCAGAAATGCACGGCGATCCGGCGTGTGATCGCACCGCGCGCTTCGGTCGAACCCTTGATCAAGGCGCTGGGAGACCGGCTCGCCAAGACCGCGCTCGGCAACCCCAGCGAGGAAGCGACCCGGATGGGCCCGCTCGCCAGTCTCGCTCAGCGCGACGAGGTCCGCGCCCGCATCGCCGAACTGCAGGGGGATGCCGAGATCGTCGCTGGCGATCCCAGCCAAGCCAATCTGACGTCGGGCGATGCCGAAGCCGGCGCCTTCCTCAGCCCGGTGCTGCTCTATTGCGACAAGCCCGGCGCCGCGAAGGCCGTGCACGATGTCGAGGCCTTCGGCCCGGTCAGCACGATCATTCCTTACGAGACGATCGATGAGGCGGCGGAGCTGGCGCGGCGCGGCAAGGGCAGCCTCGTCGCCTCGGTCTTCACCAATGACGCCGCCTTCGCGCGCGAAGCCGTTGGGGCGCTCGGCCCCTGGCATGGCCGCGTCATGCTCGGCAACCGCGTCAGCGCCAAGTCCTCGACCGGCCATGGCTCGCCTTTGCCGGTGCTCGTCCATGGCGGCCCGGGCCGTGCCGGCGGTGGCGAGGAGCTTGGCGGCATGCGTGCCGTCAAGCACTACATGCAGCGCACCGCCGTCCAGGGCGCGCCCTGGCTGCTGTCGGAGGTCACCGGCCGCTGGATCCAGGGCGCGAGGACGCGCCAGGACGGCATCCATCCCTTCCGCAAGTCGCTGGCCGAGCTGGAGATCGGCGACCAGCTCGTCACGGCCTCACGTACGGTGACGCTGGAGGACATCGAGCATTTCGCCCATTTCACCGGCGACACCTTCTACGCCCATATGGACGAGGAAGCCGCCAAGGCGAACCCGTTCTTCGATGGGCGCGTCGCGCATGGCTATCTGATCGTGTCGTTTGCGGCGGGCCTGTTCGTCGACCCGGCGCCTGGCCCGGTGCTTGCCAATTACGGGGTCGACGCCCTGCGTTTCCTGACGCCGGTCAATCCCGGTGACGCGCTCCAGGTGACGCTGACCTGCAAGCAGATCAATCCGCGCGAGACCGAAGAGTACGGCGAGGTGCGCTGGGACTGCACGGTGACCAACCAGGATGCCCAGCTTGTCGCGCAATACGACGTGCTGACCATGGTGGCGAAGACCTGGCCGCAGTAGCCCCTGCGCCGCGAGAAGGGTGCCGGTCTGTCAGACCGGCACCGGCCCGTGCACCTTGATCTCCCGCAGCACGAGGTTGGTGCGGACATTGGCGATGCCCGGCAGCCTGAACAGGAAGTGCTCCAGGAAATCGTTATAGGCGTCCTTGTCGCGGCAGACGACATGCAGATGGTAATCGGCCTCGCCGGTGGTCGCGAAGCATTCCAGCACTTCGGGCCGCCCCGCCACGCGTGAGATGAAGGTCGTCACGTGGTCGGCCTCGTGGCGCACCAGCGCGACATGCACCATCGCGCTGAAAGCAAGCCCGGCCCTGGCCGGATCGACGATGGCGCGATAGCTCGAGATCACGCCGGCTTCCTCAAGCGCCCGCACCCGGCGCCAGCAGGCCGAGGCCGACATGCCCGCACCTTCCGCGAGCTCCTGATTGGAGATGCGCGCATCCGCCTGCAGCAGCGTGATCAGCTTGCGGTCCTGCTCGGTGAGCTCCATCGCCGTTCCTGAAAGGATTATCCTAGTTGAAGCGCATTCTCGGTCTATTTCACCGGACTGGCAACGAGGGGCGGTGAAATTGGCAAATCTTTCCAGTCGGCCGAGTTTAGAATCACCCGAATAAATCTTTCGGGAGGCCACGCCATGGCTGATCACTCATCGACCAGCCCGCTCTCCGACTATGCGCTGGGCGACCGCTACACCAGAACCAACGGCCGCGTTTTCCTGACCGGTACGCAGGCGCTGGTGCGGGTCGCGCTCGATCAGGCCCGGCGCGATCGTGCTAACGGCCTCGATACCGCCGGCTTCATCTCCGGCTATCGTGGCTCGCCGCTCGGCGGCGTCGATCTCGAACTCTGGCGCGCCAAGGATCTGGTGCGGCAGCACGGCATCGAGTTCCTGCCGGCGGTCAACGAGGATCTGGCTGCGACGGCCGTGCTCGGCTCGCAGCAGGTCGAGACCAATCCGGACCGGACGGTGCAGGGTGTCTTCGGCCTCTGGTACGGCAAGGGCCCGGGCGTCGACCGCGCCGGCGATGCGCTGAAGCACGGCAACGCCTATGGCTCCTCGCCGCATGGCGGCGTGCTGGTGGTTGCCGGCGACGATCATGGCTGCGTCTCGTCATCGATGCCGCACCAATCGGACGTCGCCTTCATGGCCTGGTTCATGCCGACGCTGAACCCGGCCTCGGTCGGCGAATACCTCGCCTTCGGTGAATACGGCTACGCACTGTCGCGCTATTCCGGCATGTGGGTCGGCTTCAAGGCGATCTCGGAAACGGTCGAGAGCGGCCAGTCGGTTGAATTGCCGGCGCCGCGCCAGTTCAGGGAACCCGACTACACGCCGCCGGTCACCGGGCTGCACTATCGCTGGCCGGATCTGCCGGGGCCGCAGATCGAGGAGCGCATGGAGGCCAAGAAGATGGCCGTCTTCGCCTTCGCCGAGGCGAATCCGATCGACCGGCGCATCTACGACATTCCCGATGCCTCCTTCGGCATCGTCACCACCGGCAAGGCGCATCTCGACCTGATGGAGGCGCTGCGTCTGCTCGGTCTCGACGAGGCGGCCTGCCGCAGCCACGGCATCGACATCTACAAGGTCGGCATGGTCTGGCCGCTGGCCCGCCGCTCCGCGCTGGAGTTCGTGCGCGGCAAGGCGGAGATCCTCGTCGTCGAGGAGAAGCGCGGCATCATCGAGAGCCAGCTCAAGGAGTATTTCTACGACTATCCCGGCCACAAGCCGCATTCCATGGTCGGCAAGCGCGACGAGGACGGCAATCGCCTGATCTCATGGATCGGCGAGCTCTCGCCGCGCCTGCTGGCGCCGATCGTGGCGAAGCGGCTGGACGCGCTGTTTCCCGATCTGCGCCTGGCCGAGCGTGCTGCGGCGCTGAACCCCGAGTCAGGGCGGCTCATCCAGGTGCCGGGCGCGACCCGCACGCCCTATTTCTGCTCCGGCTGTCCGCACAACTCTTCGACCAAGGTGCCGGAGGGCTCGAAGGCGCTGGCCGGCATCGGCTGCCATTTCATGGCGAGCTGGATGGACCGCGAGACGACGTCACTGATCCAGATGGGCGGCGAGGGCGTCAACTGGGCGGCCTCCTCCCTGTTCACCGGCAGGGGCCACATCTTCCAGAACCTGGGGGAGGGCACCTATTACCATTCCGGCTCGATGGCGATCCGCCAGGCGATCGCCGCCAAGGCCAACATCACCTACAAGATCCTGTACAACGACGCCGTCGCCATGACCGGCGGCCAGCCGGTCGACGGGCCGATCAGCGTGCACGCGATCGCGCAGGAGGTGCGGGCCGAGGGCGTCGAGCGTATCGCGCTGGTCTCGGATCAGCCGGAGAAATTCGCGCCGGCTGGCCTGCCGCATGGCGTCACCATCCACCACCGTCGCGAGCTCGACGCGGTCCAGCGCGAATTGCGCGAGATCAAGGGCGTCTCGGTGCTGATCTATGAGCAGGCCTGTGCCACCGAGAAGCGCCGCCGGCGCAAGCGTGGCACGATGGAGGACCCGCAGCGCTTCGCCTACATCAACGATCTCGTCTGCGAGGGCTGCGGCGATTGCTCGGTGGCCTCGAATTGCCTCAGCGTCGAGCCGAAGGAGACGCCGTTCGGCCGCAAGCGGCAGATCAACCTCTCCAACTGCAACAAGGACTTTTCCTGCCTTGACGGTTTCTGCCCGAGCTTTGTGACGGTGGAAGGCGCCACCCGCCGGAAGCGGCAGGGAAGCGGGGACGACTTTGTCGGCCGGGCCCGGGCGTTGCCGAATCCTGCTCTGCCAGCACTCGACCGGCCTTACGACCTGCTCGTCACCGGGGTCGGCGGCACCGGCGTCGTCACGGTCGGCGCATTGATCGCCATGGCAGCCCATCTCGAAGGCAAGGGCAGCTCCGTCCTCGACTTTACCGGCTTCGCCCAGAAGTTCGGGCCGGTGCTGTCCTTCCTGCGGCTTGCCGCAACGCCCGAGGCGGTCAATCAGGTTCGCATCGACAACGGTTCGACCGATGCGCTGATCGGCTGCGACATCGTCGTATCGTCCTCGCCCAAGGCCTCCGCCACCTATCGGGCCGGCATGCGCGCGCTGGTCAACATGGCCGAGATGCCGACGGGCGACATCGTGCGCCTGCGCGATGCCGACCTCGCGACGCGTCGCCGGCTGAAGGAAATCGAACGCGTGGCCGGCGCCGGGAATGTCCGTGCCATCGACGCCAATGCGCTGGCCGAGAACCTGTTCGGCGACGCCGTCTTCGCCAACATCGTCATGCTCGGCCATGCCTGGCAGCAGGGGCTGGTTCCCGTCGGGCTGGAGGCCCTGCACCGCGCCATCGAACTCAATGGCGTGGCGGTCGAGCGCAACCGGCAGGCTTTCGCTGCCGGGCGGCTTGCGGCCGCCGATCCCGCAGCCTTCGCGCCGGCCCCGGCCGCCTTCGAGACGGAGAGCCTGGAAGAGATGATCGCCCGCCGCGAGCGCTTCCTGGTGGATTATCAGGATGCGGCTTGGGCGCGGCGTTACCGGGCTGGTGTCGACAAGGTCCGAGCGGCGGAAAAACTGTTCGACTCTGAGGTGCTCACCGACGCGGTCGCCCGCTCGCTGTTCAAGCTGATGTCCTACAAGGACGAATACGAGGTTGCGCGCCTGCATATGGGCACCGGCTTCCTCGATGAGCTGAAGCGGAGCTTCGATGGCGACTTCAAGGTCAACTACCACTTTGCTCCGCCCTTCCTCGGCGGAGATAAAGATGCGCGCGGGCGGCCGCTGAAGCGCAGCTTCGGTCAGTGGATCCAGACGCCGCTGCGGCTGATGGCCAGGCTCAAGGGCCTGCGCGGCACGGCCTTCGACCCCTTCGGCTACACTGCCGAGCGGAAGATGGAGCGTGCGCTGATCGGTTGGTACGAAGGTCTCATCGACGACATCGTGGCGCGGTTGCCCGTACAGGCTCCGGACGCGCTGGTCGCACTCGCCAAGGCGCCGATGGACATCCGTGGCTACGGCCCGGTGAAGGAGGCAGCCGTCTCGCAGGCCAAGGCGACGGTGGAGAAGCTGCTGAAGGAGGCCGCGGTGACGGCGACGAAGGAAGCAGCCTGACCGGCGCTTTCGCGATCGGCGCGATGGCCTATTTTATCGCGCCGGCGCCGTCCAAGAACAGCGCGGTGACCATGTCGGCATAACCCTCGCGGCTGAGCGCGCCGCTCGGCCGGAACCATGTGTAGACCCAGTTCAGGATGCCGAAGAGCGACATGGTGATGGGCGTCACCCCGGCGCGGCTCTGCGCCAGTGCCGGGTTGATATCGGTCAGAACGTCCGAGAACGCCTTGACGATGCGGCGCTCCATCTCCCTCAGCTCCAACCTCTGTGCCTCGGTGAGCGAGCCCGTGCCGTTGAGCAGCACCTGGTGGAAGTTCGCGGCGGTACGGTAATTCTCGAGCACGCCACCAATCAGATGGCGCAGCCGTGCCCGAGGCTCGAGATCGGGTCGGTCGGCCTCGATGATCGCCGCCTCGAGCTCGATCAGATGGGTGCGGCCGATATCGAAGATCAGCAGGTCCTTGCTCGGGTAATAATGGTAGAGCAGCGCCTTGGAGACGTTGTTCTCCTGGGCGATCTGCGCCATCGAGGCGCGCTCCATGCCGAGCGTGGCGAAGACGGCCGCGGCGCTGTCGAGAATGCTGCGCCGCTTATCGTCGAAATCTGCAGCCCTCGTCCGGGCCATCGCCTGCTACCCTTTCGGCCTGTTGTCGACGACGCGTCTAGCCTTTCCGGCCGAACGCTCGACCGAATCAGGATCGCCCACCATCACCTTGGTACTGACTCCCACCACGCTTTTGATGTGGTGTGCAAGTTCCCTGCCGGATGCGGTGCGTGCCGCCTCGTCAGCGGCATGTGGCATGGCCTCGACATGCACGATCATGTCGTCCATGCGGCCAGAACGCACGAGTTCGATCTGGAAATGCGGGGCCAAACCGCTGCATTTCAGGAGCTGCTCCTCGATCTGCGTCGGGAAGATGTTGACGCCGCGCAAGATCATCATGTCGTCGCAGCGGCCGGTGATCTTCTCGATCCGGCGCATGGCGCGCGCAGTGCCGGGCAGAAGCCGGGTCAGGTCGCGCGTGCGGTAGCGGATGATCGGCAGCGCCTCCTTGGTCAGGGAGGTGAAGACCAGCTCGCCCATCTCGCCGTCGGGCAGGACCGCGCCGGTCTCGGGATCGATGATCTCCGGGTAGAAATGGTCCTCCCAGACATGCAGACCGTCCTTGGTCTCGACGCATTCGCTGGCGACGCCCGGGCCGATCACCTCGGACAGGCCGTAGATGTCGACGGCGTGCATGTCGAAATCCTGCTGGATCTCCTCGCGCATCGCATTGGTCCAGGGCTCGGCGCCGAAGATGCCGACCACCAGCGAGGAGCTGCGCGGGTCGATGCCCTGGCGGCGGAACTCGTCGAGGATCGACAGCATGTAAGACGGCGTCACCATGATGATGCGCGGCTTGAAGTCCTGGATCAGGCAGACCTGGCGCTCGGTCATGCCGCCCGAGATCGGAACCACCGTGCAGCCGAGCTTCTCGGCGCCGTAATGGGCGCCGAGGCCGCCGGTGAACAAGCCATAGCCATAGGCGATATGGCAGATGTCGCCGGCGCGGCCGCCCGCCGCCCGGATCGAGCGCGCGACGCAGGTCGCCCACATCTCGATGTCGTTTTGCGTATAGCCGACGACCGTCGGCTTGCCGGTGGTGCCGGAGGAAGCGTGGATGCGGGTTATTCTTTCGCGCGGCACCGCGAACATGCCGAACGGATAGGTGTCGCGCAGGTCCTGCTTCACCGTGAACGGGAATTTCGACAGGTCCGACAGCGTCTTCAGGTCACCTGGATGCACGCCGGCCTTGTCGAACTGCGTCCGATAATGCGCCGAGTTCCGATAGGCGTGATGGAGTGTCGCCTTCAACCGTGTCAGCTGGAGCGCCGAAATCTCGTCGCGCGAGGCCGTTTCGATGGGGTCGAGATCGCCCGGACGGGGCGAAAGGTCGTCCATGGGTTTCCTCCGCTTTGTCTTGTTTCGGCCGGAACGCTCAGCCCGGCGCGGGTATCGGCGTGCCCTTGACGGTGCGGGAGTGGCCGCGGAACTCCGCGACATGCTCGCCGTTCTGGTTCGTCACCTTGATGTCGTAGATGCCGCCACGCCCAATGCGCGAGACCTCGCTGGCGCTGGCGGTCAGCCGGTCGCCTTCGAAAGCCGGGCGCAGGAAGGTCACCGAGCAATGCTGCGCCACGGTGTTCTGGTTGTAGCTGTTGCAGGCGAAGGCGAAGGCCGAATCCGCCAAAGTGAAGATATAGCCGCCATGACAGGTCTTGTGGCCGTTCGTCATGGCCGCCGTGACGGTCATCGACAGTCGCGCCTCGCCCGGACCGACCGCATCCAGGCTCATGCCGAGGCTGCGGGAGGCGAGGTCCTTCTCCCACATCGCCTGCGCTGAAGCGCGGGCGACGGCGACCGGATCGGAAAAATCGGGGCTCATCGTCCGGTGAACTCAGGCTGGCGCTTGTCGAGGAAGGCCAGCACGCCTTCGGCATAGTCGGCGCTGCGCCCGGCCTGCCGCTGCATATCGCGTTCGAGATCGAGCTGCTGGTCGAGCGTATTGCCGGCCGAGGCCTGAATGGCCTGCTTGATCAGGCCGAGCCCGAAGGTCGGGCCAGCCGCGAGCTTCTTGCCGAGCGCTTCGGCCTCGGTCATCAGCTCGGTGTCGTCGACGACGCGCCAGATCAGGCCCCAAGCCGCGGCAGTCTCCGCCGTGAGCGGTTCCGCCGTCAGGGCGAGCGCCTTGGCGCGAGCCTCGCCGAGCAACTGCGCGAGGCTCCATGTGCCGCCCGAATCGGGAACCAGCCCGATCTTGGAGAAGGCCTGGATGAACTTCGCCGAGCGGGCAGCCAAAACGATATCGCAGGCGATCGCGATATTGGCGCCGGCGCCGGCAGCGACGCCGTTGACCGCGCAGACGATCGGCTTGTCGAGGCTGCGGATCAGCCGGATGAGCGGATTGTAGAAGGTCTCGATCGTGCGGCCGAGATCCGGCGAGGTTTCCTTGCGCGGGTCGCGATCGCCGAGGTCCTGGCCGGCGCAGAAGCCGCGACCGGCGCCCGTCAGCAGGACAGCACGGATCTCGCTCTCGTCGTGCGCGCGCTGGAAGCCGGCGCGCAGGGCCAGATGCATCTCTTCGTTGAAGGAATTGAGCTTGTCCGGACGATTGAGCGTCAGCCTGAGCAGGCCGTCGGCGAGCGCCACCTTGACCGTATCGGACATCTGCTTTCCTCCCATGCAGTCGCGGCCTTGAGCCGTCGCTTCAAAAAATCCCTTGCATAGTCCGAACGGTCGGTCAATTATTAATCCAACCAAGGCGCGAGTTGGTCTCAGGTGAAGGTTGCAAACCTGCCCCAAGGCTCAACCAAGCGCCATGCGGGAACGACGACGACCGCGCTCTGAGCGTTCAGCCGCGCGACGACGAACGACATAAAAATACGTGGCACCGGGAGGAAACGATGAAGTTCAAAGTCTTCGGCAGCGCGCTCGCGCTGACGCTCGGCCTCGCTGGCCCGGCCTTCGCCGACATCAAGATCGGCGCCTCGGTCTCCGAGACGGGGCCGGCCTCGTCGCTCGGAGATCCCGAAGCCAAGACACTCAAGTTGCTGGTCGACGAGATCAATGCCGCCGGCGGCGTGCTCGGCCAGAAGATCAAGCTCTTCCTCTATGACGACGGCGGCGACCCGAACAAGGCGCGCACCTTCGCCACCCGCCTGGTCGAGGACGACGAGGTCGTCGCCATCGTCGGCGGCTCGACCACCGGCACCACCATGTCGATCATTTCGGTGGTCGAGAACGCCAAGATCCCGTTCATCTCGCTGGCAGGCGCGATTGAGATCATCGATCCGGTCAAGCCCTTCGTCTTCAAGACGCCGCATACCGACCGGATGGCCTGCCGCAAGATCTTCGAGGACATGAAGGCCAAGGCCTTCACCAAGATCGCGCTGATCTCCGGCTCCGACGGCTTCGGCGCCTCGATGCGCAAGCAGTGCCTGCAGGTCATCGGCGAGTTCGGCATCACCGTGCTCGCCGAGGAGACTTACGGCCCGAACGACGCCGACATGACCCCGCAGCTCACCAATATCCGCTCGAAGGGCGAGGTGCAGGCGATCCTCAATCCCGGCTTCGGCCAGGGGCCCGCGATCGTTACCCGCAATTACGGCCAGCTCGGCATCAAGACGCCGCTCTACCAGTCGCATGGTGTCGCCTCGAAGAGCTTCATCGACCTCGCCGGCCCGGCTTCCGAAGGCGTGCGCCTGCCCGGCACTGCCGTCCTCGTCGCCAACCTCCTGCCAGCGAACGACCCGCAGAAGGCAGTCGTCGGCGCCTACACGAGCGCCTATCAGGCGAAGTTCAATCAGCCCGCGTCCACTTTCGGCGGCTATGCGCATGACGGCCTGCGGCTCCTGGTCGATGCGATCAAGCGCGCCGGCAAGGCCGAGCCGAAGGCGATCCGTGACGCGCTGGAGAACACCAAGGGTTTCGTCGGCGTCACCGGCACCTTCAACATGGCGGCGGGCGATCATCTCGGCCTCGACCTCACCGCGTTCCGCATGCTCGAGATCAAGGGCGGCAACTGGGCGCTGGTGCAGTAGGGCCGCAAAAGGCCTTCGAGCGGTGACTTGCGGAGTATCCGCGGGATCCCCTCTCCCGGATGGGAGAGGGGTAGGGGTGAGGGACCGCCGCTGATTGCCAGGGCGAGGCGGTGCCGTTGCGCCATCCGCGGCTAGGGCGGGCCCTCATCCCTGCCCTTCTCCCACACGGGAGAAGGGTCCCCGCGCCCGACATCTCCGTCTCCGCATGCTTGAGGGCGGTTGGTCTAACGAGAAAGAGACTACCATCGGTCGGCAGCCGGGAACGGCGAGCCACGGGGAGCATAGAGTGGCGGAACTTCTGCAATATCTGCTGTCGGGCATAACGGTCGGTGCGGTCTATGCGCTTGTCGCGCTCGGCTTCACCCTGATCTACAACGCCTCCGACGTGGTGAACTTCGCCCAGGGCGAGTTCGTCATGCTCGGCGGCATGATCAGCTTCTTCGCCTGGCAGGCCGGTATCCCGCTGCCACTCGCCGCGATCCTAGCCATCATCGCCACTGCGGCGGTCGGTGTGCTTCTCAACAAGCTGGCGATCGAGCCGGCTCGGGGCGCACCCGTCGCCAGCCTGATTATCATCACGATCGGCGCCTCGATCTTTCTGCGCGGCGGCGCGCAGCTCGTCTTCGACAAGCAGTTGCACCGCTTTCCGAGTTTCTCCGGCGACGATCCGATCCGAATCCTCGGCGCGACGATCCTGCCGCAGAGCCTCTGGGTCATCACCGGTGCGGTCGCGATCTTCCTCGCCCTATGGCTGTTCTTCGCCCATACGCTGACCGGCAAGGCCGTGCTAGCCACCGCCAACAACCGCATCGCCGCGAGCCTCGTCGGCATCAACCCGAACCATATGATGACGCTGAGTTTCGCGGTCTCGGCGGCCATCGGCGCATTGGCGGGCGTGCTCGTCACGCCGATCACCCTGACGAGCTATGATCTTGGCGTGGCGATCGCACTGAAGGGCTTCGCTGCAGCCATGCTCGGCGGCATGGGCATCCCGGCCGGCGCGCTGGCCGGCGGCCTGCTGCTCGGGCTGATCGAGGCGTTCACGGCCGGCTATGTCAGCTCCGTCTACAAGGACGCCGTCGCCTTCGTGGTCATCCTCGCGGTCCTGTTCGCCATGCCGCAAGGCCTGTTCGGCCGCAAGGCGATGGACCGGGTCTGACATGCGCCTGTCCCGCAAGCATCTGACCCTCATAGTGCTGGCGCTACTGATCGCGCTAGCGCCGGCGCTCTTCCCGTCCAATTTCTATTACCGCATCGGCGCGCTGATCTTCGTCAACGGGCTCGCGGTCACCGGCCTCGTCGTGCTGATCGGCTTTGCCGGCCAGATCAGCCTCGGCCATGCCGGCTTCGCCGGAATCGGCGCCTATGCCTGCGCGCTGGCGCCGGGCTATCTCGGCTTGCATCCCGGCCTCGCCATGCTGCTCGGCGCTATGCTTTCCGGCGGCGTGGCTTGGCTGATTGGCCGGCCGATCCTGCGGCTCAAGGGTTATTACCTTGCCGTCGCCACTCTCGGCTTCGGCATCCTCGTCTCGATGGTGCTCGCCAACGAGGCGAAGATCACCGGTGGACCGGACGGGCGCGAAGTCGCCGAGCTCGGGTTGCGCGGCGCGCTTGCGGCGATCGGCATCGGCCTCAGCAACGCACAGTTCTGGTACGCCGCGACCGGACTGGCGATGCTGCTGGGCGCCTGGGTCGCGCTCAACCTCCAGGACAGCCCGACGGGCCGGGCCTTGCGCGCCTTGCACGATTCCGAAATCGCAGCCCGCACCGTCGGCGTCGACGTCGCCCGGCTGAAGCTCTCGGCCTTCGTGATCTCGGCCGTCTACGCTTCGCTCTCGGGCTCGCTGCTGGCGCTGATGAACCGCTTCATCACGCCTGACGTTGCCGGCTTTCTGCATTCGGTCGAGCTGGTGACGATGACGGTGTTCGGTGGCGTCGGCTCGGTGCCGGGCGCCATCCTCGGCGCCGCGACGCTGACGCTGTTGCCGCAGGCGCTCACCGTGCTGCAGCAATACGAGAACCTCATCCTCGGCCTGATCATGATGCTGGTGATGATCTTCATGCGCGACGGGCTCCTGCCCTCGATTATGCGCCGCCTGAAGGGGAGGGGCTGATGACGCTCCTTTTGGTCGAGGGCCTCGGCATCGATTTCGGCGGCCTGCGCGCCGTCAACGATGTCGGCTTTGCGGTGGCGCCGGGCGAGATCGTCTCTGTGATCGGCCCCAACGGCGCCGGCAAGACCACGCTGTTCAACATGATCTCCGGCGTCTACCTGCCGGCGCGCGGCAAGATCACGTTGGATGGCCGGGACGTCACCGGCATGGCGCCCAACCGGCTGGCCGAACGCGGCCTGTCGCGCACCTTCCAGAACCTGCAGATCTTCCAGCGCATGAGTGTGCTGGAGAACGCCATGACGGGCTGCCATCTGAAGGAGCGCGGCGCGGTCCTCAGCGACCTTCTCTGCCTGCCCTCCTCACGCCGTCGCAGTGCTGTGACGAAGGCTCGCGCGAGCGAACTGCTGGAGCGCGTCGGCCTGGCGCGCGCTGCCGAGCACGAAGCCTCGTCGCTTTCCTACGGCGCCCTCAAACGTCTTGAGATTGCCCGCGCGCTCGCGCTCGAGCCACGCATCTTGCTGCTTGACGAGCCTGCCGCCGGCTGCAACGCGGTCGAGACCGAGGAGATCGACCATCTGATCGCCGAGGTCGCCAAATCCGGCGTCGCCGTTCTGCTCGTCGAACACGACATGAAGCTGGTGATGCGCATTTCCAACCACATCGTCGTTCTCGACCGCGGCGAGAAGATCGCCGAGGGCTCGCCAGCGACGGTGTCGCGCGATCCGAGGGTGATCGAAGCCTATCTCGGAACGCAGGCGACGGAGACCGGCCATGCTCTCGGTTGAAGGGCTGCGCTCGCGCTATGGCCGCATCGAGGTCCTGCACGGCGTCGACCTCGAGGTCGGCTCCGGCGAGATCGTCACCGTCGTCGGCGCCAATGGCGCCGGCAAGACGACACTTTTGCGCTGCATTTCCGGCGTGCAGCCGGCGAGCGGCGGCGCGATCATCTTCCGGGGCGAGGCGCTGAAGGCTATTCCGGCTCATCGCCGCGTCGGCTTAGGCCTGTCACAATCGCCGGAAGGCCGGCTGATCTTCACCAACCTGACCGTGGAGGAGAATCTGCGGCTCGGCGCCTATCTCTTCGCCGATGAACGGGTCGAGCGCGACATGGCCGACGCTTTCGCGATGTTTCCGGTCCTGAAGGAGAAGCGCAATTTGCCGGCCGGCGGCCTCTCCGGAGGGCAACAGCAGATGCTGGCGATCGGCCGCGCCTTGATGGCACGGCCCGCCTGCCTGCTGCTCGACGAACCGAGCATGGGGCTCGCGCCGATCCTGGTGGCGCAGATCCTCGACGTCGTGAAGACCCTGAAATCCCTCGGCGTCACCGTCCTCCTCGTCGAGCAGAACGCCTATGCGGCCCTGCAGATCGCCGATCGCGGCTATGTGATGGAGACCGGCCGCATCGTCTTCAGCGGTGCAGCCAACGAGCTGATCGCCGAACCGCGCATCCGAGCGGCCTATCTGGGAATCTGAGTCGTCGCTCCTCACGATCGACAACGCTCTGTTGTGGGCGTTGGCCTTATCGCGTCCTGAAGGCTATGTGATCCGATGCGCGTAGACGTTCTCGGGCTGCAGGCCTTCGTCAGCATCGCCGAGCGCGGCAGCTTCCGGGCGGCCGCCTCGCATCTCAACCTGTCGCAGACGGCGCTCAGCCATCGCATCCGCAAGCTGGAGGAGTCGCTGGGAACGCCGCTCTTCCTGCGCACCACACGACAGGTCTCGCTGACCGCAGCCGGCACGACGCTGCTGCCGCGGGCGCGGCGCATCTTCGAAGATCTCGGCTTCGCCATCAACGAGGTCAAGGTCGAGCTGCGCGAGGGCGACGAGCAGGTCTCGCTCGGTTGCCTGCCGACGGTGGCGGCGCATTGCATGCCGGCGGTGATCGCCGCTTTCGCCGCGCGCCATCCCGGCGTCGGCGTCAGAATTCACGATAACTCGGCTTCCGAGATCGCCGATAAGGTCCAGTCCAGCGAGGCGGAATTCGGTGTCACCATCGTTGCCGCCAATCGCTGGGACCTCGAGCTCAAGCCCGTCGTCAAGGAGCCCTTCGTGCTGGTCAGCCATCGTTCGATGCCGCTGGCGCAAGCGACCTTTCTGACCTGGGCCCAATTGCAGGACGAGCCGCTGGTGCGGATCAGCGCCGAGACCGGCAACCGCATCCTGATCGACGATGCGCTCGGCGCCCGCCGGGAGACATTGACCTGGCGCTACGAGGTCCAGCGCGTCGTCACCGCTGTCAGCCTGGTGCGCTCGCGCATCGGTTACGCGGTGGTGCCGCAGCTTTCGCTCGATGTCGTCGATGCCGGTGAGCTCGTCGCCATTCCCTTGCGCTCGCCGGCTGTGACCCGCACGCTCGGCATCATCACGCGCAAATCGGTGCCGTTGCGCCCGGTGACGCGGGATCTGATCGCGCTATTGAGCCAAGCATTGAAGCGCAGCGTCGTGCCGCGGCGAGATGAAGAAAAGTAATCAATCGCTGCATTCTTATCATTTGATGACAGAATGGCTTTGGCCGAACCTCGCGGCGGGACGAAACGCGCGAGGAGAGGCCAGCGATGGCAGGCGCCAACACGGTAGCGATCGCCTTCATCGGCTTCGGCGAGGTCGGCCAGACCTTCTCGCGCGGCCTGCTGGCCAATGAGGGCGTCGCCATTCGCGCCTATGACTTGCTCTTCGGCAGCGAGGCCGGCGACCGTCTGGAAGCTGCTGCGGAGGAACTCGGCGTCGCCCGCGCTTCCTCGGCGCAGGAAGCCTGCGCGGGTGCGGCCTTCGTCTTCTCGGCCGTAACCGCCGATCGCGCCGAGGCGGTGGCGAGCGAGGCGGCCGCCTGGCTGAAGCCGGGGCAGGTCTTCGTCGACGTCAATTCCGCTGCACCTTCGACCAAACAGCGGGCTGCGCAGGCTGTGACCGCCAGCGGCGCCGGCTATGTCGAGGCTGCTGTGATGGCACCGGTGCTGAAGCCTGGCCTGAAGGTCGCGATCCTCAGCGGTGGCCCCAAGGCACAGGCCGTCTCCGAGGCGCTCAACGGGCTCGGCATGAACCTGACACCGGTCTCCGAGGTCTATGGCCGGGCCTCGGCGATGAAGCTCTGCCGCTCGATCGTGATCAAGGGGCTGGAGGCGCTGATGGTCGACTGCGCTGCCGCCTGCGAGGCCTGGGACGTCAAGGATCCGGTCTTCGCCAGCCTGCACGCGACTTTCCCATCGATCGATTTCCATGCGCTTGCCGCCGACATGCGCGAGCGCGTCGCGACCCATGGCGTGCGCCGCTCGGCCGAGATGCGCGAGGCAGCCGAGATGCTCGGCGTCGCCAATCTCCACCCCGGCCTGGCCCAGGCAGTCGCCGACGCCCAGCTGCGCGGGGCTCGCCGCAAGGAGGGCGCCCGGTGATGCTGGATCGCCGCTCCGTCCTCGCCGGCTTCGGGCTCGCCGGTTTCGCCGGGCTGGGGCCGGTACGCGCTCAGCCGGAGTGGCCGAGCCAGCTGATCCGGATCGTCGTGCCGTTCACGCCCGGCGGCAGCACCGATGTGCTGGCGCGGTTGATCGCCAGCAAGCTCGAGCGGAGCATTCCGGGCAAGGGCTTCGTGATCGAGAACCGCCCGGGCGCCGGCGGCATGACCGCCTCAGGGCAGGTCGCCAAGTCCGAGCCCGACGGCCACACGCTGATGATGGGCCATATCGGCACGCTGGCCTTCGCGCCCTCACTCTACCCGAATGTGCCCTATGACCCGGTCAAGGATTTCCAGCCGGTCGCGCTCGTCGCCATGCTGCCGAACATCCTGGCGATCAATCCGAAGCTGCCAGCCAAGACCCTCGGCGAGTTCATCGCCTACGCCAAGGCAAACCCCGGCAAGCTGAACTATTCGTCCGGCGGGCAAGGCAGCGCCGCCCATATTGCCACCGCCTATTTCTGCCATCGCGCCGGCATCGAAGCGACGCATGTGCCCTATCGCGGCACGGCGCCGTCGGTGAACGATCTCGTCGCCGGCAACATCCAGTTCACGCTGACGGGCGGGCCAGCCGTGCTGCCGCTGGCGGAGGGCGGGCAGCTCCGGGTGCTCGGCGTCGCGGCGCGCGAGCGTGTCGGCTTCGCGCCCGATCTGCCGACCCTGTCCGAGAGCGGCCTGCCGGATTTCGAGGCAGTGCAATGGTACGGGATCGTGGCGCCGGCGCGCACGCCGTCACGAATCGTCGAACGGCTCAATCGCGAGATCAATGCGCTGCTCGGTCAGCCGGACTTCGCCGCGGCCCTCTCCAAAGACGGCGCCATCGCCCGGCCGGAGACGCCGGAGGGTTTCGGCAAGCTGATCGGCTCGGAACTCGTGCTCTGGCGCGATGTCATTACCCGTGCCGGCATCAAGGCAGCGGAGTAAGCGATGGGCCAGCTCGCCATCCCCTGCATGCTGATCCGCGGCGGCACCTCCAAAGGCGCCTATTTCCTGCGCGACGACCTGCCGGCTGATATCGCTGCGCGCGACGCTTTCCTGCTGGCGGTGATGGGCTCGCCCGACAAGCGCCAAGTCGACGGGCTCGGCGGTGCCCATCCACTGACCAGCAAGGTCGCGGTCGTCTCGCCTTCGAACGAGCCCGGCTGCGATATCGACTTCCTGTTTGCACAGGTCGGCGTCGAGACGGCTTCGGTCGATACGACGCCGAACTGCGGCAACATCCTCGCCGGGATCGGGCCGTTCGCGCTGGCGCGTGGTCTGGTGAAGGCGAGCGGGCCGCGCACCACGGTGCGGGTCCGGACGATCAACACCGGAACGATCGCCGATCTCACTATGGATACGCCGGACGGTGAGGCGAGTGCCGAGGGGACTGCGCGCATCGATGGCGTGCCGGGAACCTCGGCGCCGATCGATATCGGCTTCCTCGATGCCGAGGGCTCGGTCTGTGGCACGCTCTTGCCGACCGGCAATGTCGTCGATGTGATCGACGGGGTGCCCTGCACGCTGATCGACAACGGCATGCCGGTGATCGTGCTACGCGCCGCCGATGTCGGGCGCACCGGCTACGAGCCGCGCGACCAGCTCAATGAGGATGCCGAACTCAAGGCCCGGATCGAGGCCATCCGTCTCGCGGCCGGCCCGCTGATGAATCTCGGTGATGTCGCGAAGAAGGTCGTGCCGAAAATCGCGCTGGTCGCGCCGCCGCAGGCCGGCGGGGCGATCTCGACCCGCAGCTTCATCCCGCATGAGTGCCATGCTTCGATCGGCGTCTTCGCCGCTGTGACCGTCGCGACCGCCGCCGTGCTGCCGGGCTCGCCTGCGGCTTCTGTCGTTGTGATGCCGCAGGGACGCGAGCGGACGCTTTCGGTGGAGCACCCGACCGGCGAGTTCACGGTGACCTTGACGGTCGGCGGGACTGCCGAGCAGCCGGTGGTCGAGCGGGCCGGGCTGCTGCGCACCGCCCGCATCCTGATGACAGGGCAGGCCTTCGTGCCGGCCGGTAGATTGTGAGAGAGGAGCGCACGCGATGAGCGCCCAGAAGACAGGCCTGGTCATCACCGCCCATCCCGGCGACTTCGTCTGGCGGGCCGGTGGCGCCATCGCCCTGCACGCCAAACGCGACATGCGCGTCAAGATCCTCTGCCTGTCCTATGGCGAGCGCGGCGAAAGCCAGTTCGCCTGGAAGAAGGCGGGCGTGCAGATGGCTGAGGTCAAGGCCCAGCGCCGCGAGGAGGCCGAGGCTGCAGCCACGTTGCTGGGCGCCGAGATCGAGTTCATGGATGCCGGCGACTATCCGTTGCGCACCACCGAGCCGATGCTTGAGCGCGCCATCGACATCTTCCACGAACTCAACCCGAGCTTCGTGCTGACCCATGCGCTCGAAGACCCCTATAATGTCGACCATCCGGAGGCGACGCGCTTTGCCCAGGAGGCGCGCATCATCGCACAGGCGGCCGGCCACAAGCCCGATCCCAGCCGAGCCTATGCCGCACCGCCGGTCTTCCTGTTCGAGCCGCACCAGCCCGAGCAGTGCAATTTCAAGCCGAACGTGATCCTCAACATCGACGAGGTCTGGGAGGTAAAGCGCAAGGCGTTCGAGATCCTCGCCGCGCAGAAGCATCTCTGGGAGTACTACACCCGCGTCGCGCTTAATCGCGGCATGCAGGGCGGCCGCAACTCCGGCAAGGCGATGACCTATGGCGAGGCCTATCAGCGCCTCTTCCCGGAAGCGCTGGAGGCGCTGGCATGAACCCCGTCGTCATCCGCACCAGCAAACGCGCTCCCGCTGCAGCGATGGCCGATCTCGCCGCGCTCGGCGTCTCGACCACGCATGAGGCGATGGGCCGGAGCGGCCTGCTGAAGCCCTATATGCGGCCGATCTATGCCGGCGGCCAGATCGCCGGCGGGGCGGTAACGGTGCTGGCTCAGCCCGGCGACAACTGGATGATCCATGTCGCGATCGAGCAGGTGCAGCCGGGCGACGTGCTCGTCGTCGCCTGCACCACCGACAACACCGACGGCATGTTCGGTGACCTGCTCGCGACCTCGCTCAAGGCGCGCGGCGGCATCGGCCTCGTCATCGATGCCGGGGTGCGCGATGTGCGCACGTTGACCGAGATGGGCTTTCCGGTCTGGTCGCGGGCGATCTCGGCCAAGGGCACGGTCAAGGCGACGCTCGGATCGGTCAACGTGCCGGTGGTCTGTGCCGGGGCGCTCGTCCATCCCGGCGACGTGATCGTCGCCGACGATGACGGCGTCGTGGTCGTGCCGCGGCGCGACGCCGAGGCGGTCGCTGCCGCTGGCCGCAAGCGCGAGGCCAATGAAGACGAAAAGCGTAGACGCCTGGCCGCTGGCGAACTCGGGCTGGACATGTACGCTATGCGCGACGGCCTCGCGAAGGCGGGCCTTACCTATCGCGACGACGAAGACGAATAATCCAACGAAAGCCCCGCAAAGGGGATCGCAACAACACTCGGGAGGAACGACATGACCAATCGCAGGACGGTTCTCAGTGGAATGCTCGGCCTCGCCCTGGCCGCCTCGGTCAGCGGCGCGGCTTTGGCGCAGGATGCGGTCAAGATCGGCCTGATCCTGCCGATGACCGGCCCCTTCGCCTCGACCGGACGGCAGATCGCCGCAGCCGCCAATCTCTACATCCAGGAGAAGGGTGCGACCGTCGCCGGCAAGAAGGTCGAGCTCATCGTCAAGGACGACACCGGTACCGCCGACGTCACCCGCCGTATCGCACAGGAGCTGATCGTCAACGACAAGGTCACCGCGATCGCCGGCTTCGGCCTGACGCCGCTCGCGCTCGCCACCGCCCCGCTGGCGACGCAGGCGAAGACGCCGATGGTGGTGATGGCGGCCGCGACCGCGATCATCACCGAGCGCTCGCCCTTCGTCGTGCGCACCAGCCAGGTCGTGCCGCAGATCGGCGCGCCGTTCGGCACCTGGATCGCCAAGCAGGGGACGAAGCGCGTCATCACCATCGTTTCCGACTTCGGCCCGGGCCATGACGTCGAGAATTCGTTCTCAGAGGCGTTCAAGGCCGGCGGCGGCCAGGTCGAGAACATCCGCGTGCCCCTGCAGAACCCCGATTTCTCGCCTTTCCTGCAGCGTGTCGCCGATGCCAAGCCGGAGGCGTTGCTGGTCTTCGTGCCGTCCGGCGTCGGCGCCCAGTTCATGAAGCAGTTCGTCGAGCGCGGCCTCGACAAGAGCGGCATCAAGCTGATCGGCACCGGCGACCTGACCGATGACGACATCCTCAACGGCATGGGCGACGTCGCGCTCGGCGTCATCACCGCCCAGCACTATTCGGCCTCGCATGACAGCCCGGAGAACAAGGCCTTCGTCGAGGGCTTCAAGAAGGCCAATCCGGGCATGCGTCCGAATTTCATGGCGGTCGGCGGCTATGACGGCATGCACGCGCTCTATGAGGGCCTGAAGAAGACCAAGGGCGAGGGCGGCGAGGCGCTGGTCACCGCGATGAAGGGGATGAGCTGGACAAGCCCCCGCGGGCCGATCTCGATCGATCCGGAGACGCGCGACATCATCCAGAACGTCTATATCCGCAAGGTCGAGCGCGTGAACGGCGAGCTCTGGAATCAGGAGTTCGAGACGATCCCGAACGTCAAGGACCCGACCAAGGCCAAGAAGTAAGCCGGCCGGGGCGGGGCCGACGTGCTCACCATCCTGTTCGACGGCGTCGCCTACGGCATGATCCTGTTCGTGCTGGCTTGCGGGCTGTCCGTGACCATGGGGTTGATGAACTTCATCAACCTCGCCCACGGCGCCTTCGCCATGTTCGGCGGCTATGTCACCGTGCTGGCGATGCAGCGGCTCGGCCTGCCGTTCCTGTGGGCGCTCCCGGCGGCCTTCTTCGCCGCCGGGCTCGCAGGGCTGGTGCTGGAGCGGCTGGTCTATCGGCCGATGTACGCCAGGGGCCATCTCGACCAGGTGATGTTCTCGATCGGACTGGTGTTCATGTCGGTTGCCGGCGCCGACTACCTGATGGGTTCGACCCAGCAATTCGTGCAGCTGCCGGTCTGGCTGAGTGGGCGCTTCGATGTCGCGGGGATCGGCGTCGGCCGCTACCGGCTCTTCATCATCCTGCTCTGCGGCGCGCTTGCTTTCGCGATGCAATGGGGCTTCACCCGCACCCGCTTCGGCAGCCGGCTGCGCGCTGCCGTCGACGATGCCCGGGTGGCACGCGGGCTCGGCATCCCCGTCAACCGGTTGTTCGCGCTGACCTTCGCCTTCGGCTCGGGGCTTGCCGGCCTTGGCGGCGCGCTCGGCATCGAATTGATGGGGCTCGATCCGACCTTCCCGCTGAAGTTCATGATCTACTTCCTGATCGTGGTGACAGTCGGCGGCACCTCGACCATCTCCGGCCCGTTCTTCGCGGCGATGCTGCTCGGGGTCGCCGATGTTGCCGGTAAGTACCTCGTGCCGCAGCTCGGCGCCTTCATCATCTACGCGCTGATGGTCGTCCTGCTGATCACCCGGCCGCACGGCCTCTTCGCCAGGGGCCGGGCATGAGTGCCGGCAGCATCGAGGCCCGCGTCCGGCGCTCGCTCTATGGCGCGCGCCGCTGGCATCCGGCCGAGATCACGTTCTGGGTCCTGGCGTTGGCGGTCTTCTTCCTGCTGCCGCGCCAGCTGCTGATCCTCAACGAGATCGCGATCCTCGGGCTCTTTGCCGTCTCGCTCGACCTGATCCTCGGCTATGCCGGCATCGTCTCGCTCGGGCATGCCGCCTTCTTCGGCTTCGGCGCCTATGCCGCCGGGCTCTTCGCCAAGCATGCCAGCGCTGATCCGCTCGCGGGCCTCGCGGTCGGGATGGGAGCGGCTGGACTACTCGGCCTGCTCACCAGCCCGCTGATCCTGCGCGGCAGCGACCTGACACGGCTGATGGTGACGCTCGGTGTCGCGCTGATCCTGGGGGAGCTGGCGAATTCGCTCGGCGGCATCACCGGCGGCGCCGACGGCCTGCAGGGCATCACGATGGGGCCGGTGCTCGGGCTGTTCGAGTTCGATATCTTCGGCAAGGTCGCCTATCTCTATTCGCTCGCTGTGCTCTTCGTGCTGTTCGTGCTGGCACGGCGCATCGTGAGCTCGCCCTTCGGCCTGTCGCTGCGGGCGATCCGCGACAACTCCCTGCGCGCCTCGGCCTCCGGCGTGCCGCTGCACTGGCGGCTGGTCGCGGTCTACACATTGGCGGCCGCCTATGCCGGCGCGGCCGGAGCTCTGCTCGCCCAGACCACGCAGTTCGTCTCGCTCGACGTGCTCGCCTTCCACCGCTCGGCCGATCTGATGCTGGTGCTGATCATCGGCGGTGCCGGCTATCTCTATGGCGGTCTGATCGGCGCGGTTGCCTTCAAGCTGCTGCAGGACGTGATTGCGAGCTTCACGCCGCAATATTGGATGTTCTGGATCGGGCTGTTCCTGGTGCTGTTCGTGCTCGGCGGGCGCGAACTGATCCATGGCGGGATCAAGGCGGTGGCTGTCCGGATTGGCCATCTTGTCCGGAGATCGCCGACATGAGGGTGGCGCTCCAGACCTTCGACCTCTGCAAAAGCTTCGGCGGCATCACTGCCACCGACCATGTCGATTTCACGCTGCAGAAGGGCGCGCGCCACGCGCTGATCGGCCCGAACGGCGCCGGCAAGACCACCTTCGTCAACCAGCTCACCGGCGTGCTGCGCCCGAGCTCCGGCCGAGTCGAGCTCCTGGGCGAGGACATCACCACGCTATCGCGCGAGACTCGGGTCGGGCGCGGGCTGGCGCGCACCTTCCAGATCAACCAGCTTTTCGCGACGATGACGCCGGTCGAGATGATCGCGCTGGTGACCTCCGAGCGGCTCGGCCGCGGCCGCCAGCCTCTGCGGGCGCTCGACAAGGACAAGGAACTCGTCGCCGAGACCGCGGAGATCCTTGCCCGCTTCAGGCTCGACGACATCATGGACGAGCGCATCGCGACCTTGCCCTATGGCAAGCAGCGGCAGATCGAGATCGCCGCTGCCTTCGCGGCCAAGCCGAGCGTGCTGCTGCTCGACGAGCCGGCGGCGGGCGTGCCCGAGGCCGAGCGGCGCGACTTGATGGCGATGGTCGCCGGTTTGCCCGAGGATGTCTCGGTGCTGCTGATCGAACACGACATGGACCTCGTTTTCCGCTTCGCGACGCGGATCACCGTGCTGGTCAACGGCCGCCTGCTCGCCGATGGAACACCCAGCGAGATCGCCAATGATCCGGCCGTCCGCGCCGCTTATCTTGGGGAGCATGGCCATGGCTGAACTCCTCAAAGTCGAACGCCTCAGCGCCGGCTATGGCGAGGCCCGGGTGCTGTTCGACATCGATCTATCGCTCGCCGAGGGGCGCTCGCTGGCGCTGCTCGGCCGCAACGGCGTCGGCAAGACGACTTTGGTCAACAGCATCATCGGCGTCACCCACCGGCGTGGCGGCAGAATCGTGCTCTCAGGGCGCGACCTCACCACAGCCTCGCCCGAACAGCGCGCTCATGCCGGCATCGGCTGGGTGCCGCAGGAGCGCAACATCTTCAAATCGCTGACCGTGCTGGAGAACCTGACCGCAGTGGCGACGCCGGGCGCCTGGACGACCGAGCGCGTCTTTGCGATGTTCCCGCGTCTTGCCGAGCGCAAGGCCAATCTCGGCAACCAGCTCTCCGGCGGCGAGCAGCAGATGCTGGCGATCGGCCGGGCGCTGATGCTCAACCCGAAACTGCTGTTGCTCGACGAGCCGACCGAGGGCCTCGCGCCGATCATCGTTGAGGAATTGCTACGCGCCCTGAAGCGGCTCGTCCGAGAGGAGGGGCTCTCGGCGATCGTGATCGAGCAGCACGCCCGCAAGATCCTCGAACTCACCGACGAGGCGATCGTGCTTGAGCGCGGCCGCGTCGTCCTTGCCGCCGGGAGTGCCGAACTCCTCGCCGACCCGTCACGGCTGGAGCGCCATCTCGGCCTCGCAGCCGCCTGAGCCAACGACAGAACCGAGGAAAGGAAACGCCATGAGCCAGAGACAGAAGCCGCCGTTCCGGGGCGACATGGTCGGCAGCCTGCTGCGCAGCGCGCCGGTCAAGGACGCCCGCGCCAAGCACGTGGCCGGTGAAATCGGCCAGGCCGAGCTGACGGCGATCGAGGACGAGGAGATCAGGAAGCTTGTCCGCAAGCAGGAAGACGTCGGCCTGCAGGCGGTGACCGATGGCGAGTTCCGTCGCGCCTTCTGGCATTTCGACTTCCTCGACGGCCTTTCCGGCGTCACCAGCTTCGAGACCGATTCAGGCATCCAGTTCAAGGGCGTCACCACCAAGGGCCATGCAGTCCGCGTCACCGGCAAGCTCGACTTTCCGGACGATCACCCGCATCTCGCCCATTTCAAGTTCCTGGCCTCGACGACCAGCCGCGTGCCGAAGATGACGATCCCGAGCCCGTCCATGCTGCATTACCGCGGCGGCCGGAAGGCGATCGATCCAAGCGCCTATCTTCGGATCGAGGACTATTACGAGGATCTCAGCAAGGTCTACGCCAAGGCGATCAAGGCCTTCTACGATGCCGGCTGCCGCTATCTCCAGCTCGACGACACCAGCCTATCCTATTTCTGCGATCCTGAGCAGCGCAAGATGCTGGCCGAGCGCGGCGACGACCCGGAGCAGCTGGTCTTCATCTATCGCGACGTGCTTAACGCGGCGCTCAAGGCCAAGCCGGCCGACATGCAGATCACAACCCACACCTGCCGCGGCAATTTCAAGTCGACCTTCATCGCCTCTGGCGGTTACGAGCCGGTCGCCGAAATGGTCTTCAACGAGATCGATGTCGACGGCTATTTCATGGAGTGGGACGACGACCGCTCCGGCGGCTTCGAGCCGCTGCGCTTCCTGCCCAAGGGCGACAAGCAGGTCGTGCTCGGGTTGGTGACCTCGAAATTTGGCGAGATCGAGAGCAAGGACAACCTCAAGCGCCGCATCGAGGAAGCCTCAAAGTTCGCCCCGCTGGAGCAGCTCTGCCTGTCGCCGCAATGTGGCTTCGCCTCGACCGAGGAAGGCAATGTGCTGGCCGAGGACGAGCAATGGGCCAAGCTCTCGCGCATCCTCGAGGTCGCCAAGGAAGTCTGGGGATGAGCGCCGAACCCTGCTTCGACATCGCCCATCTCGGCCATGTCGAGCTTTTCACCAACAAGCCGCAGGAGAGCCTCGACTTCTTCGTCGACATCTTCGGGCTGACGGAGAGCGGGCGCGAGGGCGACAGCGTGTATCTGCGCGCCTGGGACGACTATGAGTTCCACACGCTGAAGCTCACCGCGGCCAAGACCACGGGCGTCGGTCATATCGGCTATCGTGCCTCAAGCGAGGCGGCGCTCATGCGCCGCGTCGCGGCGATCGAGGCGATGGGCTGCGGCATCGGCTGGAGCGAGGGCGATCTCGGCCATGGCCGCGCCTATCGCTTCCGCGATCCGGACGACCACGTCTTCGAGATCTATTTCGAGACCAACAAATATGCCGCTCCTGAAAAGGAGCGGCCTGCCCTGAAGAACCAGGCGCAGCGCAACCATGGCCGCGGCTGCGCCGTGCGCCGGCTCGACCATCTCAACCTCCTGGCGCAGGACGTCGCGGCGATCCGCGACTTCATGCCGAAGGCGCTCGGTAGCCGCGTGACCGAGCAGATCGTGCTCGATTCCGGCGACGTCGGCGGCTGCTGGTTCACCGTCAACAACAAGAGCTACGACATCGCCTATACCCGCGACCACACGCCGGCGCGCGGGCGCTTCCACCACGTCACCTATGCCGTCGACCAGCGTGAGCACATTCTGGAGGCGGCCGATCTCTTCCTGGAGAACGGTGTCTTCATCGAGACCGGGCCGCACAAGCACGCGGTGCAGCAGACCTTCTTCCTCTATGTCTACGAACCCGCCGGCAACCGCGTCGAGATCGCCAATGCCGGGGCGCGCCTGATCCTCGATCCCGATTGGCAGACGGTGACCTGGACGGAAGAGGAGCGGAAGAAGGGGCAGGCCTGGGGGCTGAAGACGATCGAGAGCTTCCACACCCACGGCACGCCGCCGGGGGGCAAGTAGCGCGGCTTTTGGGGCTGGAGCTAGACCCTCAAACCACTTCCGAGACGATCTTGGCGATCAGTGCATTGGACAGGATGACCGGGAGGCCAGCCGCCGCCGCCTCCTGCCGGTGGCGCTCGACGAAGCCCATGCAGTCCATCAGCAGGATACTGGCGCCACGCTCGGCGAGCGCTTCGGCGGCCTCCGCAACGGACAGTCCATCGCCGCCATAAGGCGAGGCGGCGGCATAGATCGGCGGACGGGCGAGCGGCGCCCATTTCCCGGCTTCGGAAGCGATCTGCTCGGCGAGCGGCACGATGATGCCGAGCTGCGCGTCCTGAACCAGCGCCGCAACCGTCGGAGGCAGGATGCGGTCCGGCTCGATCAGCCGTGCGCGCTCTGTCCGAAGGCTTTCGAAATGTCCGGTGCAGAGCATCAGGATCGTGCTGCAGCCGGCCGCTTCGAGCGCGGCGAGCTTGGTTTGCGCTGCACGCTCGGTGCGCTGGCGGTCGATGACGACCGAGGTTCCATCGAGCAGCTTGGTGATCAGGAGCGCGCCGCCGGGCTCGGGTGCGAAGTCACGGTCGATCTCCTCGCGCGACAGGCCATCGAGCACGCCGGCATGCAGCCGCGGCAGCTCGGCGTCGAGCACCGCATCGAGGATCGGCGTGATGTCGGCGCGCGGCGCCTGGCCGATGGTGAGGGTGCCGAGTTTGCCCATGGGCCTTTCCTTCCGCAAACGGTGAGGTCCGGGCCGTTGCCAGCCCGGACCTCCGGTGTTCAGCGCTTGAAAAAATTCTTCGAGACGGAGTCGAAGAAAGAGAAGATCGCGTCGCCGGCGATGACACCTGCGGCGAAGACCTCCATGTCGCCTTCGCCGGTCGTGCCGCGCAGCTTCTCCCAGACCAGCCTGCAGAGGATGCCGGCCAGCACCGCCCAACCCGCCATCGGGAAGGCGATCAGCAGGCCGGTGGCGAAGAGCACGCCGATCTGGCGCTTCGGCCCGCCGACGAATTGCAGGATCGCGCCGGGGATCGCCCAGAGGAAGAGCTGCCAGGCGACGCCGGGCGCGACGCCGGCCTTGATCGTCGCGGCATAGACCTTGTCGACGGGCGCGACGAGGTTCTGGTCGAAATAGGACTGGTAGGAGACCAGCACGACCGCGCCGGCGATGACGAAGGCGAACATCGCGGCGAAAAGCTGCTGGCGGCGGCCCTCGCGCTCGAAGGCGGGGTCGGCGCCGTTGCCGCGCAGCAGGTAGCCGGCCTTGAGATCGTAGCCCATATCGGCGAAGGCAGGTCCCGTCGCGGCTGAGAAGCCGACCAGCAGCGCCAGTGCCGGCATCGGGAAGCCGATGAGCATGCCGATGATCAGGGTGATCAGCGCCACGGCGAAGGCAGGGAACCAGCCCGAATGCATCGCGGCGAGGCCGACGATCAGTTCATGCACATAGGCCGCGAAGGCGGCGTAGAGCACGAACAGGATCAGCATACCGATCGACATGTCGGTCATCAGCCCGCCGACGAGCGCGATGAAGACGGCGATGACGAGATAGCCGATCGTGCCGAGCCCGAGCGCCCGCTTCACCTCGGCATCCGAGGTGCCGGAGGCAGCCTCGGCCAGCTTCTGCGCCTCGCTGCGGCGGAAGAGCAGCAGGCCGACCTGCAGCAGGGCGACGAGCCCGGCGCCGATCATGAAGCCGTGCGGGATATAGGCGGCCATCAGGTCGCCCTTCGGAATGATGGTCTCGAAGAGCGGGCCGCCGAAGATCTGGCTGGAATAGCCGCGTAGCAGCAGGCCGATGCCGAACATGGCCAGCGCCCAGATGTTGCCGATGAAGGCGACGCCGAAGGCGGACATCGGGATGCTCGACATCGCGGCCGAGCCGGCGAAACCGATCCAGGCCAGCGGTACCTTGACGAAGCCAATGAGGATCGCGGTGACGAAGCCGACGCCCATCAGCACCGCCTTGCGGCCGCCCTCGTCGCCGGCCTTGATCGCCTCGGCGGCGGCGACGCCCGGCGGCCAGGCGCCGGTCGCCGGGAAGACGCGGGAATCGAACATCCGGTAGAGCAGGTAGCCGTCGAGCAGCATGGCGAAGAAGGCGCCTGCCAGCATCGGTAGCACCAGGTCCGGCCGGCCGAGCAGCCAGGGGATGCCGACTGGCAGCAAGAGGCTGTTCGCCGCGCCGAAGGTGGCCGAGGAGATCGCGCTCTGGGCGAGGTTCTGGACATGGACCGAGCGGTAGCGCGCGAACATCGCGAGCGGCACGCGCGCCAGCGCCATGGCGGCGAGCGCGCCGATCAGCGAGGTGTTCGCGGTGATGCCGAGCGACACCAGGAGCTGCATCCCGATGATCGCGCCGAAGACGCAGAGAATCGCGATCAGCACCAGCGTCGCCGGCTCGAACAGGCTCGGGTGCCGCCGAGGCACCCCCTCGGTTTGGTTGGTCATGCCTTACGTCCCCTTATTGGCCCCAGCGGGCGTCTTTCGATCGATCAGTCAGGCAACAAGGATGCCGGTCTTGGCCTCGCCGACATCCTGGGAAGCATGGGCCGCATGCATGCCGTAATCGCGCCGGGCCGCTTCCGGCGAGACGAGACCGAGCGCGATGTCGCGGGCGATCGCCTCGCGCGGACGCTCGGCAGCCGGGCCGTAGCCGGCGCCGCCGGCGAGCACGAGCTCGACGATCTCGTGCGGCTGCTTGACCTGGACGAGGTCGCCGGTGCCGACGTCCTTGAGGACATGGCCCTGCTCGTCGATGACCCGGCCGGAGGCGCCGCCGCCGGCCTTGCCGCCGAACAGGCCCGGGATCGGGTTGTTGACCCCTTCCGGATAGACCGAGACCAGTGTCGGCAGGCCATCATCGGAGAGCTTGCGCAGGCGAACGCGCTGGCCGAGGCCGCCGCGCTGGCGGCCGGCGCCGCCGGAGTCCGTCAGATAGGTCTTCTCGACCACCAGCACCGGCACGCGCGATTCGAAGGTCTCGATCGAGGTGTTGGCGGCCGAGGTCGGGTAGAGCAGGCCCGACTTGCCGTCGCCATGGGCCGAGCCGCCCTGGCCGCCGCCGACGAAGAGCATGTCGGAATAGGTGTCGCCGGCTTGGTCGCGGCCATAGACGCTCGCCGCGACGGGCAGACCGGTGAAGGCCTGCACTTGGCGAGGCGCCGCCTGCGACAGAGCACGGAAGATGTTCGGCGCGAGGTACCAGCCGGTGCGGGTGCGCAGGTTCACTGCCATCGGCTTGTCGCAGTTCAGGATCGAGCCCTTGGGCGCGTCGATCGAGAAGGCGCGGTAGCAGCCGGCATTGCCGCGCACTGATGGCGTCAGCATGCACTTCAGCGGGTAGGTGGCGTGCGCCATCGTGTAGTTGAGCGTGCAGTTCAGCCCGCCCTGCGGCAGCTGCGGCGGCGCGCCGGCAAAGTCGAGATGGATCGTGTCGCCCTTGACCGTCAGCGCCAGCGGATAGGTCATCGGCGTGCCGAGCGGATTGTTCGAGACGGTGCCGTGATAGACGCCGTCCGGCAGCGCGCGGATCGCCTCGCGCATCGCCTTCTCCGAGCGGCTCTGCACGACATGGGCCAGCGCCCGCAAATCCTGCATGCCGTAATCGGTAAGGAAGGAGGCCAGCCGCTCGGCGCCGATCGCATTCGCCGCCACGAAGGAGTGCAGGTCGCCGAGCACCTGCTCGGAATTGCGGACGTTCTCGGCGAGCAGGCGGACCAGCGTCTCGTTGATCTTGCCGGCTTCATAGAGCTTCATCGGCGGGATCTGGAAGCCTTCCTCGTAGATCTCGCGGGCGCGCAACGAGTCCTTGGTGCCGCCGATGTCGGAGACGTGGCCGACGGTGCCCATCAGGCCGACGACGCGGTTGCCGAGGAAGACCGGGGTAACGATGGCGATGTCGAAGAGATGGCCGGCGCAGAGCCAGGGATCATTGGTGATCAGTACATCGCCGGGCCTCAGCGTCTCCGCGGGATAGCGCTCCAGCAGCGCTTTCACCGCGCGCGGCAGCGTCAGGTTGAAGACCGGCATGGCGCGGGGTGAGTGCGCCAATGTCTCGCCTTCGGGATCGAGCAATTCGCAGGCGAAGTCCTGGGCTTCCGAGATCACCAGCGAGAAGGCGGTGCGGCAGACGGTGAGCCACATCTCCTCGACGACGTTGATCATCCGGCTCCACATGATCTCGAGCGAGATCGGATCGGCCTCGATGCGCCGCGCGGCCTCGGCCAGCGGCATGTCGGCAGTGATCGTGGTTTCGACGGCATTGGCCTGGCCGACATGGATGATCAGGTTCAGGACATCGTCGATGGTAACATTGTCGCCCGGTGGGACGATCGTGGTCGCCTCGCGCTCCTCGATGATCGCCGGGCCGCTGATCGTGTCGCCCGAACGCAGGGCGTAGCGGTCATAGACGCCAGCCTCGCTCCAGCCGCCCTCGAACCAGGCGCGGCGGCTGCCCTTGAGCTTGGCCATGGCGTCGCCGCCGCCGGTCGCGCCGGAGAGCGACAGCGTCGGTACCGGGCCGGCGCAGCGGACGCGGAAGTTGATCGCCTCCAGTCGCGCGCCCTCGTAGACCGAGGTGTAGCGGGCCGAATAGGTCTTGCTGAAGGCGGCGCGGATCGCGTCCAGGCTGGAGGCGTCGATCGCGCCGGAGGGCAGCGGCACGGAAATGTCGTGCATCTGGCCGACGAGGCGCATATCGGCCGAGCGCTCGACCATGACGTCGCCAGGCTTCACCCCGGCTTCGATCAGGTGCTTGCGCCCCTCTTCTTCGAGCTCGGTCAGCACGCGGTTGACGGCGGCGGCGTCGAAGCCCTCGGAGAACTCGACCGGCAGCGAGCGCACCTGATCGAAGGAAAGTGGCGCAGCGAGGAAGCCGAGCGCTGAGGCCGCGCCCGAAGCCGGCGGGATGATGACCTGCTTGACGCCGAGCACGCGGGCGACGTCGACGGCATGGGCGGGACCGGCGCCGCCGAAGCCGACCATGGCGTAGTGGCGGGGATCCTTGCCCTTCTCGACGAGGTGGACACGGGCGGCCGCGCCCATGCTCTCGACCACGACCTTGTGGATGCCCCAGGCCGCTTGCTCGACCGAGAGACCGAGCGGCTCGGCCACGGTGGCGACGGCCTTGCGCGCCGCGTCCAGATCGAGCGCCATGCGCCCGCCGAGGAAGAAGCCGGGATCGTAATAGCCGAGCACGAGATTGGCGTCGGTTACGGTCGGCTTGGTGCCGCCCATGCCGTAGCAGGCCGGGCCGGGATCGGAGCCGGCCGAATGCGGGCCGACCTTGAGCAGGCCGACCTCGTCGATCGCCGCGATCGAGCCGCCACCGGCGCCGATCTCGATCATGTCGATCACCGGCGCCTTGATCGGCAGGCCGGAGCCCTTGGCGAAGCGGTTGACGCGGCCGGCCTCCAGCATCGGCGCGATTTCGGCGCGGCCGTCCTCGATCATGCAGGCCTTGGCGGTGGTGCCGCCCATGTCGAAGGAGATCACGTCCTTATGGCCGGCGAGCTCGCCGAACAGGGCCGTGGCGAGGCCGCCGCCGGCCGGGCCGCTTTCGAGCAGGCGGATCGGGAAGGTGCGCGCCGTCTCGGGCGAGACCAGGCCACCGGCCGAATGCATCAGCCGGAGCGCGCCGGTGAAGGAACGGGCGGCGAGCTCGCGCTCAAGCCGCTCGAGATAGCGCCGCATCAGCGGCTGGACATAGGCGTTGGCCGCGGTGGTGACGAAGCGCTGGTACTCCCAGATCTCGGCGACGACTTCGCTCGACAGGGAGATGGTGAGCTCCGGGCAGGTCTCGCGGACGATGCGGCCGGCTTCCTGCTCATGGGCGGGATTGCGGTAGCTGTTGAGGAAGCAGATCGCGATCGCCTCGCAGCCGGCGGCGGCGAGCTCGCGGGCAGCCTTGCGGACAGCGTCGGCATCGAGCGCGGTCACGACCTTGCCGTCTCGGTCCATGCGCTCGGGCACTTCGAGGCGGTGCTCGCGCGAGACCAGCGGGTCGGGGAAGGTCAGGAAGAGATCGTAGATGTCGTAGCGCTGCTCGGTCCCCATTTCGAGGATGTCGCGGAAGCCCCTGGTGGTGATCAGGCCGAGCCTGGAGCCCTTGCGCTCGATCACGGCGTTGGTGACCAAAGTCGTGCCGTGGACGATGTCGCCGACATCGGCGAGCGTGATCCCGGCCATCTCGACGAGCTCGCCGAGGCCAATCAGCGCAGCTTCCGATGGGTCGTGCGGGGTGGTCAGGCGCTTGTGCAGGAGGACCGAACGCTCCTCACCGTCATAGAGGATGAAGTCGGTGAAGGTGCCGCCGATGTCGAAGCCGATGCGCCAACGATTGCTCATGGAGCAGTCTCCGCGTTTGAGAGGTTCAAGGGGAAGAAGCGCTTGTCCTTGGTGAGGGCCGCGATCTCGGCGGCGCCTTCGGACAGGGAACGGATGATGGAAAGGCGCTCGCCCGGCTCGACCGTCGCAGCCGGGAAGGAGATGCAGAGCGCGACCTCGTCGCCTGTGGCGGGATCGCCGAGGCCGACCGAGATGGCGCGCACGCCGCGCACCGCCTCGTCATGGGATTCGGCGAAGCCGTTGCGGCGGGTCTCGGCCAGCCGCGCCAAAAGCTCGTCCATGTCGCGGGGCGCGGTTTCGGACGGGGCGGTGAACCCCTCAGGGTAGAGCGCGCGGACCTCGGCGTCGGGAAGCCTGGCAAGCAAAGCGCGGCCGGTGCTGGAGGCGAAGGCGGGGATGCGGTCGCCGATCGAGGTGACGACCCGCAGCGCGTGCCTGCCAGGATGGGCAGTGACGCCGATGATCTCGGTGCCGCGGCGCACGCTGATATAGCCGGTATGGCCGATCTGGTCAGAGACACGCCTAACCACGGCGTCGGCGCGGTCGATCAGCGAAGCGGCGAAGCGGTAGAGCTGGCCGACCTGGGCGAGCAGCAGTGATGGGCGATAGCGCTTGCTGTCGCCGACCGTTTCCAGAAGCCCCTCGTCGCGCATCGCCCGCAGCAGGCGCGAGGCATTGCTCTTCGGCATGCCGAGCAGGGACACAAGATCGGTCACGGTCACGTCGTGACGCGTGCTGGAGAAGCAACGAAGCACGTCTGCGGCTGTCGTCAGGATGGACATCCGGGTCGCTTCCAAGAAAGTTCCAAAAAATGGAACTTAAGTTGCAATAATAGGAACAATACTGTGGGCCGACAGTGAGTCAAGACGGTTTGTGTCGCGGAACGACTCTGCGGCTGCCCGAATCGTTCGCGCTGAAGGGGCGGAGAGCGGCAGAATCTGCCGGCCCTGATGGCCAAAAAGGCGTCAATACTTGTGATGTCGTACGATCTCGCCAGACGAGCGGTTTACCGTGCAATCCTCCGGCAAGCTCCCGGATTCATAGCTGGATGGGATGCTCCAAATTTTGGAGCCGCCTCCAAAAGTGGGAGGCTTGTGCAATCAAGAACTCACTCTTTAAGTCAGATTTTTCAATGGTTTGTCTTGTGGCACAGGGGTTGCTGAGGCGGCGCGCTAACTGGCTGGAGCGCAGCAGGCATGAACTGGCAGGCAATCGTCGATTTCGACGGGACGATTTCACGCGAGGATACGACCGACCGGGTCCTGCAGCGCTTCGCGGAGCCGGGCTGGGAGGAGATCGAGGCGGATTGGGTCGCCGGGCGGATCGGCTCGCGTGAGTGCATGGAACGCCAGGTCGCCCTGCTGCACGCTTCGCCGGATGTGTTCGACACCTTCGTGTCGTCGCTCGCGATCGACTGGGGCTTTGCCGCCTTCGTCCGGCTGTGCCAGCGCGCTGCGATCCCGGTAACCGTCGTCTCGGACGGACTCGATCGCACCATTCATGCGCTGCTGGGACGGGCCGGCCTGAGCGGCCTCACCGTCGTCGCCAATCATATCGAGCCGTTGCCGGGCGATTGCTGGCGGTTGACCTCGCCGCATGCCGACCCCTCCGGCGGCTGCGCCAGCGGCACCTGCAAATGCCGCGTCGCCAGCAGCCTGAGCCGGCCGCTGACGCTGCTGGTCGGCGATGGCCGCTCGGATTTCTGCGTCGCCGGCCAGGCCGACCTCGTCTTCGCCAAGAACGGGCTGATCGCGCATTGCCGTGACAACGGCATTGGCCACCGCCCGTTCACCACCTTCTCCGAGGCCGTCGGCCTCCTCGAAACCCTGCTGTCGGACTCCGCGACGGAGCCGGCGACCCCCGCCCGCAAGGACATGATCAATGGATGACGGCTTCACCCTGCTCGACCGCGCCGAGCAGGTCGATCTTTCCGCGGCGCCTGCCGAGACACTCGCCGAAGAAGAGGCCCGCCTGCTCGCGCTCGAGGCCGAATACTGCTCGCATGGCGACACGGTCCACTACACGCAGTTCCCGAAGATCTTCTCGGGCTGCGAAGGCTCGTTCATGCTCGATGCGGCGGGCAACCGCTTCCTCGATCTGCAGATGTGGTACTCGGCCGTCAATTTCGGCTACGCCAATCCGCGCCTGAACAATGCGCTGAAGCGTCAGATCGACACGCTGCCGCAGGTGGCGAGCCAGTATCTGCACCGCGAGAAGATCGAGCTCGCGGCGATGATCGCGAAGGACGCGCAGCGCAAGTTCGGCGCCAAGGGGCGCGTTCACTTCAATGTCGGCGGCGCACAGGCGGTCGAGGACTCGCTCAAGCTCGTGCGCAACGCCAAGAACGGCAAGAGCCTGATGTTCGCCTTCGAGGGCGGCTATCACGGCCGCACGCTCGGCGCCTCGGCGATCACCTCGTCCTACCGCTATCGCCGCAGCTTCGGCCATTTCGGCGAGCGTGCGCATTTCGTCCCGTTCCCCTATCATTTCCGCGGTCCCAAGGGGATGAGCAAGGAAGAATACGGGCATCACTGCGTGCAGCAGTTCGCCCGGCTGTTCGAGAGCGAGTACAACGGCGTTTGGGATCCGAAGGTCCGCGAGGCCGAGTACGCCGCCTTCTATGTCGAGCCGCTGCAGGGCACGGGCGGCTACGTCATCCCGCCGCCGAACTTCTTCATCGAGCTCAAGAAGGTGCTCGACCAGCACGGCATCCTGCTGGTCGTCGACGAGATCCAGATGGGCTTCTTCCGGACGGGCAAGCTCTGGTCGATCGAGCATTTCGGCGTGCAGCCGGACGTGATCGTCTTCGGCAAGGCGGTAACCAACGGGCTGAACCCGCTCTCCGGCATCTGGGCCAAGGAAGAGCTGATCAACCCGACAGTCTTCCCGCCCGGCTCGACCCATTCGACCTTCAACGCCAACCCGCTCGGCACCGCGGTCGCGCTCGAGGCGATGAAGATGATGGAGGAAGAGGACTACGAGACCATGGTCATGGCCAAGGGCGCGTATTTCCTCGAGGGCCTGAAGGGGCTGGAGCGCCGCCACAAGATCGTCGGCGAGGTCGACGGGCTCGGCATGGCGCTGCGGATCGAGATATGCGAGCCGCATGACAGCTTCACTCCGTCGAAGCGGCTGGTCGACCTGATGTGCGACGAGGGCATGAAGGCCGACCTCGAAGTCGGCGGCAAGCGCTACGGCCTCGTGCTCGACATTGGCGGCTACTACAAGAACGTCATCACCCTCGCGCCGGCATTGACCATGAGCTATGCCGAGATCGACCTCGCGATCGAGCTGCTCGACCAGCTCTTCGCCCGCGTCGCCAGCGCCTGAGCGGAGACGGGCCTTGCGCCTGCGCGTGATCGATCTCGACGGCAGCGTGGCGGCGCAGGAGCCGCTGCGCCGGCATATCGACGCCGGTACCGCCGCCTTTATCGAGGCCGCCGACCTCGCCGGCGCCCTGCGCATCGTCGCGGGCCGCCGGGCGAAGGCTGAGCTGCTCGAGCGACTCGGTCGCGGCGACGGCGAAGGCGAGGGAGCGCCTGTCTTCTTCTACGGCTCGGGCGATTTCCATCACATGACCTCGGTCCTGCTCAACCGCATCGAGGAGCCGGTCACGGTCGTGCATTTCGACAACCATCCCGATTGGGTCAGCTTTCCCGCGACGATGAATTGCGGCGCTTGGGTCAACCGGGCGCTGGAGCTGCCGCAGGTGCGCAAGGTCGTGACGATCGGCCCATGCAGTGACGATCTCGTGCGGCCGGAATGGCAGTTCGCCAATCTGAGGGCCGTGGCGGAAGGGCGGATCGCGCTCTATCCTTGGCGGCATGCGCCGTCCCGGGTCTGGGGCCGCTATGGCAAGGCCGACAGCTTCCGCCAGCAGGGCGGCCATCTGCACTGGCGCAACCTTGCCGAGGTGGATTGGTTGGACTTCCTCGACGAGCTGATCGCTGCGATCCCGACCGCGTCTGTCTGGCTGACGATCGACAAGGATGTGCTCGCGCCGGCCGACGCCTGCACCAATTGGGACCAGGGCGAACTGCCCCTCGCTCATCTGTTGGCGGCGGTCGAACGGCTGGCGGGCGAGCGCCGGATCGTCGGCGTCGATGTCTGCGGCGACTGGTCGGAGCCGCGCTTCACTGATCCGTTCCGCGCGACGCTGGCCTATTTCGACCATCCGCCGCGCTTCACGCCGACGCCCGAGCAGCTCGCGATCAACGCGCGCGTCAATGCGAGCCTGATCGATTGCTTCCAGCGAGTGCTGTCATGAGCACCACCATCATCCTCTGGTTCGTGCTGTCGGTCGTCTGCGACGTCGCCGGCCAGATCTGCTTCAAGATCGGCGCCGACAGGTTGCCGCAAGGCGCCGATTTCCGCGCCACGGCCGCAGCGATGGCGCGCTGCGGCTGGGTCACGGCCGGCATCGCAACCTATGTCGCCGAGTTCTTCATTTGGCTGCGCATCCTCGCCGAAGTGCCGCTCTCGATCGCCTTCCCGATCGCCAGCGCCAACTTCCTCGCCATCACCCTGGCCAGCGCCGTCTTCCTCGGCGAGCGCGTCGGCCGGCGGCAATGGCTCGGCTCTTTCCTGATCACCTGCGGCGTCATCATCGTCGCCAGAACAGCCTGACGGACATGTTCCGATGACCATGCGCGATTTCAGCGTCCGCCTCGCCGGCGACCGGACCGGCTTCCTGCTCATCCACGGCCTCGGCGGCACGCCGACCGAGTTGCGTTTCGTCGCCCGGGCGCTGCACCGCGCCGGCCACACCGTGCATTGCCCGCAGCTCGCCGGGCATTGCGCCGGCGAAGCCGAGATCCTCGCCACCGGCTGGCGCGACTGGGCGGGAAGCGTCTTCGACGAGCTCGCGCGCATGCGCGAGATCTGCGACACGGTGATCGTCGGCGGGCTCTCGATGGGGGCGGTGCTGGCGATGCATGTCGCGGCCCAGCGCCCGAGAGAGGTCGACGGGCTCGCGCTCTATGCCCCGACCTTCTGGTACGATGGCTGGTCGATCCCGCGCTACGCCTTCCTGCTGCGCTGGTTCATCAACACGCCGTTCGGGCGGCGCTACCGCTTCGTCGAGCGTGAGCCCTACGGGCTGAAGGACACGCGCACCCGCGCTCTGGTCGTCTCGTCGCTGGCGAGCGGCGACAGCTCGGAGGCCGGCCTGCTCGGCACGCCATCGGGCTCGCTGAAAGAGATGTGGGATCTGATCGCGGTCACCCGCCGCGAGCTGTCCCAGGTCAAATGCCCGGCCCTGCTGGTCCATCCGCGCGACGATGATATCGCCGACCTCAAGAACGCCTTCGAGATCCAGCGCAAGCTCGGCGGTCTGGTCGATGCGGTGATCCTCGACGACAGCTATCACCTCGTCACCATCGACCAGCAGCATGAGATCGTGATCGAACGCTCGCTGGCGCTGGCCGCCCGGCTGGCCAAGGCCCGCATGCCGGCTCTGCAGATCGTGGCGGCGGAATGAGCACGGTCCGGGCCCGCATCCTGGCTGATATCATGGGGGTCTCACCCGCCGACTGGGACGTCTGCCTGCCGGGCGAGGCCGAGTGCCATACCTATTACAGCGCCTGCGACGCGGTTGCGGCGGAGACCGGCATCGGCCTGCGCATGGCGGCAGCCATTGCCGAGGAGGGCGATGAGGTCGTCGCGGTGGCGCCATTCTTCCGGCTGAAGTACCGGCTCGACACGCCGCTGCAAGGTAAACTCAGGAGTTTCGGCGACGCGCTGCACCGGCTCGCGCCGGGACTGGTCACGCTGAAGGTGCTTTGCATCGGCTCGCCTTATGCCGAGCGCTGCCATCTCGGTTTCTCGCCGAAACTCGACAGCGCCAGGCGCCTTGCGGCTTTCCAGGCGCTTTCCGCCGCGCTGGAGCGGCAGGCGGCTGAGGAGGGAGCGCATCTGGTGGTCTGGAAGGACCTGGCGCCGGCCGAGGAAGAAGGCGTTGGTGGGGCCTTGAAGCAGGCCGGTTTCGCCCGGCTCGGCAGCCTGCCGATCGCGCTGCTCGACCTGCCTTTCGCCGACGAGGCCGCCTATCTCGCCTCGCTCTCGGCTGCGACGCGCAAGGACATCAAGCGCAAGCTCGCCAAGGCGGGGGAGGTGCGCGTCACATTCCACACCGACATCACCAAACTGGAGACTGAGATCACCGATCTCTACGAGGCGACGCGGGCGCAGAGCGGGCTCGATTATGGCGAACTCGAAGTGCTGCCGCCCGGCTATTTCGGTGCAGTCTCGCATGCGCTCGGCGAGCGGGCGGTCTTCGCGCTCTACTGGATCGGTGAGGAATTGGCGGCCTTCAATCTGCTCCTGGTTGAACCTGACCGGGTGATCGATAAGTTCCTGGGCATGCGCTACCCGCTGGCCCGCGAGCACAATCTCTACGCTGTGAGCTGGATGGCGAATGTCCGCTTTTGCCTCGATCGCGGCATCCACAAGCTCCAGAGTGGCCAGACGGCCTATGCCTCGAAGCTGCGCTTCGGCAGCCGGCTGGTACCCTCGACCCTGCATGTCCGGCACCGGCTCGCGCCGCTGCAATGGGCGTTGCGTTCCCTGAGCCCTTGGCTCGGCTTCGAGCGCTTCGATCCCGATCTTGCCGTAATCGCCCGAAAGAAGGCCGCATGAGCAGCCTCTCGCCACCGGCAAGCAATTCGTGGGCGCGCCAGCTCGCGATCTGGCTCGCCTTCATCGTGCTCGACACCGGTACGCAGCTCGCCTTCAAATGGGGCGCTGACGGCATCGGCGACATGGAGTTCGGCCTCGCCATGATGGCGAAGGCGGTCTCGCTGCCGGGCGTCTGGTTCGCGACGCTCGGCTATATCGGCACCTTCGTCGTCTGGATGGCGATCCTACGCGACATGCCGCTCAGCCGCGCCTTCCCGATGACGGGGCTGGTTTATGTCACAGTTCCGCTGCTGGCCTGGCTCACCTTCGGCGAGCAGATCGACCTGGTTCGTGCAGGAGGAATCGCATTGATCATCGCAGGCGTCATCCTGCTCGGGAGCGACGAATGATGCGCGGGATTGGTCTGGCCTCGGTGCTCGCGACGGCGCTCGTGACAGTGCTGCCGGCGCTCGCCGATCCGATTGGCGACGTGGTCGGGCGCTGGCGCGATTCCGACGGGGAATCGGAGATCGCGATCAGCCGTTGCGGCGCGGCGCTGTGCGGCAAGATCGTCTGGCTGAAAGAGGCACGCTTCGACATCTTCAATCCCGATGAGAACCTGCGGAAGCGCTCGCTGCTCGGACTGCAGGTGCTCTCCGGCTTCAAGCCGGCGGCGAAGGGGGCGCTGGAAGGCGAGGGCTACAATCCCGCCGACGGCAAGACCTACCGGACCACACTCGAACTGAAGTCGTCTCGAAGCCTTGTCATGCGTGGCTGCGTGCTCGGCGGCCTGATCTGCGACGACGATACCTGGTCGCGGCAACCATGACGTCGACCTGCGGTCGGAGCTGAATGGAACGGGTCCCGGCATGTCGATAAGGATGACATCGCTCAGGTTCAGGCTGGTGATCGGCTTCATGCTGGTCAGCGTGCCGGCGATGCTGGCCTCCGCCTATATCGCGGCCAGGCTGATTTCGGACGCCTTCGAGGAGAATGTCGAGCAGTGGCTCGGCGAGACCTCGCGCTTCTTTGCGCTCGAGATTGCCGAGGCGACGCAGGAAGCACAACGCGTCGCCGGCGTGATCGGACACCGCCTCGAGCAGGCGGCCGACGAGCACAAGATGCAGCGCACCGTCGAGCGTGAGTTCGCAGTGTTGAGTTCGGTCGGCTACGACCTGATCGCGATCTATCGTCCGGGCGGCGACATCCTGTTCAAGACCCGCGATTTCAGCAGCGTCAGTCCGTTGCCCGCCGAAACCGGCCTCGGCCTGTTCAGGATCGAGACGGATGGTAAGCGCTGGATCATGGCGGGCGCCGTCCAGGCCATGCAGATCGGCGGCCAGCCGGCCAACATCCTGGTCGGGACCTGGCTCGATGAAGGCTCCTTCGGCGGCATCAAGGTGGTGACCTCCCTGGAGATCCGGCTCTTCGCGCTCTTCAACAAGCAGCTCGAACTGGTGATGCAGACCCACCCCGACCGCACGACTGCGGTGCCGGACGGTATACGGGCGAAGCTCGAAGCCGGCGAGGAGGTCGTCTTCGAGCCGGCTGCGGATGGCGGCGCCTATCGCGCCGTCTATTCGGGCCTGCGCGGCATCGATGGCGAGCTCGCTGCGATCAGCTTCATTGGCATGCGCAGCGAGGCGGGGTTCTTCGAGCAGCTCGGCCGGGAAAGCCTGTTCCTCGGCATCTTCCTGCTCGGCAGCGCGATCTCGATCGTCGTCGGCATCCTGACGTCGGATCTGCTGGTGCGACCCCTGCGCGCATTGACACAGGGCGTTCGTGCGATCTCGGCAGGGGATTTCGGTCAGCGCGTCTCGGCGGGCGGTGGGCGCGAGATCGTCGAGCTCGCTGCTGGCTTCAACGGCATGGCCGAGCAGCTCGGCAAGCTGCAAGACCTCGAGACGGAGCTCAGGCGAAAGGACCGGCTGTCGGCCCTCGGCCAGGCGGCGATGGTGATCGCCCATGAGGTGCGCAATCCGCTGGGGATCATCAAGACCTCGACAGAAGTCGTCCGCAACCGCGCCAAGCTCGGCGGCGCGGAAGAGAAGATGCTGGGCTATGTCATCGACGAGGTGCGTCGCATCGAGACCTTGGTGCGCGACTTCCTCGACTTCGCGCAACCCAAGCCGCCGGTGAAGGTCGAGTTGCCCTTCCGTGCGGTGATCGATCGTGTCGCGGCGATCGCGGCCCCGGAGTTCGGCCGCCAGAAGATCCGGCTGGCGATCGAGGACCGCAGCAATGGTGCGACCGTCCTCGGCGACCCCGACCAGCTGTACCAGGCCTGCCTGAACCTCATCCTCAATGCGATCGACGCCATGCCCGACGGAGGCATGATCCAGGCGACCGTGAGCGCCACTGGCGAGACCGTCTCGCTCACCATCCGAGATGAGGGGGCAGGCGTGCCGGAGGCGATCCACCACGAGATATTCAACCCCTTCTTCACCACCAAGGCCAAGGGCACCGGGCTCGGGCTCGCCAAGGTTCAGGCCGTGGCCGAGGCTCATGGCGGCAGTACCTCTTGTGTCTGCGAGCCGGGGCGGGGCGCCGCCTTCGCCATCACGCTCCCGCGGGTGAAACCGGGAGTGGCGGCATGAGCCAGTCCATCCTGGTGGTCGACGACGAGGTACGGCTTGCCGACGTGCTGGCGGCGGCGTTGGAGGACCTCGGTTACCGCGCGACCGCCGTGCACAGCGCGCGTGCCGCGCTCGCCGAGCTCGAACAGGCGCGCTTCGATCTTGTCCTGACAGATCTGAGGCTGCCGGTGATGGATGGTCGGGCGCTGCTGCGCGAGGTCCGCAGCCGCTGGCCGGAGGTCCCGGTCATCATCATCACCGCTTTTGCGGCGGTGCGCGATGCGGTCGACCTGGTCAAGGAGGGCGCCTTCGATTACATCGCCAAGCCCTTCGAGATCGACGATGTTTCGGCCACGATCAGGCGGGCGCTGCGCCTTGCCGATGTCGTGCGCGACAATGAGCGGCTGCGCAGCGAGCTCGAAGGCCGCTACAGCTTCGATACGCTGATCGGCAACAGCGCCGCCTTCCGCCGTGTGATCGAGCAGGTCACGGAGGTCTGCGAGACGAAGGCGACGGTGCTGCTCAATGGCGAGAGCGGCACCGGCAAGGAGCTGGTCGCTCGCGCGATCCATTTCAACAGCCCGCGACGCGACAAACCCTTCATCGCCGTCAATTGCACGGCGATCCCCGAAGCCCTGCTGGAGAGTGAACTCTTTGGCCATGTCAAAGGCGCCTTCACCGGGGCACTCGCCAACCGGATCGGCCGTTTCGCTGCTGCCGATGGTGGTACGCTCTTCCTGGACGAGATCGGCGACATGGCCCTGCCGATCCAGGCCAAGCTCCTGCGCGTGATCCAGGAGCGCAGCTTCGAGCCGGTCGGTGCGACCCGCACGCAGACGGTCGACGTCCGCCTGATCGCGGCGACGCACCGCGACATGCGCGAGGCCGTCGACGCAGGCAGCTTTCGCGAGGATCTATTCTACCGACTCAACGTCTTCCCGATCCTGCTGCCGCCGCTACGCGATCGCGCCGACGATATTCCGCTGTTGTCCTCGCATTTCCTGGCCGAGCTGGCGGAGGGGATGGGCAAGCGTGCGAGTGGCTTCTCGCCGGCAGCCATGGTCGCCATGACCGCCTATGACTGGCCGGGAAACATCCGGGAACTGCACAACTGCATCGAGCGGGCAGTGATCGTCACAAAGACGCAAACGATCGATGCCACTGATCTGCCGCAGGATCTGTTCAGCGGCAACCGCCGGACCGAGCGGGACGGGCTGCCGCGCGATCTCGACGCCGAGCTCGAGCGGATCGAACGCGATTTCATCATCGAGGCGCTCAGGCGCAGTGACGGCGTGCAGGTCAGGGCTGCGAAATTGCTAGGCATCGCCGAGAGAAGCCTTTGGCATCGGATCAAGAAACTCGGTATCAAGCTGGGCCGCGCGATCGCGGATTGACGACGGGACACTGCTTTCCATGCCTGCCTTTCCACGTCCCGAACGCCCTCGCCGCAGCCTGCGTCGTCGGCCCGTCGCCTTGGCCGGGACTGCGGCTCTGCTTGCCCTTGCCAGCGGAACTGCGCTGGCGAACGACGATGACAAGCGCGCTGTGACGGACCCGGCCCCGGCGAAGGGCTGGATCATCACGCTGGGCGGCTCCTTCGAGATGGGCCCGAAATATGACGGGGCACGCTCGGTCGGCCCGTCCTTCATGCCGTCGATTTCCTGGCGTCGGGCTGGCGAAGAGGCCGGCTTCAGTGCGCCCGATGACGGCCTCGACTTTGCGCTCTACGAGACCGATCGTTTCAGCGTCGGTGTCGTCGGCAGCTATCGTGCCGGTCGATATGCGAGCTCTAATCCTAGGCTCTTCGGCCTGCGTGACGTGCCCTGGACGATCGAGGCGGGCGCCTTTGCCGAGTATTGGGTGGTCCCCGACCGGCTGCGCACCCGCATCGAGGTTCGCCAGGGCTTCAACGGTCATCATGGCGTCGTTGCCGATCTCTCGGCCGATTGGGTAGAGCGCTTTGGCAGCTTCACCTTCGCCGTCGGCCCGCGCCTGTCGCTGGCGAGCGCTCCGTTCATGCGCCGCCAGTTCGGCGTCCTGCCCTATGAGGCCACGCTCAACGGCCTGATCACTCCCTACAAGCCCGGCGGCGGCGCCAAGTCGGTTGGTCTCGCTTCATCGCTGGAATATGCGTGGTCGCCGAGCTTCTCCACGACCTTGTTCGCACGCTATGACCGATTGATCGGCGAAGCCGCCAAGTCTCCGCTGGTGGACACGATCGGCCAGCGCAACCAGTTCTCGGTCGGTGTCGGCGTCAGCTATTCCTTCAACGTCGGCGGCTGAAGGCGACAAGCGGAAGCTCAGGGCACCAGGATCACGCCCGAGCTGGCGAAGGAGAGCCAGACCGGTGTGCCCGGGGCGAGCATGTCGTCGACATCATGGCTGATGACGAAGAGCTCGCCGACGGCGGTCTCGATCATCAGGTCGAGATGGTTGCCGAGATAGGCGCATTTGCTGACCTTGCCGGGCAGGGCGCCCTGGCTCTCATGACGCGAGACCAGGAGGCTCTGCGGCCTGATCGCCGCCTTGGCCGGCCCAGGCTGCAGGCCGCGCGCCGCCAATGAGACGCTCGCCGGGCCGATCGCGACCGCCGCGCGCCCGTCCGCGACCGATTTCACGGTGACGTCGACCATGTTGGCATCGCCGATGAAATCGGCGACGAAGGCGTCGGCCGGCTCCTCATAGAGCTGGCGCGGCGTGCCTTCCTGGGCGATGCGGGAATTCGACATCACGATGATGCGGTCGGAGACGGCGAGGGCTTCCTCCTGGTCGTGCGTGACATAGGCGACGGTGAGGTTGAGCGTCTGCTGCAGCTCGCGGATTTCCTCGCGCACGCGCCGGCGCAGTTTGGCATCGAGATTGGAGAGTGGCTCGTCGAAGAGCAGGACCTGCGGCTCCAGTACCAGCGCGCGGGCGACGGCGACGCGCTGCTGCTGGCCGCCTGACAACTCTGAGGGGTAGCGCTTTTCGAAGCCCTTGAGGCCGACGAGCGCCAGCTTCTCCAGCGCCATCTCCCGGGCCTTGGCCTTGGGCAGGCCCTTCACCGTCGGGCCATAGGCGGCGTTGTCGAGGACGTTCATATGCGGAAAGAGCGCATAGGACTGGAAGACCATGCTGACATCGCGGTCGGCGGCGGACAGCCTGGTGACATCCTTGCCACCGATCAGAATCTCGCCCTCGCTGGCGATCTCGAGTCCGGCGATCATCCGCAGCGTCGTGGTCTTGCCGCAGCCGGATGGGCCCAGCAGCGTCACCAGCTTGCCGGCCTCGACCGTGAAGCTGACATTGTCGACCGCCGTCACCGCGCCGTAGCGCATGCTGACATTGCGGAATTCGACGGAGGCGAGGCCGGCCTTGGACATGGAAGCGCTTATCCTTGTTTGATCGGCTCGGCGGCGGAGGAGGCGAGGGCGGGCGTGCCGCGTCGGCCGAGCTTGCGCTCGCCGACGCCGAGCTGGATCAAGCTGATGCCGATCGCCATGACCACGATCAGCACCGAGGAATAGGCGATGGCGAGGCCGAACTCGCCGGCCTCGACCCGGCCGACGATATAGGCGGTGGCGAGGTTGTACTCGGCCGAGACAAGGAAGATCACGGCGCTGACCGTCGTCATGCTGCGCACGAAGCTGTAGACGAGTGCCGCGACGAGCGCTGGGCGTAGCAATGGCAGCACCACCCGCCAGAGCGTGGTGAAGCTGCGGGCCGAGAGCGTGGCCGAGGCCTCGTCGAGGCTCTTGTCGATCTGCGACAGGCCGGCGATGCCGGAGCGCACCCCGACCGGCATGTTGCGGAAGACGAAGGCGATCACGAGGATGAGGCCGGTGCCGGTGATCTCGACCGGCGGCACGTTGAAGGCGAGGATATAGGCGACGCCGAGCACCGTGCCGGGAATGGCGAAGCTCAGCATGGTGGCGAATTCGAGCGCGCCGCGCCCTGCGAAGCGCTGACGCGTCAGCAGATAGGCGGTGAGCAGGCCGATGGTGGCGGTCAGCGGCGCCGAGATCGCCGCGAGCTTCAGCGTGGTGAAGAAGGACGGCCAGGCCGAGCCGTCGAAATAAAGACCGCGGCTGAAATCGATCGAGAAGCCAGTGATGTAGTGCTGCAGCGTTGGGGTGTGGTCACGGCCCATCGTCTTTACGAAGCCGCCCATCAGGATGACGACGTAGATCACTGCGGTCAAAGCCACCCAGGGGCCGATGACGAGGGCCGAGATCCAGGTGATGCGGCGTGGCAACGGCGTCGGCAAGCCGGAATCGCCCTTGCCGGTGACGGTCGTATAGGACTTGCTTCCAAGCCAGTATTGCTGGGCCCAGAAGGCGGCGAGCGTGAAGCCGAGCAGCACGACGGCGAGCACCGCCGCCTGGCCCTGATTATGCGCGGCACCGACGACCGCGAAGAAGATCTTGGTCGAGAGAACCTCGAAGTTGCCGCCGAGCACCAGCGGGTTGCCGAAATCGGCCATGCTCTCGACGAAGCCGAGCAGGAAGGCATTGGCGAGGCCGGGCCGCAGCAGCGGCCAAGTCACGGTGCGGAACGTAGTCCAACGCTTGGCGCCGAGCGTCTGCGACGCCTCCTCCAGGCTCGGCGCGATGCCTTGCACGACGCCGATCAGCACGAGGAAGGCGATCGGTGCGAAGGCGAGCACCTGGGCGAGCAGAACGCCCGGCAGGCCGTAGATCCAGCGTGAGCGCGGCACGCCGAACCAGTCGAACAGGAATGTCGAGAACAGCCCAGAGCGGCCGAAGAGCAGGATCAGCGCCAGGCCGATGACGAAAGGCGGCGTGATGATCGGCAGCACCGTCAGCAGGCGCATGGCGCGCTTGCCCGGCATGCCGGTGCGCAGGATCAGCAGCGCGCAGGCGAGGCCGAGCAGGGTGGTGATGACGCCTGTCAGCACCGCCAGGATAAGCGTGTTCCAGGCGACGCCGCAATTGGTGTTGGCGCTGAGGCAACCCAGACCCCAGATCGTCGGGCTGAAAAAGCGCTCGACGAACTCGCCGAGCACGAGGTTCCCGGACTGGTCGACGAGCGCGCTGCGCAGGATCGTCGAGACCGGCAGGAAGATGAACAATGCGATCAGCATGATGACGATGCCGACCGAGGACGTCGTGAAGATGTCGCCACGGCAGAGGCCGCGATAGGCCAGGCCGTGGCAGAGCAGCAGCAGCAGCGAGACAAGCGTCACCAGCGCGCCGAAACCCATGCCGGGCTGGGCGGCGCTGGCCCCGCCGAGCAGGGCAGCCAGCGTCGGCATGCCCTGATCTTTCAGCGTGATAGCAAAGCCCTGAGCGAAGAAGACGACGAGACCGGCAAGGCCGATCCAGGCGAGGAGCTTGCCTGTCCCGGTATTCTCCTGCCGGGCGGCGAGCAGGCTGGCGAGGACGAGGGCGATGCCGATCGGCAGCAGCCAGGGCGCCGCTCCCGAGAGTGCGAGAGCGAGCGCCGTGCCGCTCTTGCCGAACGGGTACCCGGCGAGGCTCATCCCCTCGGGCAGATACCAGGGGATGAGCACATAGCCGAGCCAGCCGGCCAGCAGCGCAAGCCTCGTCGCGGGACGCATCGTCTCTCGCCTCTCGTCTCGGATGGCCGCGATCAGTCTGCGATTACTCGGGTGCTCACTTGGGGAGCGCCTTGATCTCCTTGTCCCACTTCGTCAGCAGGCGAACGCGCTCAGCCGATGAGCCGTATTTGACGAAGTCGTAGTTGATCAGCTTCATCTCCGACATCTTCGGCGCCTGGGCCGGGACAGGCGCGTTCTTGTTCGAAGGCACCTGATAGGATTTCGCTGGCGCCGCCAGCGCCTGCGCCGCCGGGGTCAGGGCCCAGTCATAGAACTTCTTGGCGTTGTCGAGATTGCGCGCGCCCTTGACGATCGACATCGAGCCGATCTCGTAGCCGGTGCCCTCGCAAGGGGCGACGGCCTTGATCGGGTCGCCCTGCACGGCGAAGACGACGGCGTCGTGGATGAAGACGATGCCGACGGCGGTCTCGCCGAGGCTCGCCGCCTTGGCCGGCGCGGCGCCCGATTTGGTGTACTGGCTGACGTTCTTGTGCAGGGCGCGCAGATAGTCGAAGCCCTTGTCCTCGCCCATGAGCTGGACGACGGTCGCGAGCAGGTTATAGGCGGTGCCCGACGAGTTCGGGTCAGCGACCTGGACGTCGTCCTTCAGCTTGGGGTCGAGCAGGTCGGCCCAGCATTTCGGCTCGTTCAGGCCCTTGGCCTTGATCTGCTGGGTGTTGTAGCCAAAGCCGAGCGCACCGGCATAAATGCCCATCGAGCGCTTTTTGGCGGCGTTCCACTGCGCCAGCGCCCAGTCGTGCATGTCCTTGTTGGCGGGCGATTCATATTCCTGCGTCAGGCCTTCCTCGGCCGCCTGCAGATGCGGGTCGCCGGTACCGCCCCACCAGATGTCGCCGCGCGGGTTCGAGGATTCCGCCTTGAGCTGGGCATATATCTCGCCGGCCGATTTGCGGGTCATCGCGACCTTGATGCCGGTTTCCTTCTCGAAGGCGCCGCTCATGGCGCGGCACCATTCCTCCTGCACGCCGCAATACATGACGAGCGAGCCCTGGGCCTGGGCCGGAGCGGTGGCGAAAACAGCTCCGGTGGCCGCGGCCGCGAATAGTCCGGCGCGAAGCCGGTTCAATGACAGCATGTCTTCCTCCCGATGTCTGGTTCTGACTTGTTCTTGTTGGGTCGATAGTGACCGTTTGCTCGAAAAGATCAACGATCCCTGTGCCGGCTTACTATTCCGGTGATGCGCTCCAGCTCGACCTGCAGCTTCGGCGTGCAGCACAGGACCGGATTGCCCGCCGCGATCGCGTCGCCCTCGAAGAAGTCGTTGACGTGGGCGCCGGCCTCGGCGGCGATCACCAAGCCCGCGGCGACATCCCAGGAATTGATGTGCAATTCGGCATAGGCATCGGTCCGGCCGCAGGCGACATGGCAAAGCCCGAGCGCGCCGGCGCCAGGGCGCTTGACCGCCGCGCCGGCCTCGAAGCCGCGCTTGACCATCTCGATATAGCTGTCGAGCGGCTTGCGCTTCGACCAACCGAATTCGAGGCTGGCGCGGCCGATATCGCTGGTGCCCGAAACCCGGATTGGCCGGCCGTTCAAGCTCGCCCCGCCGCCGCGCCGGGCGCGGTAGACTTCGCCGAGTGCAGGTGCGGCGATGACGCCGATCTCAGGTCGCCCGGCGAGGACGAGGCCGATCGAGATACACCAGTTGCGGTCGCCATGGGCGAAATTGGCGGTGCCGTCGATCGGGTCGATGATCCAGACCGCGTCGGCCGCCTCGCCGCCGCCTTCCTCGCCGATCACGCCATCCGATGGGAAGAGCCGCCCGAGCCGTTCGCGCAGGAAGCTCTCCACCGCGCCATCGGCGGCGGTGAGCCAATCCTGAGCCCCCTTCATCGTGATGTTCAGGGAGTCGCTGCGCCCGAAGTAATCGAGTGCGAGATGGCTCGCCTCCGCGACGAGGCCAAGAACGGCATATTCGCGCAGTTCAAGTTCCGCAGGCGTCATCACAGTGCCTCGAGCGAAACGGCGACCGGCTTGCCGGTGCGGCGAGATTCCGTCGCCGCGTCGGCGAGAATCTGGGCTTTCAGCCCGTCGAGCCCGGAGGGAGAAGGCGCGCGCTTGTCGCGGCAGGCCGCGATGAAGGCGTCGAGTTCGGCGCGATAGGCGGCGGCATAACGCTCCAGGAAGAAATTCTGCACCGGATCGGCCCGGAAGCCGGCGCCGGTCGCGATCTCGACGGTGGTCTCGTGGATATTGCCGGCGCGCAGCATGCCCTTGGAGCCGTGGACCTCGATGCGCTGGTCGTAGCCGTAAGATGCGCGGCGCGAATTCGAGATCTGGGCGATGCGGCCGCTCCCGGTGCGCATCAGCACGGCGGCGGTGTCGACATCGCCGGCGGCGCCGATCGCAGGATCGACCAGCGCCGAGCCGAGCGCGAAGACCTCGACCGGCTCCTCGGCGAGGAGGAAGCGGGCCATGTCGAAATCATGGATCATCATGTCGCGGAAGAGCCCGCCCGAGCGCTTGACGTACTCCACCGGCGGCGGACCGGGATCGCGCGAGATCACGCTGACAATCTCGATGGCGCCTGCCTCACCGGCGCGCAGGCGTCCTTCCAGCGCGGCGAAGTTCGGGTCGAAGCGGCGGTTGAAGCCGATCATCAATGGCTTGCCGGATTTGCCGACCACGTCGAGGCAGCGGCGGATGCGCCCGGCATCGAGATCGACCGGCTTCTCGCAGAACACGGCCTTGCCGGCGGAGACAGCGGCCTCAATCAGGTCGGCATGGGTGTCGGTTGGCGTGCAGATCACTACGGCATCGATGCCGCCATCGGCGAGGATCGCCTCGGTCGTGGCGACCTTGGCGCCGGAGGTCTGGGCGAGCGAGGCGGCGGCCTCAGCAGACGCGTCAGAGAGCGCGACCAGCCGCGCATCGGAGCGTGCTGCGACATTGAGCCCGTGAATGCGCCCGATGCGGCCGGCGCCCAACAATCCAAATCTCATCACGTCCGTGGTCCTGCGGTTCGAGTGTCCTGCTACGCCTCAGTCGTGGGCGCCGAGAATGGTCTGATCGAAGTCGACATTCGCGCCGGTCATCAATCCTGATTCGGATGACGCCAAATAGGCGGCGGCCTTGGCGACCTCGCGCGGGTCGATCAGTCGGCCGAACGGCCGCCCGGCTTGCGCCTCCTCCAGCCAGCCATCCTGCGCACCATGGCGGAGGCGCATGATCGCGTCCTCGCCGGGCGTCGCCATCCAGCCGATGTTGAGACCGTTGACGCGGATGCGGTCGGCGAGGAGGCCGTAGGCGGCGTTACGGGTCAGCGTCGCCAGCGCGCCTTTCGAGACACTGTAGGCAGCGAGGAAGGGCTGGCCTCCATGGGCCGACATCGACTGGATGTTGACGATGCTGCCTTGGATCTTCTTGCGCCGCATCAGGTTGGCCGCGTCCTGGATCAGGAAGAAGGGGGCGGTCAGGTTGACCGCCATGATGCGGGCATAGAGTTCGGGGCTGGTCTCGAAGATCGTGCCGCGGTCGGTATCGCCGGCGGCATTGACGAGGATGTCGAGCCGGCCGAAAGCTTGCTCGGCGGCCGGGACGATGCCGCGGACCGCGTCGAGATCGGCGAGGTCGGCGGCGTGGAAAAGGGCGTTGCAGCCTTCGGCCTTGAGGCTGGCGGCGACCGCTTCGCCCCGCTCGCGGTTACGGCCAGTAAGGACAAGGCCGGCGGCGCCGCGCGCGGCGAATTCCCGGGCGATCGCCTCGCCCAGGCCCTGGCTGCCGCCGGTGACGACAGCGACCTTGCCGTCGAGTTCACGACGAAAGTCGGTTGGCTGGGGCACCTCTGATCTCCCTAACGGCGCCACTGTCACAATGGCACATTATTTTTATTGCGCTTGACTAATGGAACAAACATTCCATTCTCTCCCGGCACAAGTCAAGGCCGCGAGAGCCCCTGTTTCCCATGTCGTCGCCACTGCAGCAGGACCCGCCACGGGACGATTTCGACGGCTTCGTCGCCTTGCTGCGCGAGCGCGGGCCGAGCCTGCCGAAACGCCTGCGGCAGGTCGCCGACTATGCGCTCGCCAACCCCGACGACATGGCGCTGAGCACCGCGGCGCAGGTGGCGCAGCAGGCCGGCGTGCAGGCTTCGACGCTGGTGCGCTTCGCCCAGGCGCTCGACTATTCCGGCTTCAGCGAATTGCAGCAGCTCTTCCGCTCGCGGCTGCGCCAGCAATTCCCGGATTATCGCGAAAGGCTGGTGGCGCTCCGCGATGAGGGCGCGGCCGGGCCGAACATGGCGCAGGTGCTGCTCGACGGTTTCGCCGAGGCCAGCCGCAGCTCATTGTCGCGGCTGCAATCGACGATCCGGCACCGCGATGTCGACAAGGCGACGGATCTGCTCGCCGGGGCGGAGACCATCATCCTGATCGGCGCGCGCCGGATGTTTCCCGTGGTGTCCTATCTCGCTTACGCCTTCGGCAAGCTCGGCATAAGGGCGGTACTCGTCGACAATATCGCCTCGCTCGGGCCCGAGCAGGCGGCGATCGCGCGCGAGGGCGATGTCGTCGTATCCGTCAGCTGCGCGCCCTATACGCCGGCGACGGTCGCGATCGCGGCTGCTGCCCACAAGAAGGGCATTCCGGTGATCGCGATCACCGATAGTGCGCTCAGCCCGCTCGCCCAGCATTGCTCCTTATGTCTCGAGGTCGAGGAAGCCGATTACGGCGCCTTCCGCTCGATGTCCGCCACCTTCGTGCTCGCCATGACGCTCGCCGTCGGCACCGCCGAGAAAGCCCGCCCCGATGCCTGAACCCGTGCTCGACCTGATCTCGATCGGCCGCTCCTCGGTCGACCTCTATGGCCAGCAGATCGGCGGCCGGCTTGAGGACATGGCCTCCTTCTCCAAGGCGGTCGGCGGCTGCCCGACCAATATCGCGATCGGCACGGCCCGGCTCGGTCTCAAATCGGCGGTGATCACCCGCGTCGGCGACGAGCAGATGGGCCGCTTCATCCTGGAGCAATTGCAGCGCGAGGGCGTCGAGACGAAGGGCGTCGTCGTCGATCCCAAGCGCCTGACCTCGCTGGTCATTTTGGGCGTGCGTGACGAGAAGACGTTTCCGTTGATCTTCTACCGCACGGACTGCGCCGACGCCGCTCTCGACGAGAGCGAGATCGACGAGACCTTCATCGCCTCGGCCAGAGCGGTGGTCGTCACCGGCACGCATTTCGCGATCCCGAATGCCGCAAAGGCGCAGCGCAAGGCGATCGCATTCGCCCGCAAGCATGGCCGCAAGGTCGTGTTTGATGTCGACTACCGCCCCAACCTCTGGGGGCTGGCAGGTCACGCCGCCGGTGAGGAGCGCTATATCCGCTCCGACACGGTGACCCAGCACCTCCAGGCGATCCTGCCGGACTGCGACCTGATCGTCGGCACCGAGGAGGAGCTGCACGCCGCCGGCGGCTCGGAGGATACGCTCGCCGCGATCCGCAACATCCGCGCGCTGAGCAAGGCGACGATCGTCTGCAAGCGCGGGCCGATGGGATGTGTGGTTTTCCCCGGAACCATCCCCGCTTCGATCGAAGACGGCATCAAGGGGCCGGGCTTCCCGGTCGAGGTCTACAATGTCCTGGGCGCTGGCGACGCCTTCATGTCCGGCTTCCTGCGCGGCTATCTGCGCGACGAGCCGATCGAGACCTGCTGCAAATGGGCCAATGCCTGCGGCGCCTTCGCGGTCTCGCGCCTGCTCTGCTCGCCGGAGAGCCCGACCTTCGCCGAATTGCAGTTCTTCCTGAAGCACGGCTCGCAGCACCGGGCGCTGCGCCATGACGTGGCGATCAACCATGTCCATTGGGCGACGACGCGCCGGCCGCAGGCCTCGACGCTGATGGCACTCGCCATCGATCATCGCTCCCAAATCGAATCGATGGCCGACGAGGCCGGCGTGCTGCGCGAGCGCATTGCGGCCTTCAAGCGGCTCGCCGTCGACGCCGCGGCACGGATCGCCAGGGGTGCCGACGGCTTCGGCATGCTGCTCGACGGGCGCCACGGCCGCGAGGCGCTGTTCCGTGCCGGCGATCATGGCTTCTGGGTGGCGCGGCCGCTAGAGGTGCCGGGCTCACGGCCGCTGCGGCTCGAGACCGATGCGGACGGCTCGCTCGGCGCGGTGCTGAACGAGTGGCCGGTCGATCACGTCGTCAAGGTGCTGGCCTTCTATCATCCGGACGACGATCCGGCGTTGAAGGCCGAGCAGGAGGCGACGCTGGAACGCGTCGCGCTCGCTTGCCGGCAGGTCGGCCGTGAGCTCCTGGTCGAGATCATCTGCTCGAAGAACGGCCCGGTCGATGACGACACCACCGCGAGCGTGATGCGCCGCCTCTACGCGATCGGCATCAAGCCGGACTGGTGGAAGCTCGAGGGCCAGCCGAGTGCCGCAGCCTGGGCCGCGGTCGATGCCACGATTGCGGCGAATGATCCCTATTGCCGCGGCGTCGTGCTGCTTGGGCTTGATGCCCCGCTGCCGGAGCTGGAGACGGCTTTCCGGCTGGCGCAGACGGCGAAGACGGTGAAGGGCTTTGCGGTCGGCCGCAGCATCTTTGGCGAGGCGGCGCGTGGCTGGCTCGCCGGCACACTCGACGACGAGGCCGCGACCGCGATGATGGCCGAGCGCTTCGGCCGGCTGGTCGATGCCTGGCAAGGCCGCTGAGGAGATTTGCGATGAGCACTGTACGGCTCACCATGGCGCAGGCGCTGGTGGCGGCGATGGCGGCGCAGAAAACGGTCGTCGGCGGCCGGACGCTGCCGCTCTTCGCCGGTGTCTGGGCGATCTTCGGCCATGGCAATGTCGCGGGGCTCGGCGAGGCGCTGCATGGCGCCCGCGACATCCTGCCGACATTGCGGGCCCATAACGAGCAGGCGATGGCGCACTCGGCGATCGCCTTCGCCAAGGCCTCGCGCCGGCGCCGGATGATGGCGGTGACGAGCTCGATCGGCCCGGGTGCCACCAATATGGTGACGGCCGCCGCGGTCGCACATGTCAACCGCCTGCCGCTGCTCTTGCTGCCGGGCGACGTCTTCGCCGGACGCCGGCCCGATCCGGTGCTGCAGCAGATCGAGGATTTCGGCGACGGCACCGTCTCGGCCAATGACTGCTTTAAGGCCGTCTCGCGCTATTTCGACCGGATCACCCGGCCGGAGCAGATCATCCCCGCCTTCGAGCGGGCGATGCAGGTGCTGACCGACCCGTCGGAGTGCGGGCCGGTGACGCTGGCGCTCTGCCAGGACGTGCAGACGGAGGCTTTCGACTATCCCGAAAGCTTCTTTGCCGAGCGGATCTGGACGCCGCGCCGGACGCGGCCGGATGAGCAGGAGCTGGCGCAGGCGGTCGCGCTGCTGAAGGCTGCGAAGCGGCCGCTGGTCGTCGCCGGCGGCGGTGTTCTCTATAGCGAAGCCGAGGGTGAGCTCGCCCGCTTCTGCCTTGCGCATGGCATTCCGAGCGCGGAGACGCAGGCAGGCAAGAGCGCCCTGCCGCATGACCATCCGCTCAATCTTGGCGCGATCGGCGTCACCGGTACCGGCGCAGCGAACGAAGCGGCGAAGACGGCCGATGTCGTGCTTGCGGTCGGCACGCGCCTGCAGGACTTCACCACGGGCTCGCGCGCGCTCTTCGCCGATCCCGACTGCAGGATCATCGGGCTGAACACGCAAGCCTTCGATGCCGGCAAGCATGGCGGGCGGCCGCTCGTCGCCGATGCCAAGGCGGGCCTCGCCGAGCTGGAAACCGCGCTGGCCGGCTGGAAGGCTCCGGCCGACTGGAGCACGCAGGCGCAAGCGTCCCGCGACGCCTGGCTCGAAACCGCGGCGCGCTACACTGCGATGGGCAATCAGGCGCTGCCGAGCGATGCGCAGGTGATCGGCGCGGTGCAGCGCCAGAGCCGGGCGAGCGATGTCGTGCTTTGCGCTGCCGGCGGCCTGCCGGGCGAATTGCACAAGCTTTGGCAGGCGGGCGCGCCTGGCGGCTACCATATGGAATATGGCTATTCCTGCATGGGCTACGAGATCGCTGGCGGCCTCGGGACCAAGCTCGCCGACCCGGCCCGCGAGGTCTTCGTCATGGTCGGCGACGGCTCCTATCTGATGATGAACTCGGAGATCGCGACCTCGGTGATGCTCGGTATCAAGCTCACCATCGTCGTGCTCGACAATCGCGGCTTCGGCTGCATCAATCGATTGCAGAATGCGACCGGCGGCGCCTCCTTCAACAATCTCCTGCGCGACACCCGCCATGAGACGCTACCCGAGATCGATTTCGCCGCGCATGCCGGCTCGATGGGCGCTATCGCACGCAAGGTCGCGAGTCTGGCTGAGCTGGAAACTGCACTTGCCGAGGCGCGTGGCCATGACCGCACCAGCGTCATCGTCATCGACACCGACCCGCTGATCTCGACCGATGCCGGCGGGCATTGGTGGGAGGTTGCGGTGCCCGAGGTCTCGGTGCGCGACGAGGTCAAGGCGGCGCGCAAGCGCTATGACGGCGCGCTCGCCGCGCGCGACAACTGACTCAAAGAGGACGACATGCCTATCCATATCGGCGCCAACCCCATCGGCTGGTCGAATGACGATCTGCAGGACATCGGCGGCGCAACGCCGCTCGAAACCTGCCTGGCCGAGGCCCGCGAAGCCGGCTTCGTCGGCATGGAGCTCGGCCACAAATTCCCGCGCGAGCCGAAAGCGCTGAAAGCGGCGCTCGACCCGTTCGGCATGGCCTGCATCTCCGGCTGGTATTCGGCTGAGCTTCTGAAGCGCGATGCCGACGAGGAGATGAAGCATCTGCGCCCCCATCTCGACCTGCTGAAGGCGATGGGCTCGACCGTACTGGTCTTCGCCGAGACGTCGAATGCGATCCATGGCGACCGCAGCAAGCCCTTGTCGCAGCGGCCTGTGATGGCGGCGGGCGATTGGGCTGAGTTCGGCCGGAGGATCACGCAGGTTGCCGAGCGCACGCTCGCCGAGGGCGTCAGGCTGGTCTACCACCACCATATGGGCACGATCGTCGAGAGCGAGGCCGATATCGACGCCTTCATGGCGGCGACGGGCGAGGCGGCGCATCTGCTGCTCGACACCGGCCATGCGACCTGGGGCGGGGCCGATCCGGTCAAGCTCGCGCAGCGCTATCGCGCCCGCATCAGCCATGTCCACGCCAAGGATGTGCGCAAGGACGTGATGGAGCACGCCCGCCGCGAGGATTGGAGCTTCCTCGACGCCATCCTCGGCAAAGGCAAGGAGCTCGGCGTCTACACCGTGCCGGGCGACGGCATGGTCGACTACCCCGCCGTGTTCAAGGCGTTGCCTGGCTACTCCGGCTGGGTCGTGGTCGAGGCCGAGCAGGATCCCGAGAAGGCGCATCCGCTGACCTATGCCAAGAAGGGCGTCGCCCATCTCGAGCAGAGCCTGAAGGAGGCCGGGCTCGCCTGAGCCCGGACACGATCATGTCGAAGCTGCTGGTCAAGCCGCAGGCGCCCGATGCCGAGGGGCGCATCCACGAGGTCACGCCCGAAACGGCCGGCTGGGAGCATGTCGGCTTCGCCGTGCACAAGCTCACGGCGGGGCAGAGCCTGTCGCGCGAGACGGGCGACAGGGAGCATTGCCTCGTCCTGCTCTCGGGCAAGGTCGCGGCCAGCGCCGGCGGACAGGATTTCGGCGTGATCGGCGGGCGGTCCTCGCCCTTCGAGCCCGATCCCTGGTCGCTTTATGTGCCGGCGTGCTCGAACTGGAGCGTCACGGCGCAGGGGCCGTGCGAGCTCGCGATCTGCTCGGCGCCGGGCAAGGCGGGAGCCCGGCCGGCCCGCGTGATCGCGCCCGCTGATGTCGGCGCCCTGACGCGCGGGGAGGGCAGCAACACCCGCCATGTCCGCAACATCCTGCCCGAGACTGAAGCCGCCGACGGGCTCCTCGTCGTCGAGGTGATCACGCCCTCGGGCTGCTGGTCGAGCTATCCGCCGCACAAGCACGATCAGGACAATCTGCCAGCGGAATCGCTGCTGGAGGAGACCTATTATCACCGCTTGAATCCGCCACAGGGTTTCGGCTTCCAGCGCGTCTATACCGACGACCGCTCGCTCGACGAGACCATGGCGTTCGCGGATGGCGACGTCGTGCTGGTGCCGAGGGGTTATCATCCGGTCGGTGCGCCGCATGGCTACGAGCTCTATTATCTCAACGTCATGGCCGGGCCGAAGCGGATCTGGAAGTTCCACAACGATCCCGCGCATGAGTGGATGCTGAAGGCGTGAGCGCGGCGGCCGGGATCGACCTGATCGGCGACGACGAACTCGCCTATCTTAGGAGCCGCACGGCTTTCGTCGCCGGCGCCGGCATGGCGCTCGACGAAGGCTACCGTTTGGCACATCTGCCGCTGATCGATCCGGCGCATCCGAAGGCGATCGCGCGGAAGGACGGCACGCACTACGACAATGGCCGGCACCCGCCGATCTATTCGCTGGTGGTGCCGATGGAGGGGCTTTCCGAGCAGCCGGCCTATCGCGAGCTGGAGGACGAGCTGCGCCATTCGCCCTTCTCCGACAAGATCGCCTGGGATCTGGTCGAGCGGCGTCGAGCGAAGCTGCATGCGACAGTATGCGGCTCGCTCTCGGTCGGGACGCCGCCGGCGATCGACTCGGCGGCCCGGGCGGAACTGGCGCGGCTCGGGCCGATCACGCTGGAGCTGCGCGGCCTGTTCTCCGGCAATGTCAATCGCGGCCGGCTCTATCTCCGGTTCTATCCGGAGCGTCGCGACGGGCAGAACGCCCTGCACCTCATGCAACGGGCGCTCGGACGGCCGACCAGCGATCTCTATGTCGTCGGTATCTGGAACCTGAGCGAGGATCTCGACGCGGCTGAGGCGGCATTGCTCGCCGCCATGCTCGATCGCTGGTGGGACAGGCCGATCTTGCGCTTCACCGCGGATCGACTCTGGCTGATGGGTGCCAGCGACGACCTCGTGCTCGACTCCGAGATCGTCGAAACGATCAGCCTGAAATAGGCCTTACGACAGCGACGGGCGCCGTTGCGGCTTGCCTTGTCGGCGCGAGGGAGTTACCTCGCGCTCACAGCATTCTGCCGCCTCCGGGCGGCTCCGCGATCCCTCGGCCCGCCCTGCGCGCTGCTGCCGGAGGGGGCGCCCAACCGACAGGATCGACCATGGCCCGCAAGAAATCGAAACCGCTCGACGCCGCCTACGTCCTGTTCGACGTGTTCTATGAAGATGGCTCGCGCAGCTCCAATCGCCGCGTTCCCACCGAGTTGCTGGGCGGGATCGACGGCGACGATCCGGCGCTGGAAGCGATCCAGGAGCAGGACCGCATCATCGCCGAGAAATCGGGAAGGCGCCCGCTCGCGATCACCAGCCTCGTGCGCGCGGGCGAGTCCGAGAAGCAGGCAGCCCGCCAGGCGGAGAAGGCCTCGCGCCGGTCGGGCTGAATTCGATAGGCGACTTTACCGTTTAGCCCGGCGACGAGCAGGTTGCGTCTGGCTGCTGCTGCTCAAAAGCGAGCTGATCACGTAGAGCGCAAGGCCTACGCCGACCACGGCCGCCAGCGGCTCACGCTCGCCGCGGCGCATCAGCGCGCGGCCGCCTTCACGGGCATAGTCGCGGCCGACATCGAGATAATCCTGCCCACGCGCAACGTAGTCGCCACTCCGATCGACCTGCTCGCGGCCACTGCCGATCAGATCGCGTCCGGCGCGGAGCGCCTGATCGCCATAATCGCGCAGTGTGCTGCTCCAGCCGCTCGTGTCCGGCTGCCAGCTCGAACGGCGGGGTGTCACCGCCCAGGCGATCAAGCCGACGCTGAGTGCGCCTATGGCGAAGGCGGCCAGCGGATGGCGCTCGACCGTGTCGACAGCGGCCTCGCCGGTCTCCTGGGCATATCGCCCTGCTTCGCGCAGCGTATCGGCGGGATCGAGCTCGGCGAGCTTTTCCTTGGCCCGGCCATAGCCGTCCTTGACGGTCTCTGCCGTACGATTGGCGAGGTCAGCGGCGCGCGCCGCAACGCTGCCGGTCGCGCGGTCGATCTCCTCCCGCATCTCATCCTTGTTGGAAGGCACGTCCGGTGGCAGGCGCTTGTCGTTGTCCATCCGTCAACTCCATGAGCTCGAAAGTTTCTGGGCTCGAAAGCTTCATGGTCGAAACGGCGAAGCGGCGGCGTGGTTCCGCCGCCGCGCAAGAAAGCCGGATTTTAAGACTACCGTGTCGCGCGGCGCGTGGTGCGAACCACCGCCGGAGCACTGACCGCGCCGGCGGCCCCGCCGACCACAGCACCGACCGGCCCGGCGACGACCGCCCCGGTCCCTGCGCCGACCGCAGCGCCGCTGACACGCTGTTCCAGAGTCGTGCAGGCGGTCAGGCTGAGCGCGGCCAGTGCGGCTGCGGCAAGAGATGACGTTTTCATCGAGTGCTCCTTTGAGTGTGCGTGATGAAACGGCGAACTAGCCCAGAAGTTGCCGCACGGCGATGGCAGAGATTCACATCGTTGGTTAAGCTCGCCTTGGCGAGCTCGACACATCGCCCAGGGAGACTGCTCATGAAGACGCTTCTGTTCTCCACCGCCCTCGCGTTCATGGCCGCAAGCTTCGCCGCTGCGCCGGCCTCGGCTCTGACCATGAAAGAGTGCAGCACCAAATATCAGGACGCCAAGAAGGCGAACACGCTGAAGGGCCAGAAGTGGAACGATTTCCGCAAGGCCAACTGCGCCGATGACGACGCCTCGGAGAATGATGCCGCGGCAGCCGTGACTGATGCTCCGGCGGCGACGCCGGCCGCGACCACCCCGGCCAAGCCCGCCGGCAAAGCCAAGGCTGCGGTGTTCCCGCGGACCGTCTCGCAGAAGTATTCGAATGAGACGGCCGGCAAGGCGCGCCTCAAGACCTGCGTCGACCAGTACAATGCCAATAAAGCAGCCAATGCCAATGGCGAATTGAAGTGGATCGAGAAGGGCGGCGGCTACTGGAGCCAGTGCAACACCAGGCTCAAGGGCTGAGACGACAATCGGAGCGCGTCCGGTTCACCGGGAGCGCTTCCGCCAGGGATATTCGAGCTTCCCGCGCATCGACGCGGGAGGCTTTTTCAATGCGCCTTGCCGGGCCGCGAGGCTTCCCGCAGCAGCAGCTTCTGATAGGCAAGGCCAATGGCGACGAGGCTGGCGCCGAGGCCGATGAAGGACAAGGCCCGCAACAGGCCTTCCAGCCCGGACATATCGATCAGGAAAGCCTTGCAGATGGCGATCGTCACGACGCCGAGCGAGGCTAGGCGCAGGTCCTTCGACTGCAACCGGAAGCCGAGCGCGAGCAGCGCCACGCCATAGAGCAGGAGCGCTGCCGAATAGGCATAGAGTTCGCTCGCGCTGCCGGCGTCGACCAGGAGATCGGGACCAACGAAGCCGCGCCGGACTTCAATCAGCAGATAGGCCAGCCCGCCGATGATCGCGGCGACGCCGAAGATGCGCCGCGCCACGGCGCCCACGAGGTGTTCCCTGGCCCAACGCGCTGCCGCGAAGGCGAGCAGCGCCGGCAGCAGGTAGCCGATGGCGGCGTTGTCGAGGAGGAGCGGGCCGGCAAGCGGCTGCTCGGCCACTAACGGATTGGCGATGAGGCCGGGCAGGAGGGCGAACAGGCCGCAGGAGCCGATCGCCGCCCAATCGGGACCGACCGGCACCGAGCGACCGATCAAGCGAACCGAGCCGGCGATCATGACGATCACGGCGGCGATGAAGCCGAAGGCGGCATAGAAGCCTGCTTCGGCGAGGGTGACTGGGACGTCGGAGGCCAGCAACGGCCCGTGGAAGCCATGGCGCAGCAGGAGGAAGGCACAAAGCACTGACCCCGCCAGAGCCATGCGCCGGAAGGCGACGCTGATCGCGGGCGCGACCTCGCGCAGCCACCAGGCTGCTCCGGCGAAGCCTGAGATCGCTGCGCCATAACCCCAAAGGATACGGTTGAAGATGACCGGTCCCTCGACGCCGCTGTGATCGAACAGCGGATTGCGGCCGATGCCGAGCGCGACTACCACCCAGCCGATCGCGATCACGGCGAGAGCACGCAGGGTAAAGCCGGTGACGCGGCCGGGTGAGAGCTCGCGCCAGATTCGCGCGGCCGCCGTGAGCGCCAGCAGCAGCAGCGTGATCGTTACCACCTCGGCAAAGCCGGCGGACCTGCCATCCATCGGCGCCAGGACCGGGCCGGAGAAGGCCTGCCGGACGATCAATATCGCGCCCAGCGAGACCAGCACCGCAGCGCCAGCGTTGAGCGTGTCGCCCAGGCGCGAGCGACCGTCGCGCCCGAGCCAGTAGCCGAGTAGCCCGAGCAGGCCGCCGACGACGACATACCAGAGCAGCCGGTTGAACACCGGCCAGCCGAGCACCGGCGTGCCATCGAAGACCGGGTTCAGCACGGCGCAAAGCCCGCCGATGCTGACGAGGATCAGCGCGATCGCGGCGATATCGGCGCAGACACCGAAGACGCGCCCTCCCAGCCGGCGGGCGAGCAGGATGAAGCCTGCGCCGAGCAGCCCGAGTGCCAGGACATGGCAGAAGACTTCCTCGAACAGCCGGTTGCGTGGGCCGAGATAATGCAGGCGGACCAGATCCACGGTTGGCACGAGATCGGGACCGGCGAAGGCCTGCCGCACTTCCAGCAAGACGAAGGCAGTGAAGAAGAAAGCGGCGAGCGCCTCATGGACTAGGCGCGGACGATCCTGCCTGCCCCGCAGCGCCAGCGCGCCGATGGCGAAGCATAGCGCCGGCAGGGCATAGGCCGGGATCAGCCAGTTGAGGATGGGCCAGAAGCCGATATCGCTGACGATCGGGCTCCAGACGAACCGCGCCAGCGCTGCGGTGGCGAGCGCCGCCGACATGCTGCGCAGCAGCGGAATCGGACGCAAGGCGGAGAGGAGCGCGACGCCCGCGGCCGAGACGGCGAAGCCCACAACCAGCCAAGTCTCGCGCAAAGCGAAGGCGATGGCGAGGCCGAGCGCGATCGCGCCGGCGGCGGCATAGGCGGCCGAGCCGATGAAGGCGAGCGGATTGGCGCGAGCCTTGGTGTTGCGGCGCTCGACCGGCAGGAGGAGTTCGGAAGCGGCAAAAAGCGTGATCGTCAGGAGCAGGGCCAGTGCGGCAAAGCCGGTCGAGCGCTCGAAGCCGTTGCTGCGCAGTGCCGTCGCCAGCAGCAGGCAGACCGGCGCGAGCGCCGAGGCGAAGGCGAGGCAGCCGCGCACCAGGACGCCGCCCGCACCTGAGCCGCGCCGCATCAGCAAGGTGAAGAAGGGCGGAACGCCGACGAGCAGCGCAAGGAGACCGGCGGTCCAGCGCAGGTCCGGGCCGGCGTCGGGGGCGAAACTGAGGCGCATCAGGTCGACCGGCAGCGTCGGCGACAGGCCGAAGGCGCCCTCGCGGGTCGGCCAGAGCAGCGCCATGCCGGCCGCTGCCGCGCCGGCGAGCAGCGCCAGCGGGGCGAGGTCGCGGTGCCTGATCGCGCCGGCGACGGCGACCGCCACCGTGACGATGATGGCGGCATGCAGCGACACGGGCCCGCCATGGCTGGTCCAGAGGATGCCGGAGAGGACGAGCGGCACGCCGATGGCGATGAGGCTGATCAGTTCGAAGCCAGCGATCCGCCAGCCGCCATCGAACCCGGTCGTCCTGCGCCAGGCCGGCCATTCCCTGAGCAGGCCGAGCGCGAGAACCGGGCCGGAGGCGGCAAGCCAGGCGGCCCAGCTCACATTGCCGCCGGCGAAGGCGATGAGCAGCGTCCAGGCGCCATGTCCGGCGACGGCGCCGAGCGTGACGACGCGACTGGGCCGGCGCTGGTGCAGCAGGAAGGCGACAGCGGTGACGAAGGTGATGAAGAGAGCGAGCGCGACGAAGTTCGGCGCGGTGCTGGCGACCAGGAAAGGCGTCGCATAGGAGCCGAGCAGGCCGAACAGGCCGAGCGCCGGGCCGTGCAGCAGCGAGGCGGAGAGCGCCGCCAGACCAAGCAACCCCATCAATCCGAAAGCCGTGCTCGGCCCAATGAAGCCGTAGACGGCATGGGCGGCGAAGACCACGCCGAAGCCGCTGAGCACGGCGACGCCCGCCAGCACGCCGGGAATGCTGGCATGGCCGAGGCTGGCGAGCGGGCCGGTATCGGAGGTGAGCGGCGCTTCGCGCCGGCGCAGATATTCGCTCGCGCCGGCGGCAGCGAGCGCGAAGGCGGCGCCGAGCAGCAGCCGGACGCCCGGGCCGAACAGGCCGGCCTCGATCGAGTAGCGAACCAGGAAGAGGCCACCGAGTGCGAGCGCGACGCCGCCAATCCAGACCGCCCAGCGCGAGCCGATAGCCTCCTCGAAATCACGGCGCGGCGCAGGCGTGGCGAGGGGCTCGGCTTCCCGCAGGAGCTCGCTCCGCTGGACGTCCAGGTCCGATGCGGGAGCTGTGACGCTCGCGGCGAGCGTCTCGAGCGGAGGGAGAAGCTCCTCATCCGAAACTTTGCCTGCGGGGTCTTCGATCGTGCGAGCCGCGACGAGATCGATGGCTGGTCCTGGCGATGGCGTTGGTTCTTCTGCCGCGACAGGAGCGGGCGTCGGTACATCGAAATCAGCTGTGATGACGGGAGCTGGTGCATCCTCGACGAGGGCATTTTCGACCTGCTCGTCTGCTTGTTCGGAAGGCGCCTCGCTGGCCGCGGCCCCAGCAGCGAGCTGTGCCCGTAGGACACTCAGATCGGCACGCAAGGCATCGATCTCGGCGCGCTGATGGGCGGCGAGCTCAAGTGCCCTGTTGCCGCGCCCCAGTGCACTGAAAGCGGCCCAGGGGACAGCGATGAAGAGGAAGCCGAAGAGGCCGAGGCCGAGAAGCGCGAAGCCTTCCATGTCTGAAGTTCCGCCCCTCACTCGATGATCAAATAGCGGCTGCGCAGATAGCGCGCCTCGCGCCGAGATGTCCAATCCCAGCGTTTGGTGTGATGTGACGCCGATTCGAGATTTGATGGCCGGGATGCAATGCGCTTGGCCAGGCTCCGTCGGCTGCGGCTCTGATGGAGTATCCAGGGAATGGGATGCCGCTGCTGCAATGCGGCAAAGCGATCAGCCACTTCGTTCGCTCACTGCGGTATCACCGGGGAGCAATAAAAAGGGAGGCAAGATTGTCGGAAACGGAGGACCTTGGTGGAGCTGAGGGGATTCGAACCCCTGACCTCTGCAGTGCGATTGCAGCGCTCTCCCATCTGAGCTACAGCCCCAAGGCGCTGGCCTTCTAGGCCCTGCGTCGCTCTCCTGTCAATCGCTTGCGGCAGGAGTTTTGTGGGCGCTTCTGGAGGAGTGCCCGGTCTTCTCGGAGATGCTGTTCGATGCGTGCCGTTCTCGACGTCGTGATGCTGGCGCTGAACCTCTATGTCTGGATCCTGATCGCCTCGGCCGTGCTGAGCTGGCTGATCGCCTTTAACGTCGTCAACACCCGCAACCAGTTCGTCTCCACGGTCTGGGATTTCCTCTACCGCTTGACCGAGCCGGCGCTGCGTCCGATCCGGAACATGCTGCCCAATCTCGGTGGCATCGACATCTCGCCGATCATCCTGCTGCTGCTGATCTTCTTCATCCAAAGCGTGATCACCCGCTACATCTATCCCAACGTATTCTAGCTGCGGTGACGGCCTGGTCCGTCAGACCGGACGGGCTCGCGATCGCCATTCGCCTGACGCCGCGCGGCGGGCGTGATGCCCTCGACAGGGTCGAAACGTTGGCCGATGGCCGCCAGGTGCTGAAAGCCAGGGTTCGAGCGGCTCCCAGCGAGGGCGAGGCGAATGCCGCACTGGTCGCGCTCCTGGCGGAGGTGCTCGCCGTGTCCCGCTCGCAGTTGTCGCTGACGGCCGGCGCGAGCGCGCGGCTCAAGCGCATCGTCGTCAAGGGCGATGGCGAGGCGTTGGCGGCGCGATTGCAGAAGCGGATTTGCGCGAATTGATGCTGCATTGCAGCAGAATCATGCCAGCCGGCTCTTGACGAAGGCGGTCGCCTTCTGGCCCAACTGCGCGCCATGGACCAGCCAACCTCTCAGCCGTTCCCGCAGCGCCTGACGGAAGGCTATCGCGCCTTCCTCGACGATCGTTTCACGCGCGAGAAGAGCCGCTACGAAGAGCTCGCCGAGAGCGGGCAGACGCCGAAGATCATGCTGATCGGCTGCTGCGATTCGCGAGTCTCGCCCGAGGTGATCTTCGATGCGAGTCCGGGCGAGATGTTCGTGGCGCGCAACGTCGCCAATCTCGTCCCGCCCTTCTCGCCCGACGATCAGCTGCACGGAACCTCCGCCGCACTCGAATACGCGGTGCAAGCGCTTAGGGTCGAGCATATCGTCGTGCTCGGCCATGGCCGCTGCGGCGGCATCAGAGCTTTCGCCGACGATGCGCAGGGCCCGCTCTCGCCCGGCGACTTCATCGGCAAGTGGATCACACTGATCGAGCCGGCGGCGCGCCGCTCGGGCGGGCGCAGCCGCAATGAGAGCTTCGAGGCTTATGTCGAGCGCCTGGCCCTGCTCTCGATCCAGCAATCGCTCGCCAATCTGCGCACCTTTCCCTGCATCAGCATCCTGGAGGGCAAGGGCCGCCTGCACCTGCACGGCGCTTATTTCGCGGTCGCGACCGGCGAGCTGATGCTGCTCGATCCGCAGTCAGGGCAGTTTGTCCCGGCGGTCGGCGAGATGCCGAAGAAGGTCCAGATGATCCGCTGCTCGGAAGCCGAGCCGGGGCAGGGCGGTTGACGTCTGCTCCCGATCGAGCGAATTTTGAATTACCCGCCGCTTGAAACGGCGGTCTCTGGCGAAAAATTTCGCGATCCGGCAGCATTTCGCCGGACTAGCATTTTTGCTGCGCCGCCCCGATGACGAACCCAGAAGCTTGCGCTAGATTGCGCTCTCCCGGTCACCTATCGTTGAAGCTGCATGTTCGATCGTCGTAAGCCCGCCGCCCCGGCGCCCTTCGTCACCCACGAGAATATCGAAGCCAAGGTCAAGTGGTTCGATCCGGAGAAAGGCTTCGGCTTTGCTTCTCCGGCGGACGGCTCCGGCGACGTGTTTCTCCACATCTCGTCCATCGGCCCGCAGGATCCGCAGGATCTGCAGCCCGGTGCGACCATTATCTGCGATCTCGGCGAGGGCAGGCGCGGCCTGCAGGTCGTCTCCGTCCATGAGATCGATGCTTCGACCGCAACTCCCGCTGCGCCGCGCGGCGCCGGCGGCCCTGGTGGCGGCGGTGGCCGTCCGTTCTCGCCGCGCCCGCCGCGTGACGATTTCGGCGGCGGCTATGGCGGTGGCGGCGGTTACGACCGCGGCGACCGTGGTGGCTTCGACCGCGGTGATCGCGGCGGCTTCGATCGCGGCGCCAGCGCGCCGCTGGAAGGGCCGTTCGATGGCGCGGTGAAGTTCTTCAACACCGACCGCGGTTTCGGCTTCATCGCCCCCGACCAGGGTGGGCCGGACGTGTTCTTGCACGTCTCGTCGCTGAGCCGCAGCGGCCTGCAGCCGCCGATGGACGGACAGCGCGTGCGCTTCTCGATCCGCGCCGGCAAGAAGGGCCCCGAGGCCGCCAATATCAGCTTCCTCTGAGAAGCTGAGCGAGATCCTCGCACCGGTCAGGCTGACCAGCCTGATCGGGGTGTGATGTCGATGCGTTGATGAGGCGGCGAGCCGAAAAGGCTGCGCCGCCTCAAACGCGTTCGAGGGCCCGGTGCGGCTGAGCCGGCAAGGTGATGCCGATGGCATCGCCGGCCCTGACCTCGCCGCCTTCGAGCACGATTCCCATGATCCCGGCCTTGCGGATCAGCCCGCCATTGGCGTCGCGACCGAGCACGGCGTTGAGCAGGCCGGGCTGGAAGGCCTCGATCTGGACGCAAGGGTTCCGTAGCCCCGTGATCTCAAGGAGCGCCTGCGCGCCCAGCCGCAGGCGGGCGCCGATCGGCAGGCCGAGCAGATCGATCCCGCGGGTGGTGATGTTCTCGCCCATATCGCCTGGTCGGAGCGAAAAGCCACTGGCTGCAAGTTCGTCGAACAGCTCGACATGGATGAGATGGACCTGGCGCAGATTGGGTTGCGTCGGGTCGACGGCGACGCGCGAGCGATGCTTGACGGTCTTGCCGCAATGGGCGTCGCCTTCGATACCGAGGCCGGCGAGGAGGCGAATCGCTGGCAGGATCGGCTTGCTGAAGTGGTGGCCTTCGTCCCGTGCCACTGCGACGATCGTACCCATCTCTCTGGCCTCCATATCGATGCCTGGTCTTTGGCATGAGGGACGGCCTTTGGGGAGCCGAGCGCGTAACAAAAAACCGGGCCTGTCACCAGGCCCGGTCGATCGCCCCTTTAACGAGATTGCAGATCAGTGCTCGTCGCCCTCGAGCCCGCCGACATGCTTCTGGGTGTAGAGTTCGAGGCCGATGCGGCCGATCAGGTCGAGCTGGGTCTCGAGGAAGTCGATATGACCTTCCTCGTCCTTCATCAGCGCCTTGAACAGGTCTTCGGACGGGTAGTCGCCGACATCGCGGCAGTATTTGGCGGCTTCCTGATAGAGCGAACGCGCCTCGACCTCGGCCTTGAGGTCGCACTCGATCACTTCCTTGACGTTCTCACCGATGCGCAGCGCGTCGAGCGTCTGCAGGTTCGGAAAACCTTCGAGGAAGAGGATGCGGTCGACGAAACGGTCGGCATGGACCATCTCCTCGATCGATTCCTTCTTCCAGGTCTTGGCCATGTCCTTCAGCCCCCAATTGTCGAGCATCCGGTAGTGCAGCCAGTACTGGTTGATGGCCGTGAGCTCGGAGCGCAGGCCCTTGTTGAGGTATTCGATGACCTTCTTGTCGCCCTTCATGGCCGCTCTCCTCGCAATCCATCACATTAGAATGATCCTAATGTAGAGTGGCGAGGCAGGAAAGGGAAGGGCGGATCGAGCAGCCTACCGGAGAAAATGCAACGTGCCGGTCAGGCGGCGACGCGGTCGTCGTTTTCCTCGATGCCGGCCATCATCAAGCCGACAGAGACGTGCACCGAGCAAGCGATGTCGTGGCTGGCGCAGCTATGGCACTGACTGGCGCAGGCGGCGCGTGCCTCCGTGAGCAAAGCGCGGACCTCGCGGGCGCAACGGCCGCAATCCGGGCTGCAGCCGAGGCAATCATAAGCCTCGCCCGCAGTGCGCGGACCGCTCCCGTCCGGCGCGATCGTACCCTTGATCTGCCGGCAGGATAAAACGTTGCAGGAGCAGACGATCACGCCCGGCGGCCACCGGCGACCTTGGTCGCCGTCTCTTCCTCATCGGCGCGGCGCAGGCGCACGATCACCTCGACCGAGGAGATCATCATGCCTTCCGGCGCGACCGGCAGGCCCGAGACGTGGATCTCGGAACCGGGGATGTCGACGACGGTCTCGTCGTCCTCATTGTAGAAGTGGTGATGCTCCGAGACATTGGTGTCGAAGAAGGTCTTCGGCCCGGAGACCGAAACCTGGCGCAACAGGCCGGCCTCGGAGAACTGGCGCAACGTGTTGTAGACGGTCGCGAGCGAGAGCGGCTCGCGGGCGCGCAGCGCTTCCTCGTAGAGCATCTCGGCGCTGACATGGCGGTCGCCCTTGGCGAAGAGCAACCAGCCGAGCGCCATGCGCTGGCGGGTCGGCCGCAAGCCGACGCTACGCAGGCGCGCCTTGACCGCGCTGATTGGGCAGGCGGCGGGCGCCTTCTGCGGCCAGGGAATCTGGTCCACCTGGGCTCGCACCGGGCTGCCATCCTTGAGGGACAGAATGCTCATGAACGCTTTCCAACTCGCAGATCAGTTCTGATGCAGTTTAGAATTTATCTAAACTACTGATATTACTCGTATTTTTGACGCTTCCGAAGCCGACTGTCAATCTCTTCGCACCTGCGGCAAGACGCATCAGGGGGTTGTCCACCACGCGCGCCGGGCGGAGTTGGCCGCTCTTAGTGGCCGCCGCCACCACCACCGGCGGGGGCCGCAGCTGGCGGCTTGGTCATGAACAGGGACAGCAGCACCAGGGAGGCGAAAATGACTGTCAGGGCGAGAAAGACGTCGCCGAACGCCATGACCAGCGCCTGCTTGTGGGCCCGCTGCGTCAGCAGTTTCAGCGCCATCGACTGGGCAACGTCGCCATATTCGATGAAGCGCTGGGTCATCGACGCCAGATTCTCCTCGGCGATCTGGCGGCCGGCGGCGACGGCCTCGTGCAGGCGCGTGATGTGCAGATCGGTGCGGCCGTTGAGCAGGGTGTTGATCACGGCGAGGCCGACCGCGCCGCCAAGATTGCGGGTCAGGTTGTAGAGGCCGGAGGCGTTCTTGAGCTGCTGCGGCGGCAAGGTGCCGAGCGCGAGGTTGTTGATCGGCACCATGCACAGCATCAATGAACAGCCACGCAGGATCTGCGGGATCAACAGTTCGTGAAAATCCCAATCGGAGGTGATCGCCGACGCCATGTAGGTGCCCAGCGCGAAGCCGCCGAAGCCGACCATCATCATGATGCGCGGATCGAGTTTGGTCGACAGGCGCCCTGCGATCGGCGCGGTCAGGAACATGGCGAGGCCGGTGACGAACATGGTCTCGCCGATCATCAGCGCGTCATAGCCGCGGATACGACTGAGATAGACTGGATAGAGATAGGTCAGCCCGTAAAGGCCGATGCCCATGGTGAAAGAGAACAGCGAGCCGAAGGCGAAGTTGCGATTCCGGAAGGCGTAGAGATCGACCAGCGGGTCGTCGCGCGTCAGTGCGCGCCAGAAGAACAGCACGGCACCGATGATCATCACGAAGGTGAAGAGGACGATCTCGTGGCTTTCGAACCAGTCGAGGCGGGTGCCCTCTTCGAGCACGTACTCCATGCTGCCGAGAAAGGCGGCCATCGAGCCGAGGCCGACCCAGTCGAAGCGCTTGAGCAGGCTGTGATCGGGCTTGTCGAAATCGATCAGGTTCCAGGCGGCGATGGTGACGGCGATGCCGGGGATGACATTGACCAGGAAGAGCCAGTGCCAGGAGAAGGCATGGCTGAGATAGCCGCCGACGGTGGGACCGATGGTCGGGGCGAGCGTGGCGATCAGGCCGATCAGCGGCGAGACGATCGGGCGCTTCGAGGCCGGGAAGATGGTGAAGGCCGCGGCGAAGACGCCAGGAATCATGCCGCCGCCGATGAAGCCCTGGACGGCGCGCCACAGGATCATCTCGTTGATCGAGCTCGACATGGCGCAAAGCACGCTGGCGACGGTGAAGCCGGCGGCGGCGATCGAGAAGAAGACGCGGGTCGACAGCGCCCGGCTGAGATAGCCGGACAAGGGAATCATGATGACTTCGGCGATCAGATAGGCGGTCTGGACCCAGGCGATCTCGTCGCTGGAAGCCGACAGTCCGGCCTGAATCTCGGCGAGCGAGGCCGAGACGATCTGGATGTCGAGGATCGCCATGAACATGCCGAAGACCATCGCCATGAAGGCGAAGATCCGGCGCATCGGGATGGCGTCGGCGGCTGGTGGAGCACCAGCGGGAATCGCAGTCGTAGCGGTGGCCATGCCGGCCTCCAAGACGAGCTTCAGCTTCGGGCTTCAGCTTGGGGTTGGAACCGGGCCCCCGGCCCGAGGAGCGCCGTAAGGCGCGGTGCGCTTTGGCCCAGAAGGGGCGAATGAGCCGCTGCGCATCGCCATTTCCCGGTCGGAAAATGGCTCCTCGGGTCGGGGGCCCGGAGGTCTTAGTTTCCGGTGCTTGGACGCGGATCGATCGAAACCACGACCGACATGCCGGGACGCAGCACGTGCCTGGCCGCCGACACGGGCGACAGCGCGATGCGAACCGGGACACGCTGGACGATCTTGGTGAAGTTGCCGGTGGCGTTGTCGGGCGGCAGCAATGTGAAGACCGAACCGGTCCCGCCGGCGATGCCGCTGACCGTGCCCGCGAAGCTCTGGCCGGGCAGGGCGTCGATGGTGATCTTCGCCTTGTCGCCAATCTTCAGGGGGCCGACCTGCGTCTCCTTGAAGTTGGCGTCGACATAGACCTTGTCGAGCGGGACGATCGACATCAGGCGCTTGCCAGCACTGACGAGATCGCCGAGCTGCATGTTGGTGTTGGCGACGAGGCCGTCGATCGGCGCAGCGATCGTCATGAAGGAGAGGTCGCGCTTGGCCTTGTCCTCGGCAACCTTGAGCTCGTCGATCTGGCGGGCGGCCTCGACGCGCTGTGCCTTCAGCACCTCGATATTGGCCGTAGCCTGGACGACGCCGGCCTTGGCGCTGGCGAGCGAGGCGGCGGCCTGATCGCGTGCGGCGGTGGCGGCGTCGAGCGTCGCCTGCGAGCCATAGGACTTGGCGGCGAGGTTGCTCGCGCGCTCGAAATCGGCGGTGGTGCGGGTGACGGCAGCCTCGGACGAGGTCTGCTGCGCCTGTGCCTGCAGCAGGCTGGCGCGGGCGGCCTCGATCTGCGCGTCGATGCGCGACAGGGTAGCCTTCGCCGTGGCGCTCTTGGCCTGTGCACTCTCCAGCGCGATGCGCTGGTCACCGGCGTCGAGCGCGACCAGGGACTGGCCAGCCTTGACCTCCTGGTTCTGCGTGACCGCGATCGTGGCGATGTTGGCCGGCAACTTGGCCGAGATCGTCGCCATCTCGGCGCCGACATAAGCGTCGTCGGTCGAGATGATGAAGCGGCCATTGCGCCACCAGTCGATGCCGAACCCGAGACCGGCGGCGAGCGCCGTGCCGGCGACGAGGATCAGGGCGATGCGCTTGCTGCTGCGACGCTTCGGAGCCGGCTTGTCGCCTGCCTGCGGGGCAGCCGCGCGTTCCTCGTCAGCCTTGCGGGCTTCGACGGGGGCTGATGTCTGCTCGAGCACCGGGTCGACCAGCTTGAGCCGGTCGCGGCGGTCCTCGGAGCGCTTTTCAATGGCGGATTCGACAGTCATGGTGACAATGCCTTGACAATCACAATTCGAACCGCTCGGTTCGATTGCGGTTGAAATAGCGCCGTCCGCGGTGCATATCAAGAGGAAATCGAACCGAGTGGTTCGATTATTTTTGCAAGCGCGAACATGCGCGAAACGGATGGAACACAATGAGCGCGACGCTGGAGCCGCGACACGTCAAGGCGATCTCCCGTAACCGGCGCGTCGCTGGTGCCGACCCCGACAAGCGTCACCAGATCCTCGAAGGGGCGCATGCCGTGTTCGCGGCCCGCGGCTTCGATGCGGCCAGCATGAACGACATCGCCGCTGCGGCGAACGTCTCGAAGGGCACGCTTTACGTCTATTTCGAGGACAAGGAGCACCTCTTCGTCGCGTTGATCGAGCGTGAACGCGAGAAGCAGAAGCAGGGCATGTATGCGGCCCTTGCCGAGGAGCCCGACCTCAGTCTGGCGCTGACGAATTTCGGTGCGGGGCTGGTGCGCCTGTTGACTGGTCCCTTCGCGCTGAGCGCCCACCGGATCGTGCTCGGCGTCGCCGAGCGCATGCCCGATCTCGGCCGCGAGTTCTACGAACGCGGCCCGATGCAGGGCGCGCAGCAGCTGGCCGCCTTCCTCGCCCGCCGCGTGACACAGGGCGAGCTTGCGATCGAGGACACCGCATTGGCAGCAGCGCAGTTCGTCGATCTCTCCCAGTCGACCCTGATGCGCCCGCGCCTGTTCAATGCCGTGCGCACGCCGCCGGGCGAGGAGGAAATTGCGCGCGTCGTCGGCGAGGCGGTGATCACGTTCATGGCGCGTTACAGAGCGCCGCCCAAAGAATCCTGAGCTTTCGCGAAGCGCACGATGTCGGCGAGGACCGGTGCACGGCCCCGAAAGCCGTTGTTCAGCGCGAGCAGGATGCCGGCATGGCCGAGGCCGGGATAGGTCTTTAGCTCGACAGCCGCCCCGGCAGCCCGAAGCTTTGCGGCGAGCGCAATGCTGTTGCGTGGCCTGACCGTTTCGTCCTCGTCGCCGGTTGCGAGGAAGGCGCGCGGTGCGCGAGCACTGGCGAAGCTGATCGGCTGAGTGTCGAGCGGTCGCGGGAATTCGCCAAAGGCGGCGATGCTGCGTGGATCGTCTAGCGGCAGGAAATCATAGGGACCGGCGAGCCCGGCGACGCTGCGTACGAAGCTGGGCGGCAAGCCGGCTCGGGCGAGAAAACGCCGATCCAGCGCCAGCATCATCGCGATATGGGCCCCGGCCGAATGGCCGCTCAGCGCAATGCCGGCAGCATCTCCGCCGTAAGTCGCGATATTGTCGCGGACCCAGCGCAGGGCGAGGGCGCCGTCTTCGACGAAGGCAGGGAAGCGGACCTGTGGCACCAGCCGGTAATCAGGGATGATCGTGACGAAGCCTTGGGCCGCGAAGGCGCGGCCGACGAAGGCATAATCGGCGCGCTCGCCATTGTTCCAGCCGCCGCCATAGAGGAAGACCATAACCGGTGCGCTGCCCGCGCCTTGTTCCGGCACGTAGACGTCGAGCCTTTGGCGCTTGTCCGGTCCGTAGGCAATGTCGCTGGCCGCAAGGCGGCCGCCGGCATCACCGGGCGTGAGGGCATTGAGCAGTCCGAGCGGCGAACAGGCTGACAGGAGTGCGGAGCCAGCCGTGAGGAAGGCGCGGCGGCCGAGGGCGATGAGAGAGGCCATTGCGGACCGAGGCTAGAGTGCGGGCAGAGTCCTGAATAGAGCGCCGCCCGCGAACTGGATGCAGCTTCAGCCTATCGTCCCGTGATCCTGCGCGCCCGGATGCGCTCGCGATGGGCGGTGTAGAGGCCGGAGGCGATGATTATCGCCGAGCCGAACCAGGTGAAGGCGTCGGGCAGCACCGAAAACAGAATGAAGCCGAAGGCCGAGGCCCAGAGCAACTGCACATAGGAGAAGGGCGCCAGCAGCGAGGCGTCGGCATGACGGAAGGCCTGGATCACGAACCAGTGCCCGACGGTCGAGGAGACGCCGATGAACAGGCCGATCAGCACCGCCTCGGTCGTCAGCGGCTGCCAGGTCAGCGGCTGCAGCGCCGAAAGCACAAGGCAGCCGACAACGGCTGACCAAGCCAGGGTGGTGACGGGGTTCTCGGTCGCGCTCATCATCCGGGTGACGATCAGCGCGAACGCCCAGGTCGCTGCCGAGAGAACAGGCAGGATCGAGGCGAGCTGGAAGTCGCTGCCGCCGGGGCGGACGACGATCAAAACGCCGATCAGGCCGACCAGCGTGGCGGTCCAGCGCCGCCAGCCGATCCTCTCGCCAAGGATCGGGATAGACAGGGCGGTGACGAAGAGCGGCGAGACGAAGCTCGTCGCGGTCGCATCGGCGATGGGCAGGTACTTCAGTGACGAGACGAACAGGATCGAGGAGACCGTGACGGCGACGCCGCGCAGGATCTGCATGCTCGCGCGCCGCGGCTTCAGCTGCTTGAAGCCGCCGGGAGCGGCGATCGCCAGCATGATCAGCGCGAAGGCGGCATAACGCAGCCAGACGACCTGGATGGCCGGCGTCGTGGCGGTGAGGTATTTCGAGGCGACATCGGCGGCGGAGAGGAAGACGCTGCCGAGCAGCATCAGGCCGATGCCGCGCAGGCTGTTGTCGCGTCGCGGTGCAGGGCGCTGCGGCGGCTCGGCTGGGGCTGGTTCGACCGGCAGAGGCACTCTGGTCAAGGTATCGGGCAAGGTTTCGGCGAATCTCGGTGAGAGGCCGACCCTAGCCGACGACCGTGGCGGAGCCCTGCGCAAATCCGGCACGGCCGCCATGCATCCGCGCAAGAAAAAGGCGGGCACGAGGCCCGCCTTGAAATTTTATTTAAACGGTCCGGCCTGAGCTCAGGCAGCCTTCTTGCGCGGCTGGATCAGCTTGCGGTTGACCAGAACCTCGGCGATCTGGACCGCGTTGAGCGCCGCGCCCTTGCGCAGATTGTCGGAGACGCACCAGAAGGCGAGACCGTTCTCGACCGTGGCGTCCTCGCGGATGCGCGAGATATAGGTCGCGTCCTCGCCGGCCGCCTCGTGCGGGGTGATGTAGCCGCCGGGCTCGTGCTTATCGATGACGAGGATGCCCGGAGCGGTACGCAGCACCTCGCGCGCCTCCTCGACGGTGACAGGCTTTTCGCACTCGATGTTGACGCTCTCGGAGTGGCCGATGAAGACCGGCACGCGCACGCAGGTCGCGGTCAGCCTGATCTTCGGATCGAGGATCTTCTTGGTCTCCGCCATCATCTTCCACTCTTCCTTGGTGTAGCCGTCCTCCATGAAGACGTCGATGTGGGGGATGACGTTGAAGGAGATGCGCTTCGGAAACTTCTTCACCTCGACCTCGCCGGCGGCGAAGACCGAGCGGGTCTGGTTGAAGAGCTCGTCCATCGCCTCCTTGCCGGCGCCGGAGACCGACTGATAGGTCGAGACGACCACCCGCTTGACGCCGAAGCGGTCATGCAGCGGCTTCAGCGCGACGACGAGCTGGGCGGTCGAGCAGTTCGGATTGGCGATGATGTTCATCTTGGTGAAGCCGGCCGCTGCTGCCGCGTTCACTTCGGGCACAACCAGCGGCACGTCTGGGTGCATGCGCCAGGTCGAGGAGTTGTCGATCACGACGCAGCCCTGCGCGCCGATCTTCGGCGACCATTCCTTCGAAACGGCGCCGCCTGCCGACATCAGGCAGATATCGGTGTCGGAGAAATCATAATGCTCGAGCGCCTTCACCTTCAGCGTCCTGTCGCCGAAGGAGACCTCGGTGCCGATCGAGCGCGAGGAGGCGAGTGCTACGACCTCGCTGACGGGAAAAGCGCGTTCGGCGAGGATGTCGAGCATCTCATGGCCCACATTGCCCGTGGCGCCGACGATCGCGACCTTGAAGCTCATGCTGGAAATTCCTTCTGACGAAACCGGTTCAGCCTCCCCGGGGAGCCGTCGCCGCTGATCTCGTTTGCGGGTTCGGCCGGTTGACCCCGGCCGGGGGGGAGAACCCGGAATCGAGGCGACGTGTCAGTGCGACGTCCGGGTTTTCCCGGCCGTCGTTTTGGTCGTGGTTTTCGTCGTCAGACGGAACGTCACAGAGCCAACCTGAACATCATCGCGAAGCCGGAGGAGAATGTCCGGCCAGCAATCCCAAACACAAGCCGTCGTAAAAAGTCAATCGTCAGAGCCGCCCTGCGGCATTAACCCTGCCTCCTTACCCGCCATTGACCCTGTTTCGTGATGGAAGGTGCCTGGTAACGACCCGCTCACTCGCCCCGGCGAAAGCTCTGCTGCGAGTGGGGCGAGGGCTGCGTGCAGGGGTGCAGGTGGTCAAAAACGGGTCGGGGTCTATTGTGTTAGGGGACTGGATAAACGCCACCTGGCAGCGCCTTCAGCCGCGCCTGCACGTTCTGGCGAACGCTGCGCCGGGACGCTTCGACCTCGCTGCGCGGCTGGTCGACCTTGCCGACGCGATCGAGACCGGCTTTGCGCGGATCATGCGGCCGGCCCGGCGCATCCTGCGCTCCGGTGCAATCGGGCTGACCGGTGGTCTCGTCTGGCGCGGACTTGCTGCCGTGACCGGTGTCGGGTTGACGGCGATGCTCGTTGCGGCACTCTCGTCCGGCTCTTCGGATCCGGCGCTCGCCAGCCTGCCGGGGATGGCCGAGGCCTCGGCTGTTCCTGCGGTGCGCGATGTTCGCCAGCAGGCGCTTCCACTTGCCGCCAAGGAAGAGAATTGGGTGACGATCGGCCGCCCGATCGCGCTCTTCGGTCTGGAATCCCCGGAACTCGACAAGCGCAGCGCCTATGGCGCGCGCCGCAGCCAGGACGGCCAAGGGCGCGAGGACGTGCTAACCTTCGGCGCGTTCGATGACGGCAAGTCGTTCCTGTCGCTGAAGCTCCAGGTCAACCGTGACGCGCAGATGCAGAAAGCGCTTGCCGGCCTGTCGCAGCCCTTCGTGATCACGCTGGTGCGCGAGGGCGCAGCGCGCGGGCTTTCGGTCGGGCGCAGCGGCGCCACCACGGCGATCGAGACCAAATTCGGAACCGTCGAGACTGCGGATGTCGGCTTGAGCGACGGCGCCGCCGGGCGGGCCTGCATTGCCTTCCGCCATCTCGATGCGGCGGCGCATCTCTCCTTCTCGGGCTGGTGGTGCGGCAGCGAGGCCAGGCCGGCCGACAGGGCGCAGCTGACTTGCCTGATCGATCGGATCGACCTTCTGAGCGCCGGTGACGATCCGGAGCTGCGCGCCAGCTTCGCCCGTACCGAGCTCAACCGCAGGCAGGGCTGCTCGGTGCCGCGGCTCGCTGCGACCGGGCGCAAGGGCTCCTGGCTCGACGCCGACGCCAAGGCGCCGGCCCTGCGCACGACCAGCGGCAAGCATGCGCAAGCGCGGTAACGGCCTCGTGTTGCGGCGGCGCACTGGCGGGGCGCAACAAAAGCATTAACTCTGGAATTGTATCGTCAGCGACAGCCGGTCCGCCATCACCACGGCGGGGGCAACCGCCTCAGGAGATCGTCATGCGTTCGCTTTCCCGCCTTGCCGCCGGCCTGGCCTTGTCCGTCGCAGCCGCCACCTTCGCCGCATCGGTGGCCGAGGCGCAGCAGCAGCGCCGTCCGCTGCGCGTCACCGTGCAGAAGCGCAGCTATTTCGACATGGGCAATGTGGTGCCCGTCGGCAGCATGAACCGCTATGCGACCCAGAACATCGTCGCGAGCCCGGTCTATTCCGCGGCAGGTGAGCTTTACGGCGAGGGCACGCTGCCGTCGCGCATCGGCTCGGGCGCCAATCCCTTCGCCAACAGTTTCTCGACGCCGCGCTTCTGAGCCGGCAGCAAGCTTGAAACGAAAAGGCCCGCCGTGAGGCGGGCCTTTTGCTTTTGTGGTCAGCGCACCAGGATGTTGCGGAACTGCCAGGGATCGCTGGTGTCGATGTCCTCCGGGAACAGGCCCGGGCGGCCGTCGAGCGGGGTCCAGTCGGTGTAGTAGCCCTTCACAGGGCCGAGATAGGGCATCTGGATGCCGAGGCAGCGGTCGAGATCCATTTCCTCGACCTCGACGATGCCGGCCTTGGGGTTCTCCAGCGCCCAGACCATGCCGGCGAGCACGGCCGAGGTGACCTGCAGGCCGGTCGCGGTCTGGTACGGGGCGAGCTTGCGCGCTTCCTCCGTCGAGAGCTGCGAGCCGAACCAGTAGGCGCCCTTGTCGTGGCCGTAGAGCAGCACGCCGAGCTCGTCGATGCCGTCGATGACCTCGTTCTCCTCGAGGATGTGGTGCTCTTCCTGGGGGCGGCCGGCATTGCCGAACATCTCGTGCAGCGAGAGCACGGCGTCGTTGCACGGATGATAGGCGTAGTGGCAGGTCGGCCGGTAGATCGCCTTGCCGGCCTCGTCGCGCACGGTGAAGTAGTCGGCGATCGAGATCGACTCGTTATGCGTCACCAGGAAGCCGTATTGCGGGCCCGGGGTCGGGCACCAGCTGCGTACCTTGGTCTCGGCACCGGCCTGCATCAGATAGATCGCCGCCTGCGAGCCGGTCTCGTGGGTGCGGGCGTTGTCCGGCATCCACTTCTCATGGGTGCCCCAGCCCAGCTCGGCCGGCTGAACGCCCTCGGAGATGAAACCCTCGACCGACCAGGTGTTGACGAAGACGCCCGGCGGCTTGGGGTTCTTCGAACGCTGCGTGTCGCGCTCGGCGATATGGATGCCCTTGACGCCGACCTGCTTCATCAGCCCGGCCCATTCCTCGCGGGTGGTCGGCTGCGGCACGTTGAGGCGCATGTCGGCGGCGAGGTTCAGCAGAGCCTTCTTGGCCAGCCAGGAGGCCATGCCGGGGTTGGCGCCGCAGCAGGAGACGGCCGTCGTCGAACCCGGGGCGCGGGCGCGCTTGGCGGCGAGCGTCATCTCGCGCAGCGCGTAGTTCGAGCGCTCGCCCGGACCCTTCGTCTCGTCGAAGTAGAAGCCGAGCCAGGGCTCGTTGACCGTGTCGATATAGAGTGCGCCAAGGCTGGAGCAGAGCTCCATGATGTCGCGCGAACCCGTGTCGCAGGACAGGTTGACGCAGAAGCCCTGGCCACCGCCCGCGGTCAGCAGCGGCTCCAGCATGGTCTTGTAGTTCTCAAGCGTCACGGCTTCCTGGATGAAGCGGATGCCGCGCTCGTCCAGAAGGGCGCGGTTGTCGTCGTCGGGTGCGATCACCACGAACCGGCTCTTGTCGAATTTGAGATGCCGCTCGATCAGCGGCAGTGTCCCGCGGCCGATCGAACCGAAGCCGATCATCACGATCGGGCCGCTGATCTCGCCGTATACGGGCCAATCCGTCATTCTTTTCAACTCCTGGGTTGGTTACTTGCAGAACAAGCGGACGCTGGTATGGCCTGCCGTTCCGGGGGTCAATCCCGCCGGCGCCAGGCCTACGCCCGTCAGTCGTGTGCGCCGGGGTAGTCGGCGTCGAGCACGAAGGGGTAGGGGCCGGGATAGCGCTCGACATAGGCCATGTGGCTGACGAGTCCGGTGCCGGACCGATAGCTGTGCAGATAGTAGGCCGGCGGCTCCATGTGGAAGGTGGCCGGCCCCTCGGGCGCGAGGTCGAGCGTGACCTGATGCGTCACGCTCGGCGCGATCTGCGCAATCGTGCCGGCGAAGCGCGTCGTGATCGGCCGGTGATGGTGGCCGCAGACGATGCGCTCGATGTTCTGATGCCGGCTAATGATATCGCGGAAGCCATCGGCGCCGTCGAGCAGGCGGATGCGGTCCATGTGGATGATGCCGCAGTCGAAGGGCGGATGATGCATGAAGATGACGACCGGCTTGCCGTTCGCGCCGGCGAGCGCGTTCTCCAGGAAGGCGAGGCGCTTGTCGCAGAGCGCGCCGGCGCTCTGGCCCGGTAGAAGGGTGTCGAGGCCGATCAGTCTGATGTCGCCGAGATCGGCGCTGAACTGAATGAAGCCGTCGTCGAGAACCGCATGCGGTCCGAGTTCGAGGCCGGCCGCCAAGGTTTCGCGGCGGTCGTGATTGCCGGGGAGGAGCAGCACGGGCACGTCGATGCGCGTGAGCAGGTTTGCCAGCAGCTCATATTCCTCGGCGAGACCGCAATCGGTGAGATCGCCGGTGATCACCAACGCATCCGGGCGCGGGCGGAGGGCGGCGACCACGTCGAGCGCGCGCTCGGTCAGGGCATTGGTCTCGGAGACGCGATAGGCCGGCTTGCCGAGCGGGCGGATGTGCAGGTCGGTGATATGGGCGATCAGCATGGAGTTACGGTCCGGATCTTGGTCCCCGTCATGCTCGGCCTTGTGCCGAGCATCCACGTCTTGCGACGTGGATGAAGGGGCAACGTGGATGGCCGGGGCAAGCCCGGCCATGACGATGACGGCTGCTTTTCAGTTCGTTGGCAGCTTGAGCGCGGTCTGCTCGACATAAGGCTTCATGATCTCGTCGGCGGTCTTCTGCGCCGAGACCAGCGCCTCCTTAGGCTGCTTCTTGCCAGAGAGCACGGCCTGCAGCTCGTCCTCGATCGCCTTGCGGACCGGAACGGTCTTGTAGGTCGCGAACCAGGGCTTGGCGTAGGCGAGCTGGCTGACGGCGATGCCGGCATCCGGGTTCTTGGCGATGAATTCCTTCATCTCCGGCAGCTCGTAGGCCGCCATGTTCGGGGCGAAGTATCCGGTGGCGCGGCTCCACCAGCCCGATTTCTCCGGTGAGGTCATCCAGTTGATCAGGGTCCAGGCCGCCTTGCGGCGCTCACCCTCGACCCCGGTTGGGATAACGAGCGAGGCGCCGCCGATCGGCACCTCGTTCTTCACGTTCTTCGGCACGAAGGCGACCTTGTAGGGGAACTTCGCGTTGGTGCGGATATGGGTGAGCGAGCCGGTCGAGAGCAGCACCATCGAGGCCTGGCCGGAGAGGAAGGCGGTCGAGACCGCGCCGCCCGCCTGCACGCCGGCGGGATGGACCTTGTGCTTGCCGACGAGATCCGACCAGAAGGTCAGGGCGCCGAGCATTGACGGGCTGTCGTAATAGACCTCGCCGCCGTAATCGACGTTGAACCACTGGCCGCCATTGGACTGGGTCAGGGCCTGCAGGATCCAGCCGCCATAGTCGTAGTTGGACGGCGCGATAATGCCCCAGCGGGTGACGCGATCGCCTTCGCGCTTGGTCAGCTTCTTCGCCGCGGAGGCGAGCTCTTCCCAGTTCGAAGGTAGCTTCTCGGGATCGAGGCCGGCTTCCTTGAAGTGGTCGGCATTGACGTAGAGCAGCGGCGTCGAGTTGTGGAAGGGCACGCCGTAGACCGAGCGGTCGAGCACGGCATTGCCGTGCAGGGCGCGGAAGAACTGGCCCATATAGGCCTCGTTGGTCTTGCCGTCGGTCTTGATCAGATCGTCGAGCTTCTGGATCTCGCCCTCGATCTTGAGGTCGAGCAGGAAGTTGGCCGACATGATCACTGCCGCCGGCGGCTTGCCGGCCTTCATTGCGGCGCGGGTCTTGATCAGGGTCTCGTCATAGGAGCCGGTGTAGACCGGCGTCGCCTTGATCGCCGGGTTCTTCTCGTTGAACTCCTTGATCAGCGCGGTCATGTCGCGGGCGAGCTGGCCGTCGACCGGGACCGGGAAGAACAGCTCGATCTCGGTCGGCGCCTGGGCGAAGGCCGGTGTGATGGCGAAGGAGGCGGCAAAGGCTGCGCCGGCGAGAACCGATCTGCGGGTGGTGCTGGTCATTGTCTGGACCCCTTATTTGATGCCTGACGAGACGAAGGAATTGACGAAGGCACGCTGGAACAGCGCGAAGGCGATCAGCAGCGGCGCGCTGACCATCAGGGTGCCGGCGGCGATGACGCCCCAGGCCTGCGCGCCCTCGGCACCGCGGGTGAACGAGGCGAGGCCGACGGTGAGCGGGCGCAGATCCGGCGAGTTGATCACCATCAGGGGCCAGAGGAACTCGTTCCAATGGCTGGTGACGGAGACGATTCCGAAGGCGATCAGCGAGGGCTTCGCCAGCGGCAGATAGATGAAGCCGATGCGCTGCCAGACGCTGGCGCCGTCGATCAGCGCTGCGTCCTCAAGCTCGCGCGGGATCGCCCTGAAGGCCTGGCGCATCAAGAAGGTGCCGAAGGCGGAGGCGAAATAGGGCGCCATCACGCCGAGCAGGCTGTCATAGAGGCCGAGCTTCGCGATCGTCGCCAGATTGGGGACGATCAGCACGACCGGCGCCAGCATCAGCTGCAGCAGGAAGAGATAGAAACAGAGCGTCCGGCCGGGGAACTCCAGCCGGGCGAAGGCATAGCCGGCGAGCGTGATCATCACGATCTGCCCGGCGAGGATGCCGAAGCTGATGATGGCGGTGTTGAGGCCGTAGCGCGGGAAATCGGCCGAGGCCCAGGCTTCGGCGAAGTTGCCGAGCGTCGGGACATAGGACGGGACCAGCGAGGCCATGCCGGAACCGCCATAGGTGTGCGGGTTGAAGGCGGCGACCAGCATCCAGAGGAAGGGCGTCATCCAGAGCGCGGCGATCAGCAAGGTCGCGGCATAGCCGAGCCTGGGCGTGATCTCGCGATTGGCGACGCCGCTCGAGGCTTCGATCATGGCTCGCGCTCCCCGAAGGAGCGCTCGAGGGTGCGCAGCGAGCTCGCCGAGATCGCGAGCAGCAGCGCCAGCATCACAAGCGTGCCGGCGGCGGCGCGCCCGGCATCGTAGCTCTCGACCGCCTGCTGATAGACGTAGAACAGCAGGAGATTGGTCGAGTCCGACGGTCCACCCTTGGTCAGGACGAAGACGTGGTCGACCTGGGTGACGACGTTGATCAGCCCGATCACCATGACGAAGCCGATGGTCGGCTTGAGATAGGGCAAGGTGACGTAGCGCAGGCGCTGCCAGGGATTGGCGCCGTCGAGGATCGCCGCCTCATAGGCGTCGGCCGGAACCGCCTGCAAGCCCGCGAGGAAGAACAGCATGTAGTAGCCGGCGTTCTTCCAGATCGTCAGGCCCATGATCGACCAAAGCGCGATATCGGGATCGCCGAGCCAATTCGGGCCCGAGATCGCGAGCTTGGCGAGGTGGTAGTCGAGCAGCCCGGCATTGGGCAGGAAGATGAACAGGAAGATCGAGGCGGCGGCGACGAGCGGGATCAGCACCGGCAGGAAGAACAGCGAGCGGAACAGCGCGTTGACGCGGCTCGATCTCGCGAGCGCCATGGCGAAGCCGAGTGCCAGAACAAGGCTCGGGATCACCGTGCCGAAGGCATAGAGCAGGTTGTTGGCGAGTGCCTTGCGGAAGGCGGCATCGGCGAAGAGCGCCGTGAAATTGGCGAGGCCGACATAGGTCTGCGGACCGCCGATCTTGATCTGGTTGTGCAAGGCCTGCCAGGCGACCTGGATCACCGGCCAGTAGGTGAACAGCGTCAGCAGGACAAGCGACGGCGCCAGCAGGCCGAAGGCAAGCATGGTCTGACGGCGAGGCCGCCAGGTCGCGAGCCGCAGCGCCTGCGGCCTTGCCAATCCGCTCGTCAGAACCGTGTCCGCCATCATCCCCGCCTTCGCGGGGGGTGATGGCGCTGCTGGACGACAGTCCGGTGAAGATAGGATGACGCTTCAGCGACGAAGGCGGTGAAATAGCAGGCGCCTGAACGCAGAACGGGCAGACCCTAGGGCCTGCCCGCTGAGCTTGGTGTCGAGGCTGCGACGTCAGGCGGCGCGACGTCGGAGACCCTCCGCGCCCTCGGCCGGGATCAGCGCCCCCGTGGCCTTCAGTACGCCGGTCGCGTCCTGAAGCGCGCCTTCGCGCAGCTCGAGGCCGAGGAAACGGTCACGCTCGACCGGGCCCGGCATGGCGAGATCGGCCATCGGCGCCGCGGTGAAGCCGAAGCGCTCGTAATAGGGCGCGTCGCCGACGAGCAGGATCGCGCCATGGCCGCGGCAGGCGGCGCGCCAGATCGCCTCGCGCATCATCGCCCTGCCGATGCCTTCGCCCTGGAGTTCCGGCTCGACTGCGAGCGGGCCGAGCAGCAGCGCCGGCTTGCCGTTGGCCTCGACATGCCAGAGGCGCACGGTCGCGACGAGCGCGCCGTCGCGCTCCGCCGTCAGGGCGAGCCCCTCGGCTGGCAGGCGGCCGTCGCGCAGGCGCTCGCTCGACTTCGCCGTGCGGCGCTCGCCGAGGCAGCGGTCGAGCAGGGCCTCGCGGGCCGGGATATCGGTCTCGATCTCGTCGCGGATCGTGATCATGACGCACCTCCTACCGGAGCGCCCGCCTCGTCGCGGACCTTCCCGGCGCCGCCCGAAAAGGCGGCCACAAGCAAACAGGGATGTGTGGAAGAGGGTCCGGCGGGAGCCACGCCCGCGCTCCATTCTTGGAGGCGCGGACGTTCCGCCCGGTTTCCCGGGCGGCCTGCCGATTCTTGGCAGGGCGCTTCGCCGGACCCGATTGGTGAGGGGCTGGCGAGCCAGCCCCTATTCGTCAGATGACGTACTGCTTCAGCGGCGGGAAGCCGTTGAAGGCGACGGCCGAATAGGTCGTCGTATAGGCGCCGGTGCCCTCGATCAGGACCTTGTCCCCGATTTCGAGGCTGAACGGCAGCATGTACGGGGTCTTCTCGTACATGACGTCGACCGAATCGCAGGTCGGGCCGGCGAGCACGCAGGGAACCGTGGCGTCGCCGTCCCGGATCGTTCGGATCGGGTAGCGGATCGCCTCGTCCATCGTCTCGGCCAGGCCGTTGAACTTGCCGATGTCGAGATAGACCCAGCGGACCTGGTCGTCCTCGCTCTTCTTCGAGATCAGCACGACCTCCGCCTCGATCAGGCCGGCTTCGCCGACCATGCCGCGGCCAGGCTCGATGATGGTCTCGGGCAGGCGGTTGCCGAAATGCTTCGACAGCGCCTGGAAGATCGCATCGCCATAGGCCGGGACGCCCGGGATCGGCCGCAGATAGCGCGCCGGGAAGCCGCCGCCGAGGTTGACCATCGACAGCGAAAGGCCGCGGGTGGCGCACTCCTTGAACACGGCCGAGGCCGAAGCCAGGGCCGAATCCCAGGCGTTCACATTCGCCTGCTGCGAGCCGACATGGAACGAGATGCCATAGGCCTGGAGGCCAAGGCGATGACCATGCTCGAGCACGTCCGCGGCCATTTCGGGCACGCAGCCGAACTTGCGCGAGAGCGGCCAGTCGGCGCCGGCGCCGTCGCAGAGGATACGGCAGAAGATGCGCGCGCCTTCAGCCTTGGTGGCGGTGGCGGCACGGGCGATCTTCTCGACCTCGGCCTGGCAGTCGACGGCGAACAGGCGCACGCCGAGCTCCATGGCGCGAGCGACGTCGCGCTCCTTCTTGATGGTGTTGCCGAAGGAGATGCGGTCCGCCGTGGCGCCAGCCGAGAGCGCGAGCTCGATCTCGACGACCGAGGCGCAATCGAAGCAGGAGCCGAGCTTGGCCAGCAGGCGCAGCACTTCCGGCGCCGGGTTCGCCTTGACCGCGTAGAAGACGCGGGTGTCCGGCAGCGCCCGGGAGAAGGCAACATAATTCTCGCGCACGACCTCGAGGTCGATCACGACGCAGGGGCCGTCCTCGCGGCGGTCACGCAGAAATTCACGGATGCGCTCGGTCATGAGACGCTGCTCCTCTTCGGCGCAAGCGGCGCCGATACGACGTGTAGCCGTTCGAGTCGTTCGCGATCCGAGGCGCGATGGAGACGCCTTAGGATTGCGGACGAGACGTCCGGACCCGAAACACCGTCGATTGGGAGATTAACCCCGCACGCCCGGCAATGAAGGACAAGCCTCTTCGGTGTTGGCCTTTGGAGGACCAACGAGACCAAAAAAGCCCGCTCCGTCGTTGCTTTAAGCTACGTCCCCCGTGGAGATTCGGGGTTCGCCGGTTTCGCCTCCGGCTGCTGGTCGCTGTTCGGGAGCGGCCCTCTTGCGAGAGCCGGGAGCGTGATTTGAGGGGATGTCCATCCCCCTCCATCCGTTTCCCATCCCTGGCGGCTGTCCGGCCTCTTGTCCGGATGCCCACCGACCAGCACGCGGCCACAGGCACGTGCGAATTGGGTGAGCCCCATATACGGAGGGGTGATCCCGGCTTCAAGTTTTTTCTGACGGCCAGGACCGGATTTTTTAAAGGACGGGGCGATAGCGGCCGGGTGCTCTCCTCACGCGCTCTTAACGCTGGCCCGCGCGGGCCGCGACTGTGCCCTAGACCAGCCCCATTTCATCGCCTAAGTCGTTGGCCCAGCGCGCCTTCGCGCGCCTATATCGATGGGGCAAGCTTCGATCATGACGGTTACCGATCGCCGCCGGGTTCTCGCCGGGCTGAGCGCCGCGCTGTGTGCCACCGTGGCGCCGCAGGCTTTGCTGGCGCAGCAGCCGGAGCAGGCGCCGCCGCAGCCGCGTTTCGGATTTGAGGAGGTGGCGCGCCGGGCCCGCGAGATCGCCGCTGTACCCTATGAGGCGGGGCCCGCGCTGCCGGAGGCGCTGACGCGGCTCGATTTCGATGCCTGGCGCGAGATCCGCTTTCGGCCGGAGCGGGCCCTGCTCGCCCAGTCGAATTCCGGGTTCCGGATGCAGATGTTCCACCCCGGTTTCCTGTTTACGCGGCCGGTGACGGTGAATGTGATCCGGGACGGCGTGCCGACGCCGGTACCATACGCCGCCAATCTCTTCGACTACGGGCGGACCAAATTCGACAAGCCGCTGCCGGTCAATCTCGGTTTCGCGGGTTTCCGCCTGCACTACCCGCTGAACGACCCGCGCGTTTTCGATGAGCTCATCTCTTTCATCGGGGCGAGCTATTTCCGCGTGCTCGGGCGCGGGCAGCGCTATGGCCTGTCGGCGCGTGGCCTTGCGATCGGAGCGGGTATCCCCGGCGGCGAGGAATTCCCGATCTTCCGCGAGTTCTGGGTCGAGACGCCGACGGCCGACGCCGAGCGCGTCACGGTCTATGCGTTGCTCGATTCGCCTTCGGTCACGGGTGCCTATCGCTTCCATGTCTATCCGGACGGCGACAGCGTGGTCGATGTCGGCGCGGTGCTGTTCCCGCGCAAGCCGATCGAGAAGCTGGGTCTGGCGCCGCTGACCTCGATGTTCTTCACCGGCGAGAACGACCGTCGCTTCTATGACGACTTCCGCACCGAACTGCACGATTCCGACGGGCTGCTGATCCATTCCAGCACTGGCGAGTGGATCTGGCGGCCGCTGCGCAATGCTCGCGTCGCGGCCTCCTCCTCCTTCGTCGAGCGAAATGTCCGCGGCTTCGGCCTGATGCAGCGCGATCGCGCCTTCGAGCATTATCAAGATCTCGACCTCGCCTATGAATTGCGGCCCTCCTACTGGGTCGAGCCGCAAGGTGATTGGGGAGAGGGCGTGGTCGAGCTGATCGAGCTGCCGACCACCGACGAAACCAACGACAACATCGTCGCGCTTTGGGCGCCGAAGGCGCCGCTCGAGCCCGGCCGCGAGTTCCGCTTCGGCTACAAGCTGACGGCGATGGTCGATTCCAACGATTTGCATCCTGGCGGGCGGGCGATCAACACTTACCAAGCCAAGCCCAAGGCACTCGGCTCGGGCGAGCCCGTGACGGAGAACGCCCGGCGCTTCATCGTCGACTTCGCCGGCGGCGATCTCGGCTACTATCTGAAGCAGCCGGAAAAGGTCGAGATCGTGCCTTCGATCGCCTATGGCCGGATCAACCGGGCCTTCCTGGTGCCGAATCCGAAGACGGACGGCTTCCGCGCCTTCATCGACATCGTGGTCGAGCCGGGCCAGCTTGCCGAGATGCGCGCCTTCCTGAAGAGCGGCAGCAAGACCCTGACCGAGACCTGGAGCTATCCCTGGCGAGCGCCCGACGCCGGCTGACGCGCCGGCTCTAGAACTGCGGCGCGCTCGTGCTCCGCGCCAACTTGCGCCGCTTTTCCGGCGCGGCTGCGACGACTTCGATCTCGACCTTGAACTCCGGCAGCGTGAAGCCGGAGACGATCATCAGGGTCGAGGCCGGCGGCGGGGTGCCGACATGGGCATCGCGCGATTCCATATAGCCCTTCATATGGGTGCGGTCGGTGACGTAGGCGTTGATACGGATAATGTCCTTCAACGTCATTCCGGCTTCGCTCAGGATCGCGGCGATGTTGGCGAAGCAGAGGTCGGCCTGTTCGCGGACGCCCTCGGGGATCGTGCCGTCGGCCGTGATGCCGAGCTGGCCGGAGCAGAAGACCAGCCGCTGGCCAGATGGAAGCTCGGCGCCATGGCTGTAGCGGGCGAAAGGGGCGCGGATCGTAGCGGGATTGAGCGGCTTCATCGGTGGATCCGGATGGCGGGGGCATCGTTCTGCCACGCCGGGCGCATGCTGCAAAACCATGTCGGGACTTGACCGGCGCCTCTTTGCAGCTTTGAACGCGCTCATGCCACGTTCAGGAGGCATTGGCATAATGCCTCGGACGGCCGGGCTATCGAGATGACGGGGATGAGCTTGAGGACTTCTGCGCTGCTGCGGGCCGCGGGCCTGCTGCCTCTCGTGCTGTTGACCGCTTGCGCCGGTTCGCAGCGCTTCGGCGGATATGGCTCGGGTTCGGGCCAGGCCGTCGCCCGCGCGCCCATCTATGGTGAGCCCATTCAGTCGGCGCCGCCGGTCCAGTCTGCTCCGATCACCTCCGAGCCGCTGCCGCCACCGGGGGGGTATCCGAGCGCACCGCCGCCGCAAGCGGGCGGCTATCCGGCCGGCGGTCCCGGGCCGGGACCGGGCGGCATGCCGCCCCAGAATGATCCGTTCTTCGATCCGCAAGCAGCGCAGCCCGGCCAGCAGCCGCCGGCGCAGCGCCCGGTCGAACCGGCGCCCCCCCAGGTCGCTAACGCTAATCCGGGCGCGACGCCTGGCGGTGGCTCGACGCGCGGCGGCGCGGTTTCGACACGCGACGGCGTCATCGGCAACTGGACGGCGCAGGAGGCGACGGGTGGTTCCTGCCGGGTGCAGCTTTCGAGTTCGCCCTCGCTCGATCTCTACCGGGCCAATGCGACAGGTTGCAGCAATCGCGACCTGCAGCAGGTCAATGCCTGGGACTATCGCGACGGTGAGGTTTATCTCTATCAACGCGGCGGCTCGGTGGTGGCCCGCCTGCGCGTCGGCAGTGGCGGCGCCATGAACGGAGCAATCACGAAATCGGGCGCCGGGCTCTCGCTGAATCGCTGAACGCGGCGCCCGTTTTCGGTCAGTGCCGCGAGGCTGCCAGGCTGAACAGGGCCGAGGGCCAGAATTTGCGCTGTAGCGAGAGCGACAGGGTCGCGAAGCTGCGCGCGTTGTCCATCGCCTCGTCGAGCAGGGTGAACGGCGTCGCCGCGCCGGTGGCGATCCGGCCCTCGACATCATTGTAGCCGCCGACCATCTCGGCCTCGAACTTGCGCGCGAGATTCCGCATCGCGGCGTTCTCCGGCAGGCAGGTCATGTAGAGCGTGCGGATGTTACGGTTGCGCGATGCGGTGATCAGGCGGCCGAACAGCGCCTCGCCGATGCCGCGCCGGCGCCAGTCGCGCTCGACGCTGAAGGCAGCCTCGCCGGTCTGGATGACGATCTCCTCCAGCCCGCGCAATTCGGCAGCGCCGCGGACCTCGCCGGCTTCGACATAGGCGTAAACGAGCCCGCCGACGCCGAAGGTGGTCTCGGCGTAGCTCGTAAGGAACTCATCTGTGACCGCCGTCCCGAAGCGCTCGCGCCGCGTCGCGGCGTCGAGGCGCAAGAGATGGGCGGTGAAGAGATCACGCTCGGCAGGCCAGAGACGCCTGACCTCGCCGTGCCTGGCCTTGGCGCCAGGCTTGATCGAACGATTCATATGCAACTCCTGTGAAAGCGCGGATGCGCTGCCCAAGGAGGCGAATCTTCCCTAACTCGGAGAGCAAGATGAGCCTCCGATCAGGGAATACAAGAGCCGCGATTGCGGCAATTTACGGCTAAATGCCGGTAAGAATGGCGGAAATGGTTAAGGCTGCGCGCTAACGCCACATTGTGAGGATCGAAGCGGCGAGCGCCAGCGCGAGCGCGACATTGAGCAGGCGCCATTGCCAGGCGTGCCGCAGAAGCCGCGCCAGAAGCAGGCCGCCGACGCACCAGAGCATCAGCGACAGAAGTGCAAGGATGCCGAAGACGGTTCCGAGTAGGGCGGCAAGTTCGACTGCGCTGCGGGCGAGCCCGGCGAAGGATGCGGTGGCGCCGAGCGTCATCGCCCAACCCTTGGGGTTCTGCAGCTGGATCCAGAGGGCGCCGACAAAACTCGTCGGCTTTGCGATGCTGCGATCCAGATGCGGCGGGCCGCTGCGGGCGATCTTGACGGCAAGCCAGAGCAGGTAGGCCGACCCGGCGAGTTTCATCGCGAATTCAAGTGAGGGCATCGCCAACAGCAGGCCGGCGAGGCCTGCAGCGGCGGCCACCGCCATCGCTGCCAGCGCGATCGCGACGCCGACCATGAAGGGCAGGGAGCGACGAAAGCCGAAATGGGCGCCGGAGGCCGTGGCGAGCGTGGTGGTGGCGCCTGGTGTCACCGTCGAGACGGTGGCGAAGGCGATGAGGGGCAGGATCGAGTCTGGCGACATGGATGGCTCCAGGCGGAAGCCATGGAAATAAGTTCGCCCAGTTAATAATGAAAACGAATGTTGAAGTTACTCAGCATTACAAGTCATAATTCTGGTTATGCGCAATCTCGACCTCGAACTGATCAGAGCCTTCGTCGCCGTCGCCGACCATGGCAGCATGACGGTGGCTGGCAATGTGCTGCATCTGACGCAGAGCGCCGTCAGCCAGCAGATCATGCGGCTGGAACGGCGGCTCGGGCAGGTCTTGTTCCTGCGCGAGCGGCGTGGGCTGAAGCTGACGGCCGCGGGCTATCGCCTGCTCGCCAAGGCGCGCCGGCTGATCGGCCTCAATGACGAGATCTGGGCGGAGATGACGACTAGTTTCGGCGGCACAGTGCGGCTCGGCGTGCCCTATGACCTCGTCGGCACGTCTCTCGCGCCGATCCTGAAGGGTTTTGCCGAAGCGAGCCCATTGGTCGAGATCTCGCTGGTCTGCGCCTCCTCGCCGCAATTGCTCGAGGCGCTCGGCAAGGGAGAGGTCGACCTGGCTCTGGTCGAGCAGCCGCTCGCCGCTGCGGGCGGCGAATGCCTCGGCATAGAGCGATTGGTCTGGGTCGGGGCCAGGGCGGGCACCGCCCATCTGAAGCAGCCGCTGCCGCTCTCGCTCGTCGCCGACAGCTGTGCGTTCCGGCCGGCGGTAACGACGGCGCTCGACGAACAGGGCCGCGCCTGGCGCAGCGTGTTCGAGAACGGCAATATCGATGCGACCACCGCGACCGTCCGGACCGACCTCGCCATTACCGCCTGGCTCGCTTGCACGGTCCCGCCTGATCTCGACATTCTCGGATCAGCGGAGGGATTACCCGAGCTGCCGCCTTTCGCGATCACGCTGCATCTGCCGCGCTCGCAGCCATCGGAAGCGGCGCGTGAACTCGCCCGCCATCTGCGCGCCGGCTGGCTGCGTCCGAGACAGGCCGCATAGCCTGCCGGCCTTGCCGAGGGTTGCGGGCTGGGCCGCCCTGCCGTAACCCGGAAAGCGACGTCTCATCCTGCCTCGAAGCCATGCTCGCCACGCTCCCCGAACGTTATGACGCCCTGGTCGCCTCGGGTGCGATCGAGCGCGATCCGGCGCAGATCGCCGTCGTCAGGCGATTGCAGGCGCTGTCACAGACGCTCGCCAGCCGCAAGCTGGCGAAGAAGAGCAGCGCGCTCGGCTGGCTGTTCGGCCGCAAGCAGCCGGATGCGGACGCGGTGAAGGGCCTTTATATCTGGGGCTCGGTCGGCCGCGGCAAGACCATGCTGATGGACCTGTTCTACGAGACGGTCCCGGTTAGGGCGCGGCGGCGGGTGCATTTCCATGCCTTCATGGCCGATGTGCACGAACGCATCCACGCCTATCGCCAGGCGCTCAAGGCCGGGACGGTCAAGGAGCCGGACCCGATCGGCCCAGTGGCGGCCGAACTCGCGGAAGAAGCGAGCCTGCTCTGCTTCGACGAGTTCACCGTCACCGACATCGCCGACGCGATGATCCTCGGGCGGCTGTTCACAAAGCTGTTCGCCGACGGCGTCATTGTGGTCGCGACCTCCAACGTCGAGCCGTCACGGCTTTATGAAGGGGGCCTCAACCGCGCACTCTTCCTGCCTTTTATCGACCTGCTCGCCAGCAAGGTCGACGTCATCAAGCTGGAGGCCCGCACCGATTTCCGGCTGGAGAAGCTTGGCGGCGCGCCGACCTATCACGTTCCTGCCGACGACAAGGCCAGGGCTGCGCTCGACAAGGCCTTCAGCCAGCTCTCCGGCGTGGCGCAGGGCGCGCCGACCACGATCTCGATCAAGGGCCATGAGTTGAAGCTGCCGCAGGCGGCCGGCGCGGTCGCGCGGGCGAGCTTTACCGACCTCTGCGCCCAGGCCTATGGCGCTTCGGATTATCTTGCGCTCGCCCAGCGCTTCCATACGCTGATCCTTGACGGGATCCCGATCATGGACATCGAACGGCGCAACGAGGCCAAGCGCTTCATCATCCTGATCGACACGCTCTATGAGAGCCATGTGAAGCTCGTCGCCTCGGCGGCGGCAGAGCCGACCGGGCTCTATGTCGCGCAGACCGGGCGCGAGGCCTTCGAGTTCGACCGGACGGTGTCGCGCCTGATCGAGATGCGCTCGGAGGAATACCTCGCCTTGCCGCATGGGCGGGCCGATTCGGCTGCGAGCGGCGACGCGACCGGGCTGGTGGAGACCTGATCGTGGCCACGCCACGCGAGCCGAGCGAGATGCGTATCCTCTCGGTCGCCGGCGAGCACCTACGCCAGCATGGCCTGCGCCGCTTCACCGTGGTCGCGGTGGCCGAAGAAGCGGGCATGACCCATGCCAATGTCTACCGCTACTTCCCCTCGCGCACGGCCCTGATCGATGCCGTGGTCGATGTCTGGCTGAAGGCGGCCGAGCGCTCGCTCGCCGACATCGCCGATGGGCCGGACCCGGCCGAAGACAAGCTCGAGCGCCTGATCCTCGCGCTCGCCAAGGCGAACCGCAACCTGCTGCACGAGGAGCCGCATCTGTTCGCGGCGCTGTCGCAGGCGGTCGCCAAGCGTCATGCGATCAGCCGGCGCAACCGTACCCGCGTGCGCGCCTTGTTCGAGCGCGTGATCGACGACGGCATCGCCACGGGCGCGTTCGAGCCGCGCGATCGCGACCGCGCTATCGCCTTCGTGATCGATGCCACGCACCGTTTCATCCACCCTGCTTCGCTGGAACTGGAGGCGGACGTGCCGCAGGCCTCGGTCGACGCCAGGCTCGCCACTTTGATCAGGGTGGCGCTGCGTACGCTTGCGACCGGTGTGATTTAAGAAAATGACATAATTTGTAAATTGTAACTGCCCCATTGTGAGACAGCTTGACGACGCATCACGGGTGGTTAGCTTCTAACGGGTTGTTTTTCCTCGGTATTTCCTGCTTTAAGACGCTGGGCGGGTATTTCGGACTATTCCAATGTCCCTTCGCGCGCGGGGTTGAGCCTGAGAGCGGCTTGGGTCAAAGAACCGTCGGCTTTTTGGCTTCAACTGCTCTCGCATCCAACAACAAGGATTCGGCAATGGCCCGCAAGAAGATCGCCCTCATCGGCGCCGGACAGATCGGCGGCACGCTCGCTCACCTCGCCGGCCTCAAGGAGCTGGGCGACGTCGTCCTGTTCGACATTGCCGAGGGCATTCCCCAGGGCAAAGGCCTCGACATCGCCGAGTCCGCCCCGGTCGACGGCTTCGACGCTGGCTACAAGGGCACGCAGTCCTATGAGGACATCAAGGGCGCCGACGTGATCATCGTCACCGCCGGCGTGCCGCGTAAGCCCGGCATGAGCCGTGACGATTTGATCGGCATCAACCTCAAGGTGATGAAGTCGGTCGGCGAGGGCATCAAGACCTACGCCCCCAAGGCTTTCGTGATCTGCATCACCAACCCGCTCGACGCGATGGTCTGGGCCCTGCAGAAGTTCTCGGGCCTGAAGCCCAACATGATCTGCGGCATGGCCGGCGTGCTCGACTCCGCCCGTTTCCGCCACTTCCTTGCCGATGAGTTCAAGGTCTCGGTCAAGGACGTCTCGGCCTTCGTGCTCGGCGGCCATGGCGACGACATGGTGCCGCTGGTCCGCTATTCCGGCGTCGCCGGCATCCCGCTGCCCGACCTCGTCAAGATGAAGTGGACGACGCAGGAGCGTCTCGACGCCATCGTCGAGCGCACCCGCAAGGGTGGCGGCGAGATCGTCAACCTGCTCAAGACCGGCTCGGCCTTTTATGCCCCGGCCGCCTCGGCAATCGCCATGGCCGAGAGCTATCTCAAGGACCAGAAGCGCGTCCTGCCGGCGGCTGCCGCGCTCAGGGGCCAGTACGGCGTCAAGGACATGTTCGTCGGCGTGCCGGTCGTGATCGGCGCCAAGGGCGTCGAGCGGGTCGTGAAGATCCGCCTCAATGGCGCCGAGAAGGAGATGCTGGCGAAATCGGTCGCCTCGGTGCAGGGCCTTATCGACGCCTGCAAGAGCGTCGATCCGTCATTGGCGTGAGACAGACGGGTGGCGTGATGGCCGGCGGCAGCGACGCCGCTGGCCTTCCCGCCGCCGCCTTTCCCTTTACCGGTACAGGACATCAGGCATGAACATCCACGAATATCAGGGCAAGGCGGTTCTCAAGGAGTTCGGCGCGCCCGTCTCCGCCGGCTTCCCGGCGCTCTCGGTGACCGAGGCCGTCGAGGCAGCCAGGAAGCTGCCCGGCCCGCTCTATGTGGTAAAGAGCCAGATCCATGCCGGTGGCCGCGGCAAGGGCAAGTTCAAGGAACTGCCGGCCGACGCCAAGGGCGGCGTGCGTCTCGCCAAGTCGATCGAAGAGGTCGAGAGCCACGCCAAGGAGATGCTCGGCAACACGCTGGTGACGGCGCAGACCGGCCCGGCCGGCAAGCAGGTCAACCGCCTCTACATCGAGGACGGCTCGGACATCTCGAAGGAGTTCTACCTCTCGGCGCTGGTCGATCGCGAGACCTCGCGCGTTGCCTTCGTGGTCTCGACCGAGGGCGGCATGGACATCGAGAAGGTGGCCCATGACACGCCGGAGAAGATCCTGACCTTCTCCGTCGATCCGGCGACCGGCATCATGCCGCACCATGGCCGCACCGTTGCCAAGGCGCTCGGCCTCAGCGGTGAGCAGGCCAAGCAGGCCGCGACTGTGCTCGGCCAAGTCTATGCCGCCTTCGTCGGCAAGGACATGGCGATGCTCGAGATCAACCCGCTGATCGTGACGACGCAGGGCCAGGTCAAGTGCCTGGACGCCAAGGTCTCGTTCGATTCGAACTCGCTCTACCGCCATCCCGAGCTGATGGAGCTGCGCGACGAGACCGAGGAAGACGCCAAGGAGATCGAGGCGTCGAAATACGACCTCGCCTATATCGCGCTCGACGGCACGATCGGCTGCATGGTCAACGGCGCCGGCCTCGCCATGGCGACGCTCGACATCATCCAGCTCTACGGCGAGAGCCCTGCCAACTTCCTCGACGTCGGCGGCGGCGCTTCCGAGGAGAAGGTCACCGCGGCCTTCAAGATCATCACCGCCGACCCGAAGGTGAAGGGCATCCTGGTCAACATCTTCGGCGGCATCATGAAGTGCGATGTCATTGCCCGCGGCGTGATCGCAGCGGTGAAGACGGTCGGGCTCGAAGTGCCGCTGGTGGTGCGCCTCGAAGGCACCAACGTGGCGGAAGGCAAGCAGATCATCCGCGACTCCGGCCTCAACGTCATCCCGGCCGATGACCTCGACGACGCCGCGCAGAAGATCGTCGCTGCGATCAAGAAGGCTTGAGGTAAACCGATGTCCATCCTGATCGACAAGAACACCAAGGTCATCTGCCAGGGCTTCACCGGCAAGAATGGCACCTTCCACTCCGAGCAGGCGATCGCCTATGGCACGCAGATGGTCGGCGGCACTTCGCCGGGCAAAGGCGGTTCGCTCCATCTCGGCCTCCCCGTCTTCGACACCGTCGCCGAGGCGCGCGAGAAGACCGGGGCGACCGCTTCGGTCGTCTACGTGCCGCCGCCGGGCGCGGCCGATGCGATCTGCGAGGCGATCGACGCCGAGATCCCGCTGATCATCTGCATCACCGAGGGCATTCCGGTGCTCGACATGGTCAGGGTCAAGCGCTCACTCTCCGGCTCGAAGTCGCGGCTGATCGGGCCGAACTGCCCGGGTGTCGTCACCGCCGGCGAGAGCAAGATCGGCATCATGCCGGCCAACATCTTCAAGCCCGGCTCGGTCGGCATCGTCTCGCGCTCTGGCACGCTGACCTATGAGGCGGTGTTCCAGACCACGAATGAGGGCCTCGGCCAGACCACGGCCGTCGGCATCGGCGGCGACCCGGTCAAGGGCACCGAGTTCATCGACATGCTGGAGATGTTCCTCGCCGACGAGAAGACCACGTCGATCGTGATGATCGGCGAGATCGGCGGCTCGGCCGAGGAAGAGGCGGCGCAGTTCATCAAGGACGAAGCCAAGCGCGGCCGCAAGAAGCCGATGGTCGGCTTCATCGCCGGCCGCACCGCCCCTCCCGGCCGCCGCATGGGCCATGCCGGTGCGATCATCTCCGGCGGCAAGGGCGGCGCTGAGGACAAGATCGCGGCGATGGAAGCGGCCGGTATCCGGGTCTCGCCGTCGCCGGCTCGCCTCGGAAAGACCTTGGTCGAGGTGTTGAAGGGCTGATCGTTAGGCGCGGCGGCCGGGGGTAACCCGGCCCTGCGCTTCCCATCAGTGATGTAGACGATGGTCGGCGCGGGGCCGACCGTGACGCGGTAGGAAAAGGCAGGACGACCATGGCTCGCCAGGACATCAACGAGGCTCTCGCGCAGACCGGGTTCCTCTATGGCGGCAACGCGGCCTATATCGAAGATCTCTACGCTCGCTATCAGGCCGATCCGAAGTCGGTCGATCCGGAGTGGCAGGGCTTCTTCGCCGGCCTGAACGACGACAAGCAGTCGGTCGTCGACAATGCCAAGGGCGCGTCCTGGAAGCGGCCGAACTGGCCGATCCCGGCCGGCGGCGAGCTCGTCTCGGCGCTCGACGGTAACTGGGCCGCGGTCGAGAAGGCGGTCGGCGAGAAGCTCGGCGCCAAGGCCAAGGCCGCCGGCGCGACGCTGTCGGCTGCCGATGTCCAGCAGGCGACGCGCGATTCGGTACGCGCGATCATGCTGATCCGCGCCTACCGCATGCGCGGCCATCTCCATGCCCAGCTCGACCCGCTCGGCATCGAGAGCCAGAAGGACCCGGAGGAGCTGTCCCCGGCGGCCTTCGGCTTCTCTGACGCCGATCTCGACCGCAAGATCTTCATCGACAACGTGCTCGGCCTGGAGTTCGCCACCATCCGCGAGATGACGGCGATCCTGCAGCGGACCTATTGCCAGACGATCGGCATCGAGTTCATGCACATCTCCGATCCCGAGCAGAAGGCCTGGCTGCAGGAGCGGATCGAGGGGCCGGACAAGGAGATCGCCTTCACCCGCGAGGGCAAGAAGGCGATCTTGAACAAGCTCGTCGAGACCGAGGGCTTCGAGAAGTTCCTCGACCTGAAGTTCACCGGTACCAAGCGCTTTGGCCTCGACGGCGGCGAGTCGCTGGTTCCGGCGCTGGAGCAGATCATCAAGCGCGGCGGTTCGCTCGGCGTGCGCGACATCGTCTTCGGCATGGCCCATCGCGGCCGCCTCAATGTGCTGACCCAGGTGCTGGGCAAGCCGCATCGGGCGCTGTTCCACGAGTTCAAGGGCGGTTCCTTTGCCCCCGACGACGTCGAGGGCTCGGGCGACGTCAAGTACCATCTCGGCGCCTCGTCGGACCGCGAGTTCGACGGCAACAACGTCCACGTCTCGCTGACCGCCAACCCGTCGCATCTCGAGATCGTCGATCCCGTCGTGCTCGGCAAGGTCCGCGCCAAGCAGGACCAGTTCGGCGACATCGTCGAGCGCTCCAAGGTGCTGCCGCTGCTGATACATGGCGATGCCGCCTTCGCCGGCCAGGGCGTGGTGGCCGAGTGCCTCGGCCTGTCGGGACTGAAGGGCCACCGCACCGGCGGCTCGCTGCACTTCATCATCAACAACCAGATCGGTTTCACCACCTATCCGCGCTATTCGCGCTCCTCGCCCTATCCGTCGGACGTGGCGAAGATGGTCGAGGCCCCGGTCTTCCATGTGAACGGTGATGATCCGGAGGCGGTGGTCTTCGCCTCCAAGATCGCGATCGAGTTCCGGCAGAAGTTCCACAAGCCGGTCGTGATCGACATGTTCTGCTACCGTCGCTTCGGCCATAACGAAGGCGACGAGCCGGGCTTCACCCAGCCGCTGATGTACCGCAAGATCCGCGGCCACAAGTCGACGCTGGAGCTCTACAGCGCCAAGCTCGAGGCCGAGGGCGTGATCAAGCCGGGCGAACTCGACCAGATGCGCGCTGCCTGGAAGGACAGGCTCGAGGTCGAGTTCGACGCCGGCCAGGCCTTCAAGCCAAACAAGGCCGACTGGCTCGACGGCCGCTGGGCCGGCATGAAGGCGATCCGCGCCGACGAGGACGACCCGCGCCGCGGCGCGACCGGCGTTCCGGAAGCGGTGCTGAAGGAGATCACGCAGAAGATCACCGAGGTCCCGGAAGGCTTCAACGTCCACAAGACGATCCAGCGCTTCCTCGACAACCGCCGCAAGGCGGTCGAGAGCGGGCAGGGCATCGACTGGGCGACGGCGGAAGCGCTCGCTTTCGGCTCGCTGCTGCTCGACGGCAACCCGGTGCGCCTCTCCGGCCAGGATTGCGAGCGCGGCACCTTCTCACAGCGTCATTCCGTGCTGATCGATCAGGAGACCGAGGCCCGTCACACCTCGCTGAACAACATCCGCGAGGGTCAGGCGCGCTACGAGGTCATCAACTCGATGCTCTCGGAAGAGGCGGTGCTCGGTTTCGAATACGGCTATACCCTGTCGGAGCCGAATGCGCTGACGATGTGGGAGGCGCAGTTCGGCGACTTCGCCAATGGCGCACAGGTCGTGTTCGACCAGTTCATCTCCTCGGGCGAGCGCAAGTGGCTGCGCATGTCGGGTCTGGTCTGCCTGCTGCCGCATGGCTATGAGGGCCAGGGGCCGGAGCACTCCTCGGCTCGCCTCGAGCGCTTCCTGCAGATGTGCGCCGAGGACAACATGCAGGTGGCGAACTGCTCGACCCCTGCGAGCTATTTCCACATCCTGCGCCGCCAGCTGAAGCGCGACTTCCGCAAGCCGCTGATCCTGATGACGCCGAAGTCGCTGCTGCGCCACAAGCGCTGCGTCTCCGACCTCAGCGAGCTGGCTGAGGGCTCGACCTTTCACCGCGTGCTGCACGACGATGCCGAGCGCGGCAAGTCGACCACCAAGCTGGTCAAGGATTCGAAGATCCGCCGCGTCGTGCTCTGCTCGGGCAAGGTCTATTTCGACCTGCTTGAGGAGCGCGAGAAGCGCGGTATCGACGATGTCTATCTGATGCGCGTCGAGCAGCTCTATCCGTTCCCGCTGAAGTCGCTGGCGCAGGAGCTGGCGCGCTTCAAGAGCGCCGACGTCGTCTGGTGCCAGGAAGAGCCGAAGAACCAGGGTTCCTGGACCTTCGTCGAGCCCTATCTGGAGTGGGTGCTGGGCCATGCCGGCTCGAAGTCGAAGCGGCCGCGCTATGTCGGCCGCCCGGCCTCGGCTGCGACCGCGACCGGCCTGATGTCGAAGCATACTGCCCAGCTCAACGCATTCCTGGACGAGACCTTCGCGGTCTGATCCTTCGCCTGATTAAAGACACGAGAAGAGGCCTGACATGGCGACCGAAATCCGCGTTCCCACCCTCGGCGAATCCGTTTCCGAGGCCACCATCGGCAAGTGGTTCAAGAAGCCGGGCGACGCGGTGAAGGCGGACGAGCCTTTGGTCGAGCTCGAGACCGACAAGGTCACGCTCGAGGTCAACGCGCCGGCAGCCGGCGTGCTCGGCGAGATCGTCGCCAAGGAAGGCGAGACCGTCGGTGTCAGCGCGCTGCTCGGCACCATCGCCGCCGGCGACGGCAAGGCGGCTGCCGCTCCGGCCAAGCCTGCTGCCGAAGCGCCGAAGCCGGCCGCCGCCGCTCCAGCCGCTACCGCGCCGGCGACCAAGGCGGCCGATTCCGGTCCGGCCGTCTCGCGCCTCGCCGCCGAGAGCGGTGTCGATCCGTCCAAGGTTGCAGCTTCCGGCAAGGATGGCCGCGTCACCAAGGGTGATATGCTGGCGGCAATCGCGACCGGCCCGGCCGTCGTCGCTGCCGCGCCTGCCGCTCCGATCCAGGTCAGGGCGCCGTCGGCTCCGGACGACGCCTCGCGCGAAGAGCGCGTGAAGATGACCAAGCTGCGCCAGACCATCGCGCGCCGCCTCAAGGAAGCGCAGACCAACGCCGCGATGCTGACCACCTTCAACGAGGTGGACATGACCAACGTCATGGCGCTGCGCAACCAGTACAAGGACGTGTTCGAGAAGAAGCACGGCGTGAAGCTCGGCTTCATGGGCTTCTTCGTAAAGGCCTGCGTGCAGGCGCTGAAGGAGATCCCGGCGGTCAACGCCGAAATCGACGGCACTGACATCGTCTACAAGAACTACTACCACATCGGCGTCGCCGTCGGCACCGACAAGGGCCTGGTCGTGCCGGTGGTGCGCGATGCCGACGAGCTCTCCATCGCCGGCGTCGAGAAGAAGATCGGCGAGTTCGGCAAGAAGGCTAGAGACGGCGCCCTCAAGATCGAGGAGATGCAGGGCGGCACCTTCACCATCTCGAATGGCGGCGTCTACGGCTCGCTGATGTCGACCCCGATCCTGAACGCGCCGCAATCGGCGATCCTGGGCATGCATAAGATCCAGGAGCGTCCGATGGTTGTCGGCGGCCAGATCGTGATCCGTCCGATGATGTATCTCGCAGTGAGCTACGATCACCGCATCATCGACGGCAAGGAAGCCGTGACCTTCCTTGTCCGCGTCAAGGAAGGCCTGGAGGACCCGGCGCGCCTCGTTCTCGACCTCTGAGACCTTGCCTGATGGCGATCCCGGCAAAGCTCGTCGCTGTTGGCCTCGCCATTGCCGGCATCATCAACCTGTTGCCGACGATTGGCGTGGCCGGGGTCGGCTGGCTGCGCTCGCTCTACGGTTTCGAGATCGCCAATCCCGATCTCGAAATCCTGCTGCGGCACCGCGCCATCTTGTTCGGGATCGTGGGCGCGCTGCTGCTGGCGGCCGCCTTCCGACCCGGGCTGCGCGAGGTGGCGGTGCTCGTCGCTGGCGCGAGCATGGCGAGTTTCATCGTGATCGCGCTCCTCGTCGGCGGCTATGGCCCCGCGATCAGGAAGGTCGTGATCGCCGACATTATCGGACTCCTGGCCCTCGTGCCGGCGATAATCGCGCGGTTGGCGCCGTCGCATCGATAGGGTGGGGTAACGAAGTTGCTGGCGCAGTCCGATGTGATCGTTCGATCCGCTTAGGAGACGGAGCATGGCTTTCGGACCCAATCCGCCACCGATCCAGGCGCATATCTGCGTCAAGGGCGGCGATGCGGCGATCGCCTTCTACGAGAACGCCTTCGGTGCCGAGTGCACCTTCAAGGCCATGGCTGATGACGGCCAGCGCGTAATGCACGCCAATCTCGCGCTCTTCGGCGGCGAGGTCATGCTGCATGACGAGTTCCCGGAGTTCGGCGGCGATGTCATGGCGCCGAGCTCGCATGGCGGCGCCAGCATCGCGATCAGCATCAATCTGCCAACGCCGGCCGATGTCGATGCCGCCATCGCGAGGGCCGAAGCCGCCGGTGCAAATGTCGTCATGCCGGCGAGCGACGTGTTCTGGGGTGCGCGTTATGCGCGCCTGCGCGATCCCTTCGGCCATGTCTGGGCCTTCAACGCGCCGCTGGCGCAGCAATCGTAAAAACTGACCGAAAGAGAGACCATGTCCTACGATCTCGTCGTCATCGGAACCGGCCCTGGCGGCTATGTCTGCGCCATCCGTGCCGCCCAGCTCGGCCTCAAGGTCGCGGTGGTCGAGAAGCGCAAGACCCATGGCGGCACCTGCCTGAATGTCGGCTGCATCCCCTCAAAGGCGCTGTTGCACGCGTCCGAGATGTTCGAGGAAGCCGGCCATACCTTCGAGAGCCTCGGCATCAATGTCGGCAAGCCCAAGCTCGATCTGAAGCAGATGATGGTCCACAAGCAGGAGACCATCGACGCCAACGTCAACGGCGTCGCCTTCCTGCTGAAGAAGAACAAGATCGAGCCGTTCCACGGCACGGCCTCGATTCCGGCCGCCGGCAAGGTCGTCGTCACCGGCGAGGACGGCAAGACGCAGGAACTCGTGACCAAGAACATCGTCATCGCCACCGGTTCTGAATCGGCGGCGCTGCCGGGCGTCACGACCGACGAGAAGACGGTGGTGACCTCGACCGGCGCGCTCGAACTCGGTTCGGTGCCGAAGGAATTGCTGGTGGTCGGCGCCGGCGTGATCGGCCTCGAGATCGGCTCGGTCTGGGGCAGGCTCGGCGCCAAGGTCACCGTGGTCGAGTATCTCGACCGCATCCTGCCCGGCATGGATGACGAGATCGCCAAGCAGTTCCAGCGCATCCTGCAGAAGCAGGGCTTCACCTTCCATCTCGGCTCGAAGGTCACCAAGGTCGAGACCGGCAAGAAGGGCGGCGCCACCGTCACGGTCGAGCCTGCCGCCGGCGGCGAGGCCAAGACGCTGAACGCCGACATCGTGCTCGTCTCGATCGGCCGGCGCCCGAACACGGACGGGCTCGGCCTCGACAAGGCCGGCGTCGCGACCGAGCGTGGGCGCGTCGTCATCGACGACCACTTCAAGACCAATGTCGACGGCATCTATGCGATCGGGGACGTGGTGCGCGGGCCGATGCTGGCGCACAAGGCCGAGGATGAAGGCGTCGCCGTTGCCGAGATCCTCGCCGGCAAGCACGGCCATGTGAACTACGACGCGATTCCCGGCATCGTCTACACCGCTCCGGAGGTGGCAGCGATTGGCAAGACCGAGGAGGAGCTGAAGGCCGCGGGCATCGCCTACAAGGTCGGCAAGTTCCCGTTCACGGCCAATGGCCGGGCGCGGGCGATGCGGCACACCGACGGCTTCGTCAAGTTCCTCGCCGATGCGGCGACCGACAAGGTGCTCGGCTGCCACATCATCGGCCCGCATGCCGGCGACCTGATCGCAGAGGTGACGGTGCTGATGGAGTTCGGCGGCTCGGCCGAGGATCTGGCCCGCACTTGCCACGCCCATCCGACGCTGGCCGAGGCCGTCAAGGAAGCGGCGCTCGCCGTCGACAAGCGCCCGATCCACATGTGAGCGGGGCCATGCACGTCATTCTCGGGCGGCGCTCAGCGCCAACCCGGGAATCTCGTGCAGAATGGGGCGCCTTCTCGTCCTGAGATGCTCGAGTCTTCGCCCGAGCATGACGTGCCTTGTCAGCCCCGCCGCGCGCGATAGGCGGTGAGCGTGTTGCGGAGCAGGCAGGCGATCGTCGTCGGGCCGACACCGCCCGGAACCGGCGTGATTGCGCCGGCAACCTCGGCCGCCTCGGCATAGTCGACATCGCCGGCGAGCTTGCCATCGGGCATGCGGTTGATGCCGACATCGATCACCGTCGCTCCGGGCTTGATCCAGTCGCCCTTGACCATCCGAGGGCGCCCCACGGCGGCGACGACGATATCGGCGCGCTTCACCACGGCCGGGAGGTCGCGCGTGCGCGAATGAGCGATGGTGACGGTGCAGTCGGCTTGCAGCAGCAATTGCGCGACCGGGCGGCCGACGAGCTCCGAGCGGCCGATGACGACCGCTTCCAGCCCTGACAGCGAAGGCAGCGTCTGCTTCAGCAGCAGCATGCAGCCGAGCGGCGTGCAAGGCACGAGACCGTTCTTGCCACCGGCGAGCAGGCCGGCATTGATCGGGTGGAGCCCATCGACATCCTTGGCCGGGTCGATGGCGTCGATGATGCGGCCGGTGTCGATATGCTTCGGCAGCGGCAACTGGACAAGGATGCCGTCGACGCCGTCATCGGCGTTCAGTTCGGCGATCTTCGCGAGCAGCGCCGCTTCGGTCGTCTCGGCCGGCAGGCGATGGGCGACCGAGTTCATGCCGATCTCGGCCGCGAGCTTCTCCTTGGAGGCGACATAGACCTTGCTGGCCGGGTCCTCGCCGACGAGCACGACATGCAGGCCGGGCGCCGGCTTGCCGGCTGCCTTAAGCGCCGCGACCTCGCGGCCGATCTCGGCCCGCAATTCAGCCGCTGCCGCCTTGCCATCGATGATGCGTGCCGTCATGACCAGCTCCGTCCTGCGCCGCTTGATCGCCAATCGTCCTGTTGGACGCAAAACGGCGATCCAGCTCCTTGTTGAGGCATCGGATCGAAAAGTGGATTCCAGTTTTCAGTTTGATGCTCTGCGCCGTTCTCTTGCTGCATCGCGACAGAACGGACAAGTGCAGCCTTGCCCTGAATGTCTCGCAGGTGGGGATGTCGCCGGCGCCGCTTGATTGGGGCGCGGCGAGCCAGCATGGTCGGCCGATGATTCAGAAGGCGGCGTGCAAGCCGGAGACAGCGACGTGACCACCGGCTTTGCGGCAATCCCGGCTTCCGGCAGCTATGTGCTGCGCAATGCCAGGGCACCCGCCTGCCTGGTCGAGGCCGGCAGCCTGGCGAGCGATCACAATGGGTTTGCGCTGCTCGACATTGCCGTCGAGGACGGCGCCATCGCCTCGATCCTGCCGGCGGGGACGCCCGCGCTGGATGCCCAGCCCGCGCTCGATCTCGATGGCGGCATGACGCTGCCGCGATTGGTCGACGTCCACACCCATCTCGACAAGGGCCATATCTGGCCGCGCCGGCCCAATCCCGACGGCAGCTTCATGGGCGCGCTGAGCGCGGTCGCAGCCGATCGCGAGGCGAACTGGTCGGCTGGTGACGTACGGGCGCGGATGGAATTCGGCCTGCGCTGCGCCCATGCCCATGGTACGGCGGCGATCCGCACCCATCTCGACTCGCTCGGCAAGCAGATCGAGATCTCTTGGCCTGTCTATGCCGAGCTGCGGGCCGAATGGGCCGGGCGCATTGCCTTGCAGGCGTCACCGCTGTTTGGTGTCGATGCGGTCGCCGATCCCGCGCATATGCAGGCGATCGTGCGCGCCATCACGACCCATGGCGACCGCCTGCTCGGCGCCGTCACTTATATGGTGCCGGAGCTCGATGCCGCGCTCGACACACTGTTCCGAACCGCGATCGAAAACGGCTTCGATCTCGACTTCCATGTCGACGAGACCAATGATCCGGCGGCGCGTTCGCTCGAACACATCGCCGATGCGGCGCTGCGCCATCGCTTTACCGGCAAGATCCTGGCCGGGCATTGCTGCTCGCTCTCGCTGCAGCAGCCGCAAGACGAGGCGCGCATTATCGCCAAGGTCAGGGAGGCCGGCATCGCTGTGGTCTCGCTGCCGATGTGCAACATGTATCTGCAGGACCGGCAGCTGGGACGCACGCCGCGCTGGCGCGGCGTCACTGCGCTGCACGAGCTGAAGGCTGCTGGTGTGCCGGTGACGATTGCCTCCGACAACACCCGCGACCCGTTCTACGCTTATGGCGATCTCGACCTCGTCGAGACGCTGCGCGAGGGCACCCGCATCCTCCAGCTCGACCATTCCGACCGCGACTGGGCGAAGGCGATCGCGGCGACGCCGGCCGAGATCATGGGGCTCTCAGGCGCCGGTCGCATTGCGGTAGGCGGCCCTGCCGACCTGATCCTCACCCGTGCCCGCGACTGGACCGAATTCTTCGCTCGGCCGCAGGCCGATCGGACCGTGCTGGTCAACGGCCGCGCCATCGACCGGACCTTGCCCGATTATCGTGAACTCGATCACCTTATGAGCCGCTCCGCATGACCGCACGCTACGATATCGACGCCCTGAAGCGCCGCCTGAGCGGCATCCGCACCGAGGACAATCCGGCGCTGGTCAAGCAGAAGAGCCGCGATTTCTTCTGGTACTCGCCGAAGTTGAAGCGTCAGCTCGATCATGTCGTCGCCGATATCATCGTCTCGCCGACGAGCGAGGCACAGGTGCTCGAGACGCTCTCGGCCGCGCATGCGCTCGGCATTCCCGTGACGCCGCGCGGCACCGGCACCGGCAATTACGGCCAGGCGATGCCGCTCTCGGGCGGCATCGTGCTCGACCTCTCCGGCTTCAACAAGGTGACCAGCATCGAGGCCGGGCGCTATGTTGCCGAGCCTGGCGCCGTGCTGGCGAAGATCGACCAGGAGACCCGGGCTCATTCGCGCCAGGAGATCAGGCTGCACCCCTCGACCTATCACACCGCCTCGGTCGGCGGCTTCATCGCCGGCGGCTCCGGCGGTGTCGGCTCAATCAAATGGGGCGGGTTGCGCGACTGGGGCAACATCATCTCGCTGCGCGTCGCGACCATGGAGGGCGCGCCGCGCATCCTCGAGCTTCAGGGCGAGGACCTGCACAAGGTCGCCCATGCCTATGGCACCAATGGCATCATCACTGAGGTCGAGATGCCGCTCGGTCCCGCCTATGCCTGGGTCGACGTCATTCTTGGTTTTGGCGACCTGCGGGCGGCGACCGAATTCGCCAACGCGCTCGGCGAGCAGGACGGGCTGGCGCTGAAGAACCTCGCGGTGGTCGCGGCGCCCGCGCCGCATGACTATTTCCTGCGCCACCGGAAGTTCCTGCCGCGCGAGAGCCATTGCGTCATGGTGATGGTCGCTGATTTCGCCGTCGAGTCGATGCTGGCCTTCGCCCGCCGCTTCGGCGGCTCGCAGCTGCTGATGCGCTCCGACAGACTGACGGCGGAGGAGGCCAAGGGCCTGCCGCCGACCTTTGAGCTCGGCTGGAACCACACGACCTTGCGGGCGCTGCGCGTCGATCCCTCGATCACCTATCTGCAGGTGCTCTATCCCTTCCCGAACCAGGTCGATCTCGTCGACAAGATCCATGCCCGTTTCGGCGACGAGGTCACCTGCCATCTCGAATTCGTTCGCTTCGACGGCAAGATCACCTGCTTCGGCCTGCCGCTGGTGCGCTTCACCAGCGAGGAGCGCCTGGAAGAGATCATGGCGATCCATGAGGAGATGGGCGCGCCGATTTTCAACCCGCACCGCTACACGCTGGAGGAGGGCGGGATGAAGCAGACCGACGAGGTCCAGCTCGCATTCAAGCGCGAGGCCGATCCGCAGGGGCTGCTCAACCCCGGCAAGATGATCGCCTGGGAGGACCCGAACTACGATTATCGCTCGGGCAAGACCTTCCTGTTCAAGGCTCTCGGCGAAGCCGGCGTCGGCGCCTGAGGCTCTCGATGCGCGCACTTGTCCTCTACGCGCATCCTGATCCCGCGAGCTTCGGCGCGGCGGTGCACGAGACGCTTGTCTCCAGCTTACGCCGTGCCGGGCACGAGGTCGACGATTGCGATCTCTACGCCGAAGGCTTCGACCCGGTGCTGAGCCGCGAGGAGCGCGCCGGCTACCATGATCTCGCGAGAAATCAGAATTCTGTAGCCGGCTATGTCGAGCGCCTCATGCGAGCGGAGGCGCTGTTCCTCTGCTTCCCGGTTTGGAACTACGGCTATCCGGCGATCATGAAAGGCTATTTCGATCGCGTCTTCCTGCCGGGCGTCTCGTTCAAGCTTGTCGATGGCTCGATCCGCCCCAACCTCTGGAATATTCGCCGGCTGACGACACTGACGAGCTATGGCGGTTCACGCTGGCGCACCATGCTGATGGGCGATCCGCCGCGACGGCAGATCAAGCGTGGATTGCGAGCGGTCTGCCATCCGGCCGCGCGGGTTTCCTATCTGGCGCATTACGACATGAACCGCTCGACGCCGGAGAGCCGCGCAGCGTTTCTGGCCAAGGTCGAGCAGGAAATCGCGCGGATTCAAGAGCCTGTCTGACAATTGTCATCAGCTTGTCATGAAGGCACGCGATTGCACAGCCGGCGAAAAGTATCCGCAACCTTTTCCAAGGGCCGGCTCATGACCAAGTCCCTCGAAAAAAGCGTCGGCCGTGCCCTGCTGGTGACGGCGCGTCTGCACAGAGCGCGGATGGGCGAGCGCCTCAACGCGCTCGGACTCTTTCCAGGCCAGGAACAGGCGCTGAAATCGCTTCAGACGGCGCCGATGACGATGGGCGAACTGGCGAGCCTGCTGCGAGTCAAGCCGCCGACCGTCTCGAAGACAATCGGCCGGCTCTCGCTGCAAGGGCTGGTGACGCGCGAGGGCGGCGGCCGTGACGGCCGGCTGGTTCAGGTGGCGCTGACAGAGAACGGCCAGAAGACTGCGGCCGCGCTCGACGCGGTCTGGAATCAGGTCGAGGAAGAGCTGCTTGAAAAGCTCGACGCCAAGGAGCGCAAGCAGCTGCGCAAATTGCTGCGCAAGGCGTCGAAGGGCTTGTCCAAGGCGGGAGCCGATGTCGATGAGGCCGATGACGAGGCCGAGGACGCCGCCTGAGATCTGATCCGGCTCCAGCAGCATGACTCGCATGCACTGAGAGGCTGGTTTCAAGCCTTAAATCGGTTCATTGATAGCTCGTCATTCCTCCAGAGCATGGCGAGACGTTCAGCCTTGTCGGCCGCTCCTGCTCCGCTTCCGGATACGCGCCGGACACGCCTGACCGCCATCGCCCTGATGAGTGGGGCGATCATCTGCTTCTCGCTGCTCGACACCTGTGCGAAATGGCTCGGCGGGACGATGCACCCGATGCAGGTCGTGCTGGCGCGCTATCTGGTCAGTGTCGCCTTGGTTTCGCTCCTGCTCAATCCCTGGAGCCACCCGGGCATCACCCGGACCAAGAGACCCTGGTTGCAGGGCTTCCGCTCGCTGCTGCTGCTGGGCTCGACGGCGCTCAACTTCGTTGCGCTGCAATATCTGCAGCTCGCCGAGACCGTTTCGATCATGTTCGCGGGGCCCTTGCTGGTCGCGCTGCTCGCCGGGCCTCTGCTTGGCGAATGGGCCGGGCCGCGCCGGCTGATCGCGATCGGCGTCGGCTTCCTCGGGGTGCTGGTGGTGACAAGACCCGGGGCGGGAGGCCTGCACCCTGCGGCGCTGCTCGTTGTCTGCGGCTGCTTCTGCTACGCCTTCTACAGCCTGTCGACGCGGATGCTGGCCTCGAGCGATTCCCCGCAAACGACGATGTTCTATTCCGGTATCGGCGGCGTCGTCCTGATGCTGCCATTGCTGCCGCTGTTCTGGTCCTGGCCGCCGAACTGGCAGAGCTGGCTCCTGATGGGCGGAACTGGCTTCTTCGGGGCGCTCGGCCATTGGCTGCTGATCCTGGCGCATCAGCGTGCGCCGGCGACGATCCTCGCGCCCTTCATCTACTCGCAGATCGTCTGGATGATCCTGCTCGGCTGGTTCGTCTTCGGCCAGATTCCCGACCGCTTCACCTTCATCGGTGCTGCGATCGTCATCGCCTCCGGACTCTATCTGCTCTATCGCGAACGTGTTCGGCACGTGCCCGAGGGCTCGGCCCGGCTCGATTGAGGCCGGCACGGTCCTTGAAGCCTCCATCCGTGGATGGAGGCCATGATGACGGTTTTGCACCGCAACTGGCTACCGGCGGCCCCGTTCGGCACAGTTGTGGCCCGGGCGTGCCCCGTTACGACACAAGCGCTAGGCTCAGCCGAGCGAAACCTTGCTCTGCCCGGCGACGAAGTCGGAGAGCATAGGCACATAGTGCTCGCCCATGCCGCTCGCGACCGCGGCTGCGTAGACGTTCTTGACCGCTCCGCCGACGGGATTGGGGACGCCGGCGGCGTTGGCGAGGCTCTCCAGATAGCGGACATCCTTCAGCGCGTTGGAGAGCGTGAACTTGTGTGCATCCGGATCGCGTTCGAGCACGTATTTCATGAAGGTCTGGTAGAAGCCGCACTCCATGCGTCCGCCCTTGATGACGCTGTCGAAGGTCTGCGGGGTGATGCCGACCTTCTGCGCCAGGGTCAGCGCCTCGGCATAGATCGCGCCATAGCCGAGCGAGAGGAAGTTGTTGAGCAATTTCATCTTGTGGCCATCCCCGACGGGGCCGAGATGAACGATCTTCTGGGCCCAGGCCTCGCAGACCGGGCGGATGCGCTCGAAAACCGCGCTGTCGGCCCCAATCATCGTCGAGAGTTGACCGAGATTCGCCTGGGCGGGTGTTCCGCCCAGCGGCGCGTCACAGAGGTGCAGGCCCATGGCAGCGAGCCGTTCCGCCAAGGCGACCGTCGAGACGGGGTCGGAGGTCGAGCAGTCGACGATGATCGTGCCGGGCTTTGCGCCGGCGGCGATGCCATCGGGACCGTTGATGACCTGCTCGACCTGTGGCGAGCCGGTAACGCAGAGGAAGATGATGCTCGCCTTCCCGGCGAGCTCCCGCGGGGTCGCGGCTTCCGTTGCGCCCGCGGCCTTGAGCTCTTCGACGGGCTTGCGGTTGCGGTGGCCCATGACGGTGAGAGGGAAGCCCTTGGCGAGAATACAACTCGCCATGCCTTGACCCATGTAACCAACGCCGATGAAGCCGATCGATTCTTTAGTCGTGCTCATCTTCAGTTTCTCCGAATTATATGAGATGGAACAAGGGAATGCGGAACGATTTGGCCAAGAACTGGTTGAATGCAGCGGCTTCCAGGCTTCAGGAGAAGCGATTGATGGCTAATGACGGACACTCGCGCGACCCCTCGGGGACCGGGAGGGCGGGTGTCAAACCCGGTGGCCGTGGCCGCGTTACCTTGCAGATCATAGCCGACCGGCTGGAGGTTTCGACTGCGACCGTCTCGCTCGCGCTGCGCGAGAGTCCGCTCGTTGCTGACGGCACCCGCCTGCGCGTACAGCAGATCGCGCGAGAGATGGGGTACAGCTACAACCGTAGCGCGGCCTCGCTGCGGACCGACCGGACCAACATCCTCGGCGTCGGCTTCCACGACATCACCAATCCCTATTTCGCCGAGCTGCTCGCCGCGATCGAGGAGACGGCGACGACGCATGGCCGCTCGATCCTGCTCGGGACCTATGCGGAGAACCTGCAGCGGCAGGACCGTGTCCTCAACACACTCAAGGAATACCGGCCCGACGGCATGATCATCTGCCCGGCCGGCGGCACCACGGCGGAGACGCTGCAGCACCTGATGGCGGCGCAGGTGCCGCTGGTGCAGCTCTCGCGGGAGATTCCCGGCATCGGTCTCGATTTCGTCGGCTCGGATGACCGGCACGGCACCGTGCTCGCCGTCGAGCATCTGCTCGGGCTCGGCCATCGCCGCATCGCCTTCCTCGGCGAGAGTCCGCTGATCTCGACCGGCCGCAACCGCTATCGCGGTTACTGCGAGACCCTGGCCAAGCACGGTCTGCCGCTCGACCCAACGATCGTCTATTCGGCTTATGGCACGCGCGAGAACGGCCTGAAGGGCGTCCAGAAGGTGCTCGACGCCGCGAATCCGCCGACTGCCGCTGTCTGCTTCAACGACCTCACCGCCTTCGGCGCGATGCTCGGCTTGCGTCATCGCGGCCTGGAGGCCGGGGCGGACTTCTCGGTTATTGGCTGCGATGACGTTCAGGAAGCGTCGCAATGGTATCCGGCGCTGACGACGCTGAAGAATTTCCAGGATGATATGGGGCGGACATCGGCGGAGCTGCTGCTGCGCCGGATCGCCGATCCGTCGGCGCCGCCGCAGCGCGTCGTGCTCACGCCGGAACTGGTTGTGCGCGGGACGACGGCAGCGCCGAAGACATCGCGCTGAAGCTAGAGTATTTTCGCGTTTCTCCGAAACGCGAAAATACTCTAAGTTTTTGTTTTGACGCATTTTCTTCACGCGAACCGGTGCCCACTTCGCTCGAAAATGCTCTCGTTCAGGCATCATTGTCCGGCTTGCGGTTCAGCGCCTGATAGGCGCGCACCACATGCGAGTCGTCGCGCCCGCCATGGCCGAGGCCCGAGGCGGCGAGGAACATCTGGTGGGCGGCGGCGGCGAGCGGTAGCGCTGCCTTGGCGGCGCGCCCGGCATCGAGGACGATGCCGAGATCCTTGACGAAGATGTCGACGGCGCTGGCGACCGGCGGCTCGTCTTCCAGCATGCGTGGGCCGCGATCCCTGAGCATCCAGGATGAGGCGGCCGACCCGCCCATGATCTCGAACAGGACCTTGCCGTCGATGCCAGCCTTCTGCGCCAGCGAGAGCGCCTCGGCAGCGACCGCGATATGGACACCGCAGAGCAACTGGTTGACGGTCTTCACCGTCGCGCCCTGACCCGGCTTCTCGCCGACATGGAAGACCTTGTCGCCCATGGCGTCGAGTACGGGCTTGGCCTTGGCGAAGCTTGGCGCGGAGGCACCGACCATGATGGTCAGCGTGCCTCCTTTAGCGCCCTTCACGCCGCCCGAGACCGGCGCATCGACGAAGTGCCGGCCGGTCTTCGTCACCGCCTCGGCGATCGCCTCGACCTCGCCTGGCGGGCAGGTCGCCATCAGGACGACGGTGGCTGCGGGGGCGAGCGCGGCGAGCGCACCAGCCTCGAACAGGACTGAGCGGGCCTGAGCGGCGTTGACCACCATCAGCACGAGCAGGTCGGCGCCTTGCGCGGCCGCTTCCGCACTATCGGCAGCGTGACCACCGGCAGCCACGAGGGCCGCGCGCGCACCCTCCTTCATATCGAAACCGGTGACGTGGAACTGGCGCTTGACGAGATTCTCGGCCATCGGCGCGCCCATGGCGCCGAGCCCGATGAAGGCAATGGAAGTCACGTTTATTGGCCTTGGCTAGGGGCGGCCGGGAGGCCACCCGTCTTACGACATCACTCCTTCACCGCGCCGGTGAGCGAGGCGACGTAGTAGTCGACGAAGAAGGAATAGAGCAGGGCGACGGGAATGGAGCCGAGCAATGCGCCGGCCATCAGCGAGCCCCAGTGGTAGACGTCGCCTTCGACCAACTGGGTCAACACCGCGACCGGTACCGTCTTCTTCTCGGCCGACTGGATGAAGGCGAGCGCGTAGATGAACTCATTCCAGGACAAAGTGAAGGCGAAGATGCCGGCCGAGATCAGGCCGGGCAGAGCCAGCGGCAAGGTGATCTGCCAGAGGATTTGCAGCCGCGTCGCGCCGTCGATCATGGCGCATTCCTCGAGCTCGTAGGGGATCGACTTGAAGTAGCCGATCAGGAGCCAGGTGCAGAACGGGATCAGGAAGGTCGGATAAGTGAGGATCAATGCCCATTGCGAGTCGAACAGGCCGAGCTGGAAGATCAGCGTCGCCATCGGGATGAACAGGATCGAGGGCGGGACAAGATAGGCGAGGTAGATCGCCAGGCCGACATATTGCGAGCCTTTGAACTTCAGGCGCTGGATCGCATAGGCAGCAAGCACACTGGAAAAGAGCGAGAGCACGGTCGCGACGGTCGCGACCGTCATCGTCGTCAGCAGCCACTGCGGATAATCGGTCTGGAACAGCAGCCGCTTGATGTTGTCCAGCGTCGGCGAACTCACCCAGAACGGGTTGTAGGTCTTGTAATCGTAGAGCTCGGCGTTCGGTTTGATGGCAGTGATCGCCATCCAGTAGAACGGGAACAGCAGCACGATCACGAAGATCGAGAGCGGCAGATAGACCGTGATGAAGCGGCGCGGGCCCGACGACCAGTCGATGACGCCGCTATTCTCCTTCTCGACGAGGTGGGGGCGCTCCGCGGCAGCGTGATCAGTCATTTTCTTCTCCCTGCTGCCATTTGCGGCGGGCGAGCGCGTAGTAGCTGAACAGGGTGGCCAGCACGAGGAAGGGGATCATCGCGACCGCGATCGCAGCGCCCTCGCCGAGCTGGCCGCCGGGAATGCCGCGCTGGAAGGCGAGCGTCGCCATCAGATGGGTCGAGTTGATTGGCCCGCCGCGGGTGATGGCGTAGACGAGCTGGAAGTCGGTGAAAGTGAACAGCACCGAGAAGGTCAGCACCACCGCGAGAATCGGCATCAGCATCGGGAAAGTAACGTGACGGAAGCGCTGCCAGGCATTGGCACCGTCGAGCATCGCCGCCTCGTAGAGCGCCGGCGAGATCGTCTGCAGTCCGGCGAGCAGCGAGATCGCGACGAAGGGGATGCCGCGCCATGTATTCGCCGCGATCAACGACCAGCGCGCCGCCCAGGGCTCGCCGAGGAAGTCGATATAGCTGGTGCGCCAACCGAGCACGTCGACCAGCACATAGGAAATGATCGAGAACTGCGGATCGTAGATCCACCAGAAGGCGATCGCCGAGAGCACCGTCGGCACGATCCACGGCACCAAGATCAACGCCCGCAGCAGCGATTTGAAGGGCAGGTGGTTGTTGAGGAGCAGTGCGAGCCAGAGGCCGAGCGCGAATTTCGCGACCGTGGCGACGCCGGTATAGAGCAGCGTGTTCCAGACCGAGGTGATGAAGACCCGGTCCTGCATCAGCGAGGTGAAATTCTCAAAGCCGATGAAATGGCCGGAGCGGCCGATCTTCGTGTCGGTGAAGGCGAGCCAGATGCCCAGGCCCAGCGGATAGGTCAGGAAGATCAGCAGCAGGGCGGCGGCCGGAAGCAGGCAGAGGAAGATGAGAAAGGATTTGTTGTCGAGCAGCCGGACCAGCCAGTTCTGTGGCAGATGGTGAGCGGTCCTGGCTTCGGCGGCTATCGTCATGGCGCTCTTCCCGTGAAGCAGCCGCGCCGCCGGAAGGTCCCGGCGGCGCGGTCGTGACGATCAGGTGCGGTAGTAGCGCTTGGCGCGGCGTTCGGCCTCGGCAGCGGCCTCCTCAGGCGTCGCCTGGCCGGCGCAGACGGAAGCGACCATCTGGACCATGACGTATTCGGCATTGACGGTGCCGGCGGCCTCGGTGATCGCGCCCTTGTACCCACTCCACAGCGCGCGTTCCCAGGTATCGCGATAGACCAGGATCTTGGGATCGCTCTCCCAGACCTTGCTTTTCGCGTAGCCCTTCAGCGGCTGTGTCCAGTAACCGAAGCAGCCGGTCAGCCACTTGTCGTACTGGTCGTTCTCCATCATGAAGCGGAGATATTCCTTGGCGGCGTTCGGGAATTTGGTGTGCTTGAACACCATGGCGTTGATGACCAGCGCGGTCTCGGTCGGCCGCCCAACGCCAGCGCCAATCGGCATCGGCGCATGGTTGAGGTCCTTGCCGATCGCCGCGGTCTTCTCGTCCTTCGCGTTCTTGATCGAGAAGTAGAGCGAGACGCCGTTCTGGGTCAGGCCGATTTCGCCCGCGGACAGCGCCTTGTTGTTGCTGATGTCGAGCCAGGACAGCGTGCCCGGGATGAAGGTCTCGTAGAGCGCCTTGGCGTATTTCAACGCCTCGATCGTCTCCTTGCTGTTGATCGCGACCTTGTTGTTCTCGTCAACCATGTAGCCGCCATGCGACCAGACCAGCCAGTTGCAGAACGAGTTGCCGTCGCCGACCGCGTTGCCGAGCGCAAAGCCGGCGGGATGGCCATTGGCCTTGAGCTTGCGGGCAAGATCGAGGAAGCCGGCATGGTCGGTCGGGAACTTGTCGAAGCCCGCTTCCTTGACCCAGGATTCGCGATAGACCGCCGGGCCGCCGGAGCCACCCATCGGGATCGAAATCCAGGTGTTGGTCTTGTCCTTCTTGCCGTATTTCTCGGCGACAGGGTACCAGCCGCCATATTTCTTGCCGAGATCCTCGGCGACCTGCGTCAGGTCGACCAGCTTGTCGGCGAAGATGTGCGGGTCGTCGGCCCAGCCGACGACGATGTCGGGGCCGGCGCCGGTGTTGGCGGTGACGGCGGTCTGCGGGCGCAGATCCTCCCAGCTGGCATAGTCGACGCGGACCTGGACACCAGTCGCCTTGGTGAAGGCTTCGGTGTTCTCGTTGAAGATCGTCTGGTCGGGGTCGACGAACTTGGTCGGACGCAGCACGCGCAGCGTCGCGCCCTTCTCGATATTGGCCGTCTGGGCAATCGACGGCACAGGCATGGTGGCGCCGGCTGCGAGGCCTGCGCCACCGATCAATACATCACGTCTGGAAATGCTCATCGCTTGGTCTCCTCCATGTGGTGCGAGGCCCTGCATGGGAGCCTCGTCAGGTATTGTAGGCGGCGATCAGGCCAGGCCGCCGGAGTGTTCTCCGTGCGGCCGTCGTTCCGTGACGGTCAGATGCGCTTGCCCGTCGCGGCGTCGAAGAGATGGGTCACCGAGATGTCCGGCCGGATCTTGATGGTCTCGCCGGGCTTGGCGGTGATGCGCTCACGGAAGATGCAGGTCAGGTCCTGGCCGCCGCAGCGAACGACAACCTGGGTCTCCGAGCCCATCGGCTCGATGACCACGACTTCCGCGGAAAGTCCGTTCGGATCGAGCATGAGATGCTCGGGGCGGATGCCCAGCACAGCGGCCCGGTCGTTCGAATCCGCCGGATGCTTGCCGACCGGCCAGATCACGCCGCCTTCGGTCTCGAAGCCGTTGGCACGGATCGTGCCTTTCAACAGGTTCATCGAGGGCGAGCCGATGAAGGCGGCGACGAAGAGGTTGGTGGGATTGTCGTAGAGATCGAGCGGGGCGCCCATCTGCTCGACGATACCGTCATGCATCACGACGATCTTGTCGGCCATGGTCATAGCCTCGATCTGGTCGTGGGTGACGTAGACCGTCGTGGTCTTGAGGCGCTGATGCAGCTCCTTGATCTCGGTGCGCATCTGCACGCGCAGCTTGGCGTCGAGGTTGGAGAGCGGCTCGTCGAAGAGGAAGACCTGCGGATCGCGCACGATGGCGCGGCCCATGGCGACGCGCTGGCGCTGGCCGCCCGAGAGCTGGCGCGGATAACGGTCGAGCAACTTGTCGAGGCCGAGAATGCCGGCGGCCTTGTTGACGCGCTCGTCGATCTCGGCCTTCGGGGCCTTCCGCAGCTTCATCGAGAAGGCCATGTTGTCGGCCACCGTCATATGCGGGTAGAGCGCATAGTTCTGGAAGACCATGGCGATATCGCGCTCTTTCGGCGGCACGTCGTTGACGACGCGCGGGCCGATGCGGATTTCGCCGCCGGTGATGTTCTCGAGGCCGGCGATCATGCGCAGCAAGGTCGATTTTCCGCAGCCCGAGGGGCCGACCAGGATGACGAATTCGCCATCGTTGATGTCGATATCGACGCCGTGAATGACCTGCGTCGAGCCATAGGCCTTGCGCACGTCGGCAATCTGGACGGATGCCATCTTTGGTTTCTCTCCCGCTCTTTAGGTTGCCCCGGGGTGCCTGACACAATCCCCGTCGGCGGCGCTGCAGATCATCGGTTTCTTACGACCGATCGACACGAGGCCACGCAATCCAGGCGAGCCGCCTGTTGCGTCAACCTCGTTCGCGGATAAAGTCATACGATAGAAAGACGCGTGTCAAGCGCCGGGCGAGCAGCGGGACGACCTCTCCGACGCTGCCGATCATTGGAGGAAAAACGTAGGTTCGATGCGGCTCCATGTCCATGCCCGCCCGACGAGGCTCAACCCCGACCGGCTGTTCGGCCAGGTGGCGCACCGGCTTGCGGTCGCGATCATCACCGGAGCGTCGCCGGCCGGCGCACTGCTGCCGAACGAGGACGATCTGAGGGGCGAGATTTCGGTCTCCCGTACCGCTTATCGCGAGGCGGTCAAATTCCTCAGCGGCAAGGGGCTGGTCGAGGCCAAGCCGAAGAGCGGCACGCGAGTGGCGCCGCGCGAGGTCTGGAACCTGCTCGACCCGGATGTGCTTGCCTGGCATTTCGAAGCCGATCCGAACGAGAAGCTCATCCGCGACCTGTTCGAGCTCAGGCTTTTCGTCGAGCCGAGCGCGGCACGTCTCGCGGCGCAGCGGCGCAGTGCGGCCGACCTGCAGCAGATCGAGGCGGCCTATCGCGGCATGGTCGAGAACCCGCCTTATGCCGAGCGGACGGTCAATGCCGACCTCGCCTTTCACGAAGCGATCTTCGCCGCCACCGGCAATCCGCCGCTGCAATGCCTCGCGCCGGCTGTGTGCGCGACGATCCAATGGTCGTTGTTCCTGAAAGCGCCCGACGACCGCTTCTTTTTCACGGCGTCATTGATCGATCATGAGCGTGTGCTTGAGGCGATCGTGCAGCGCGATGGCGAGCTCGCGGCGGCGCGGATGAGCGGACTGGTGATTGACAGCCTGAACAGTACGCTGCGTCTGCTCGCTGGTCGAGCGGAGGCAAATGCGAGCAAAATCGCGTGATTAAATCATACTATATCGCGCTGTATCGACAGCCGAGCCGGTTTGTCTTACCCGGCTCTGCAAGCAGCCCTGCCTTCGCGCCAGGGGAATTCCCCGGCGCTGTTCCGGCGGCTATGTTGATCTAATCGTTTTAAGAGTTTGAAATCAAGCCACCACGCGTTCCACGAAAGCAGGACCATGACCGCGCAGAACAAGATCGAGATCGTCATGACCGGGCCGTTGATGGCCTATGCCGCCGACCAGCTGAGGGCGCGCTTCACCGTGCACGAGCTCTGGAAGGAGCAGGACCGCCCGGCCGCGTTGGCGGCCGTGAAGGATCGTGTGCGCGGTGTCGCCGGCGGCGGCGCACATGTGCGCATCGACGATGCTCTGTTCGATGCGCTGCCCAAGCTCGAGGTCGTCTCGAATTTCGGCGTCGGCTACGACAATGTCGATGCCAAGGCCGCCGGCAAGCGCGGCATCCTCGTCACCAACACCCCGGACGTGCTGACCGACGAGGTCGCCGACCTCGCCATCGGCCTCTTGCTGGCGACCGTCCGGCAATTGCCGCAGGTCGACCGCTATCTGCGCGCCGGCAAGTGGCTCCAAGGCGCCTATCCACTGACGACTTCGCTGCGCAAGCGCAAGATCGGCATCGTCGGCCTCGGCCGGATCGGCAAGGCCGTGGCGCGCCGGCTCGAAGCCTTCGACGTGCCGATCGCCTATCACGGCCGCTCGCGCCAGGCCGATGTCGCCTATCGCTACTATCCCTCGCTGGTCGAGATGGCGGCTGATGTCGACACGCTGGTCTCGGTCGCGCCGGGCGGCGATTCGACCTACCACATCATCAATGCCGAGGTGCTGAAGGCGCTCGGGCCGAACGGCATCGTCGTCAATGTCGGGCGCGGCACGGTGATCGACGAGCAGGCGCTGATCGAGGCGCTGAAGAGCAAGACCATCCTCTCCGCCGGCCTCGATGTGTTCGAAGACGAGCCGCGCGTGCCGGCCGAGCTGATCGCGATGGATCATATCGTGCTGCTGCCGCATGTCGGCTCGGCATCTGTGCATACGCGCGAACAGATGGGCCAGCTTCTGGTCGACAACCTGGTTTCATGGTTCGATGGCAAGGGTCCTCTGACACCGGTTGCCGAGACGCCATGGACAAAAGCCTGATCACGACGGGAACACGCCTTATGCGGCGAGGTGCAGTCCTCGCCGCTCTGGCGTTGTTGTTTGTCTCGCCGGCTGGGGCACAGACGGCGCCGCTGCCTCGTGGCGCCGAGCAAGCGCCCGAGGCGCTGAAGCCCTTCATCGGCACCTGGGACATCGAGAAGCTCGGCGCCTCGCGCGAGTGCTCGGTGACCTTTGGCGCCGAACCTGCGGGGCAAGGTCGCCAGGTTCGATTTCCTGCCACCTGCCGCCGCGCTTTGCCGATCCTAACCGGGGTCTTCGCATGGGATGTGTCCGACGGCGCGCCGAGGCTACTTGATGGCCATGGCAAGGCGGTGATCGTCTTCAGCGAGAAGGCCGATCCGGGCCGCCGCGGCAAGGGCAGCGATGGCGCGCAGTACGGGCTTGATCCGACCGGCTATGTACGGGCTCAGCAGCGCCCGGCGCCGGGCCGCGCGGAGCTCGCGGCAACTGCGGCGGCCCGCCCGACTGCGGTCGATCCTGCGAACGCGCCGACCGCTGCGAGCCTGCCTGGACGTTATGCGGTGATGCGGCAGGTCGGCCGCGATGTCTGCAAGCTCGTGCTCTCGACCAGCCCTTCAGCCAATACCGGTGCTTTGGTAGCGAGCTTCGACGGGCTCTGCCCCGATACCGGGCTGACGATCTTCTCGCCCATCGCCTGGCGCTATGAGGCGGGCCGGCTCGAGCTGATCGCCCGCAAAGGCCACAAGGTCGAGCTGGTCTTCGAGGGCGGGCAGTGGCGCAAGGATCCGGCGGTCGGCGCGACGCTGATGCTGCGGAAGCTGCCTTAGACTGACGCCGCTTCTCGTCATGGTCGAGCCTGTCCCGACCATCCATGTCCTCCTACGGCGAGGGCGGTGTCCAGGACGTGGATGCTCGGCACAAGGCCGAGCATGATGGTGAAGTTGTATCGCGCTTACGCGATCACGCGACGAACGTGCCGCCGAGTTCGTCGTCGATATGGGCGCGGATGATCTCCTCGAAGCTCGATTCCGCCTTGAAGCCAAGCGCCGGGGCGCGTTTCGCATCGAAATTGCGAGGCCAGCCAGCGACGATGGCGTCGATCACCGGGTCGGGCACGCGCTTGATGCGCTTGACCACGTTCTCGCCGGCGACCTTGCGCAGCGCCTCGATCTGCTCGGCGACGGTGGCGGAATAGCCCGGCATGGTCAGCACCCGGCGCGGGCCGATCGCATTGGTGTCCATGGTCGCGGCATGGACGAGGAAGCCGACGGCCGAACGCGGCGAAGCGTGCCAGTGGCGGACCTGGTCGGAGACCGGCAGCACCGCCTCCTGGCCGGCAAGCGGCTCGCGGATGATGTTGGAGAAGAAGCCGGAGGCGGCCTTGTTCGGTGTGCCAGGGCGCACGCAGATTGTCGGCAGGCGGATGCCGATACCGTCGAAGAAGCTGCGGCGGGAGTAGTCGCTGAGCAGGAGCTCACCGATCGCCTTCTGCGTGCCGTAGCTGGTCAGCGGCGTGGTGAAGAACTCGTCCTCGATCTTGTCATGGAAGGGCGCGCCGAAGACGGCGATCGAGGAGGTGAAGATCACGCGCGGCTTGTAGCCGTCGCCGACGAGGCGGATGGCGTCGAAGAGATAGCGCGTGCCGTCGAGATTGATGCGGTAGCCCTTGTCGAAATCGGCCTCGGCCTCGCCGGAAACGATGGCGGCGAGATGGACGATCAGCTCTGGACGCGAGGCGATCAGCTTTTCGGCCTCGCCCGGCTGCGACAGGTCGGAGGTCAGCGCCTCGAAAGCGAAGGGCGCGTTCGCCGGCGCCGAGGCCGGGAAGATATCCTGCGCCGTCACCTTGTCGACCGCCTTGCCGCCGAGGCCGCCGTCGCGCGCCAGGCGCTCGATGAACTTGCGGCCGACCATGCCGGCGCCGCCGATGACGAGGATATGCATGTCTTCTGTCCGATCTTTAGCTTCTTACGTTCAGTTGGGTAGATGGCCGCCGAGATCGTCCTCGATATGGACGCGGATGATCTCGTCGAAATCCTGTTCGGCTCGGAAGCCGAGCGACAGCGCACGCTTCGCATCGAAGCGGGTCGGCCAGCCCTTGACGATGTCGGCGGCGGCCTTGTCGGGCGCGCGCCGGATCAGCTTCACCGCCTTGTCGCCGGCGATGCGGCGCAACGCCTCGATCTGCTCGCCGACAGTGACGCAGACGCCCGGCATGCTGAGGTTGATGCGCGGGCCGAGCTGCTCGCGGTTCAGCGAGGCGCCGTGCAGGAGGAAGCCGACGGCCGAGCGCGGTGAGGCATGGGTGAAGATGACGTCATCCGCGACCGGCAGCAGCGCCTCCAGCCCCTGCAGCGGTTCGCGGATGATGCCGGAGAAGAAGCCGCCGGCCGAGGCGTTGGGCTTGCCGGGCCGGATCACGATCGACGGGAAGCGGATGCCGACGCCGTCGACGAGGCCGCGCCGCGAATAGTCGGCGAGCAGCAGTTCGCCGATCGCCTTCTGTGCACCGTAGCTGGTCAACGGCGTGACATGGAACTCGTCGGAGATCGCCGGCGGGAAGGGGGCGCCGAAGATGCCGCTTGACGAGGAGAAGACGAGCTTGGGGACGTAAGCGCCGTTCCTCATGCTCTCCTGCCGGATCGCCTCCAGCAGGTTGCGCATGCCGTCGAGATTGATGCGGTAGCCCTTGTCGAAATCGCGCTCCGCCTCGCCCGAGATGATCGCGGCGAGATGGAAGATGATATCGGGACGCAGAGCCGCAAGCTCGGCTGCAACCGCCGCCGAGCTCGAATCCTCGGTGCGGCTCTCGACTGGCCCGTCAAAGCCTGCGGGTCGCGGCGGCGCCACGACGTCGGTCAGCGTCAGCCGCGTGAGCGACTTGCCGGTGCAGGCGCTCTCGCGGGCGATGCGCGCGGCGAGCCGCGAGCCGATCATGCCGGCGGCGCCGCTGATCAGGACGTGCATGGCGCTTCCCCTGCGCTGGTCTAAAGCGCGAAGCCGCCATCGGCGAGATGGATCTGGCCGGTGGTGTAGCTGGCTTCGTCCGAGCCGAGATAGACCGCGAGCCAGGCGATCTCCTCGGCTGTGCCGAGCCGGCCCATGGGCTGGCGATCGACGAAGGCCTGGCGAGCGGCCGCTTCGGACGTCTTGGTCACCTTGGCGAGCTCGATGATGCGCTGGTCGAGCGAGGGCGACTGGATCGTGCCGGGGCAGATCGCGTTCGAGCGGACGCCCTTCTTGATGTAGTCAGCTGCGACCGCCTTGGTCAGGCCGATCACCGCCGCCTTGGTGGCGCCATAGACATAGCGGTTCGGGATGCCGCGCACCGAGCCAGCGCCCGAGGCGATATTGACGATCGAGCCCTTGCCGGCGGCGAGCATGCCGGGGACGAAGGCCTTGATCGTGCGGTGCATCGACTTGACGTTGAGGTCGAAGGAGAACTCCCAGGCCTTGTCGTCGCACTCCAGGATCGTGCCGTGATGGACGTAGCCGGCGGCGTTGACCAGGATGTCGATGGTGCCGACCTTCTCCGCGAAGGCTTCGACCGCCTTGGTCGAGAGCACGTCGAGCTTGCGCTTCTTCGCTTTCGGGATGCCCTCGAGCAAGGCGACGTCCTTGTCGGTCGCCCAGACGGTCGCGCCCTCGGCGACGAAGGCCTCGGCGATCGCCCGGCCAATGCCCTGGCCGGCTGCGGTCACCACTGCGACCTTGCCCTTCAAACGTCCTGCCATGTCGTTTCTTCCCTTACTGTCCGATTATCGAAGGCTTTTGCGCATATGGATCAGCCGGCGGTCCGGCAGATTCTCGTAATGGGTGACCTGGTAGCCGAGCCGCTCATACCAGCCGATGCGGTCGGCGAGCTTGACGTGGGTGTAGAGATGGACGGCGTCGTGACCGAGCGCCCGCGCCCGCTCCTCGGTGAAGCTCATCAGTGTCGAGCCGATCTTCTTGCCGGTGGCCGCGGGCGAGACGGCGATGCTCCAAAGCGTGAACTTCGCCGGCTCCTCCTCGAGCACGAGGACACCGTCGAGTGCTCCCTCGCTTTCGGCGAGCCAGACCTCATGCTCAGCCAGTACCTGGTGATAGTCGGCGATGCGCGGCAGCGAGGGCACGCCGATGATGCTCTCGTTCGGCAGATAGGCGGCCTCCGTCAGCGCGACGATCGCCGGTATGTCATCCGTCGAGGCGCGGCGCAGAGCCATGTCAGGCGGCCCCCGCAGTCTTCGTGATATCAGCCAGCGAGGTCTTCTGCTGGCCTTGCGCGTCAAAATTCTCCGGCGCGAGCCAGTTCCGGAAGGCCTGCCCGACCTGCGGCCATTCGTTGTCGAGGATCGAGAACCAGGCGGTGTCGCGGTTGGCGCCCTTGACCACCTGATGCTGGCGAAACAGCCCCTCATACTGGAAGCCGAAGCGCAGCGCCGCGCGCTTCGAGGGCTCGTTGAGGTTGTTGCACTTCCACTCATAGCGCCGGTAGCCGAGTGAGAAGCCATAGTCGCCGACGAGATAGATCGCCTCGGTCGCGGTGCGCGTACGTTGCAGGCCCGGCGAATAGGTGATGAAGCCGACCTCGAAGACGCCGTGCTCCGGCCGGATCTCCATGATCCAGAGATGGCCCTTGGCCTTGCCGTCGGCCTCGTCGATCACCGCGAGCGGCACGATGCCGGACTTGGCGGCCATCGTCGCGAGCAGTTCGCCATAGGCGGCCTTGCCCTGCGGAGGCATCGTCGGCATCCACTGCCAGAGATGATCATGGCCGCCCATGGCCTGCCAGATGTCGTCGAGGTGACGGGCCGGGTCGAGCGGTTCCAGCCGGCAATAGCGGCCCTGCAGCACCTTGGCCGGGGGAAAGGGGCGAGGCGTCCAATTCAACGTCGTCATGCCTTGATCGCCTTGCGCCAGCCGGAGAGGTCGTGGGTGATCTGCCAGTTCGGGCCAAGCTCGGTGGCGATGGCAGCGGCGAGTGCCGCGCCTTCCGCTTCCCATGTTAGCCGCTCGACTTCGTTGGCGAAGTCGGAGGCTGCCTCGTTCGCCTCGTCATAGATGGCGTCGAAGACGTCCACCCAGCTTTCCAACCGGTCGGCAAGATTTTCGGACAGGCCGACATCCTCGGCATCGACCGGCTTGCGCTTGCCCTTGGCGTCGATCTGCCAGAGCCCGCTCTTGCCGAGCCATTCCGGGGCGATGAGAAGCTGTCCGCTCACGAGCGTGCCTTGAGGTCGTCGCGGAAGAACGGATTGAGCGGGGCCGAGGCGCCGTTGCCGGCGAAACCCTTGAAGCTGCCTTCGTCCTTGATCAGGCGTGTCGCTTCAATGAAGGCGGCCCAGGCGGCGCGAGCCAGGGCGCCACCGATCGAGATGCGGCGGGCTCCGGCGGCGGCGATGTCGGAGACGCTGAGGCCGAAATCGCCATAGACCAGCGCATTGACCGGCTTGCCGCCGGCTGCCGCAACGATGGCTCCGATATCTTCGACCGTCCTCGGGCCAGGGGCGTAGAGCACGTCGGCCCCCGCCTCGGCATAGGCCTCGATGCGGCGGACTGCTTCCTTCAGCGGCTCAGGATGGCCCGTCAGGAAGCACTCCGCGCGGGCGGTCAGCAGCACGCCGGAACCTGTCTCGTCGACGGCGCGGCGCGCTGCCTTGATGCGCTCCACTGCGAGCTCGAACGGATAGAGCGTCTCGCCGACGCGCCCGGTCGCGTCCTCGATCGAGAGGCCGGCGACGCCGGTCGCGATGCAGAGCTTGACGTTGGCTGCAACACCGTCGGGCGTATCAGCATAGCCGTTCTCGAAATCGGCGTTGACGGGCAGGTCGGGCACCGCCTTCACCAGGTCGGCGAGGTGGGCCAGCATCATCTCGCGCGGCACGTCCTGGTCGGCGCGCGCTTGCGTGAAGGCGAAGCCGGCGCTGGTCGAGGCCAGCGCCTTGAAGCCTTGGCCGCGCAGCCAACGGGCCGAGCCCTCATCCCAGGGGTTCGGCATGACGAAGCAGCCGGATTCGTGGAGGTTGCGAAACGCGTCGACTTGCGGGCTCTGAGCCATTTTAAATCGTTTCAGATAGGTTCAAGGGAGCCATATTGTCGTCGTCGCATCGGTTTGTCAGCCCCGCTTGCACGCATCGGCGTGCCGCCTGAGATGCGTGACGGGCATGTTCCAACTGAGAGTGCGCGTCGCGGAGAAGCTAAAGTGGCTTCCTCCCCGAGACTGCCGTTGCGCAGCCGAAGAAGAAGCGCCTGAACTCAACCTCCAGCCCCTCGGCCCGCAGCATCGCCGCCAGGCCCGAGGCGTCACCGAAATTCGTGCTGTAGGTGCCGATCATCGCGAAATCCTGCGCGCCCTTCAGCAAGATGCGCTCGACCAGGGGCAGCACGGTCTTCAGGTGAAACAGATAGAGCGGCCGCAGCCACCAGCCTTTCGGATCTGAGGCCTCGATCATCGAGAAGCTGCCGCCCGGCTTGAGGCAATGGGCGATCAGTTTCGCGAGGCGGGAGTGCTGGTCGGGATTGAAGGTCTTCAAGCCGAAGGTCGAGATCACGAAATCGGCGCTGTCGGCCGGCAGATCGTTGGCCAGCACGTCGGCCTCGACGAAGTCGATCTTGTGGGCGCGGTGAGCATGGAGGCGCTCCATCGCCAACTGGTGCATGCCGGAAGAGATGTCGACCGCGGTGATCGCGTCGATCTCGGGGAAACGCTTGAGCAGATGCGGCCAGACCTCTCCGGTCCCGGCCATTAGATCGTAGCCCCTGGGAGCGGCCTCCTGCAGCGCTGGCAGCGCCTCCACGCATTGCCGGCGCCAGCGCTCGGTGAAGCCGAAGGAGAAGAAGGAGCTGTAGCCGATATAGCGGCTGGAACAGCGGTCGAAGACGCCTTTGACAAACGCGGCGTCATAGATGTCCTGAGGGGGCGTCGCGGGATGAGGCAAGGGGCCACTCTTGTCGGGGTCAGCCGAGAATGCCGGCGAACATGGCCGCCACGGCGACAATCACAGCCACCACGGCCACCATGCCGAGATGGAGCAGGAATGCCAGACCAGCGACCGGCAGCAGGATCGCGCCGATGATCGCTCCTGACACGATCCGGCCGGAGCCCCCACGCCAATGACCGACGGCGCCGCCGAGCAGGGCGCCCAGCCCGGACAGCAGCACCAGCAGCAGGGTCGTCTGCGGGTCGAGCCCGGTCAGCTCGGCAAGCCAGGTCATCGCGTTCTCCGTGAAGGGCAATAGCCCCTCACCAGAAGACGACGACAACCCCCAGGACGACAAGTCCGACGAAGAACGAGCCGAAATAGCTGCCGAGCAGCAGGGTGATCGCAAAGCTGACAATGGCGCCAAGGATTGCGGTCAGGACAATCGGATAGCGCCGGCGCAGCGCGAGCTGCCTGCCGGCGAGGCCGCCCAGCAGCGCGGCGAGCGCTGCCAGGGCAATGTCGAAGACGCCGAACGGCATCGGTGCGAGCGGCAGGAACCGCTCAGTGGTTGTCGCGCGGGATGCCGAACTTCTTGTGGATCTTCTGGTACTTGACCGCCGGCTTCAGCACCATGCCCTCGGAGAGTTCGTCGACGATCTTGCGCTGGATCTCCTGCCAGGGCGTCTGGCTCTTCGGATACTTGTAGCCGCCGGCCGCCTTGAATTCGGCGCGGCGCTTCTCCAGCTCCTCGTCCGAGATCAGCATGTTGGCGGTGCGCTTCTTCAGGTCGATGCGGACCTTGTCGCCGGTCTTCAGCAGCGCCAACCCGCCGCCTGTCGCCGCTTCCGGCGAGGCGTTGAGGATCGAGGGCGAGCCCGAGGTACCGGACTGGCGGCCGTCGCCGACGCAAGCGAGCGCGGTGACGCCCTTCTTGATCAGGTAATCCGGCGGCCGCATGTTCACGACCTCGGCCGCGCCGGGATAGCCGACGGGACCGACGCCGCGGATGAATAGCACCGTGTGCTCGTCGATCCCAAGCGCGGGGTCGTCGATCCGGTGGTGGTAGTCCTCCGGCCCGTCGAAAACGACGGCTTTGCCTTCGAAGGCCATCGGGTCCTTCGGGTTATCGAGATAGCGCTTGCGGAATTCCGGCGTGATCACCGAGGTCTTCATGATCGCCGAGTCGAACAGGTTGCCGGAGAGGTTGAGGAACCCGGCCTCCTTCTTCATCGGCTCGTCATAGGCCTTGATGACGTTGCGGTCGCCCGTGAATGCTCCTTCGCAGTTCTCGATATGGGTCTTGCCATTGGCGGTGATGGCCGGCTTGAGCCTGCCCTTGGCGATCAGCTCGGCGATCACGGAGGGCAGGCCGCCGGCGCGGTAATAGTCCTCGCCGAGATATTCGCCGGCCGGCTGCATGTTGACCAGAAGCGGCGTGTCGTAGCCGATCTTGGTCCAGTCCTCATTGTCGAGCTTGACGCCGATATGCTTGGCGATGGCGTTGACGTGGACCGGGGCGTTGGTCGAGCCGCCGATCGCCGAGTTGATGACGATGGTGTTCTCGAAGGCCTCGCGCGTCAGGATCTTCGAGGGGATCAGGTTCTCCCAGACCATCTCGACGATGCGGCGCCCGGTCAGATAGGCCATCTCGTAGCGGTCACGATAGGGGGCCGGGATCGCGGCGGCGCCGGGCAGGGTCATGCCCATCGCTTCGGCGAGCGCATTCATGGTCGAGGCGGTGCCCATGGTGTTGCAGTGACCCGCGGATGGCGCGGACGAGGCAACCAGATCGACGAAGCCGCGATAGTCGATCTCGCCGGCCGCCATCATCTGGCGCGCCTTCCAGACGATAGTGCCCGAGCCGGTGCGCTCGCCGCGGAAGGAGCCGTTCAGCATCGGCCCGCCCGGCAGGGCGATAGCCGGGATGTCGACGGTCGCTGCCGCCATGATCTGGGCCGGGGTGGTCTTGTCACAGCCGGTCGTCAGCACGACACCGTCGATCGGGTAGCCGTAGAGGATCTCGACGAGCGAGAGATATTGCAAGTTGCGATCGAGCGAGGCGGTTGGCCGCTTGCAGGTTTCCTGGATCGGATGGATCGGGAACTCGAAGGGCACGCCGCCCATTTCGCGGATGCCGTCGCGGACGCGATGGGCGAGCTCGAGATGATGGCGGTTGCAGGGGGCGATGTCGGAGCCGGTCTGGGCGATGCCGATGATCGGGCGGCCGGATTGCAATTCCTCACGCGACAGGCCGAAATTCATGGTCCGCTCGATATAAAGCGCGGTCATGTCGGCATTGGCCGGATTGTCGAACCAGGCCTTGGAGCGAAGCTGCTCCGGCTTGATTTTCCGCACCGGCTTCTTGCCGTTCGGCGTCTTGCTGCTTGGCGTCTTGGCCATCCCGTCATTCCCTCTCGCGCCCGGGCGGCTTTGCGCCGCTTCGGCATCGTCTTTAAATCGATTTGACCGACAGGTCATGCCGGCCGTGGCAGAACGGCAAGGGCGCTTGCCGTAGCTGCTGTATTCTGCATACAGCAGCTTGTGGCGCCGTGCCAATCGCTTGGTAAAACGCTGACACCAGCAAAGGTCGCTGCGGCGCAGTTTGCAAGTGTTCCAAATGCGTCCCTGTCCGGACTGGGACGCAAGCGGCGGGCTTGCGCGGCTGCCGGCTTTGCGGCCAAGACAGATTTGGACACGCGACGGCTTGAAGACCGGCCGTGAGCGAAGAGGAAACCGCCATGACGTTGCAGGTCGTCCCATCCTTCGGCCGCATCGGTGAAGAGAACGCCTTCGCCGTGCTCGCCCGCGCGACCGAATTGCAGCGCCAGGGCAAGGACATCATCAATCTCGGTATCGGCCAGCCGGATTTCCCGACGCCCGAGCACATCGTCGAGGCGGCGGTGAAGGCGCTGCGCGACGGCCACCATGGCTACACCCCGGCGAACGGCATCCTGCCCTTGCGCGAAGCGGTGGCGGCCGATCTGCACAAGCGCTTCCAGGTCAATGTCTCGCCGGAGGCGGTGATGATCGTGCCGGGCGGCAAGGTCACCATGTTCATGGCGATCCTGATGTTCGGCGAGCCCGGCGCCGAGATCCTCTATCCCGATCCCGGTTTCCCGATCTATCGCTCGATGATCGAGTACACTGGGGCTACGCCGATCCCGGTGCCGATCCGCGAGGAGAACGGCTTTGCCTTCTCGGCCGAGGAGACGCTCGCGCTGATCACGCCGAAGACGCGGCTCCTGATCGTCAACTCGCCGGCCAACCCGACGGGCGGCGTCACGCCCAAGGCCGAAGTCGACAAGCTGGTCGCGGGCTTGGCAGCCTTCCCGGATGTCGCTGTCATGTCGGACGAGATCTACGACCAGATGCTTTATGACGGCGAAAAGCATGTCTGCCTGCTGAGCTATCCGGAGATCCGCGACCGGCTGATCCTGCTCAATGGTTGGTCGAAGACCTATGCCATGACCGGCTGGCGCATGGGCTTCTCAGTCTGGCCGAAGCCGCTCTACGACAATGCCCGCAAGCTCGCGGTGAACTCGCATTCTTGCGTCAACGCTCCGGCGCAATGGGCGGGGCTTGAGGCGCTGACCGGCCCGCAGGACGCGGTTGGGATGATGCTGGCGGAATTTGACCGGCGCCGGAAGGCGGTGGTGGTAGGGCTGAACGGCC